>NZ_CALUMA010000057.1 GCF_944321625.1 uncultured Slackia sp.
ACCGGCGACAAGGCCGCCGGCATGGTCGGCTCCATCGCGGAGGTGTTCCCGGGCGCGGCCTACCAGCGCTGCACCGTGCACTTCTACCGCAACGTGCTCTCAAAGGTGCCCAAGTCGAAGCGGCCGAAGGTCGCGGCCATGCTCAAGGCGATCCACGCCATGGAGTCGCGCGAGGCCGCCGAGGCCAAGGCGCTGGAGGTGGCCGCCGGTCTCGACGGCATGAAGCTCAGGGAGGCCGCCAAGGTCGTGAGGGACGGCTGCGCGGAGACCCTGACCTACACGAGGTTCCCGCGCGAGCACTGGCGGCGCATACGCACCAACAACGCAATAGAGCGCCTGAACAGGGAGGTACGCAGACGCACCCGCGTGGTCGGCACCTTCCCCGACGGGAGGTCCGCGCTCATGCTCGTCACCGCCAGGCTCAAGTACGTGGCCGAGAGCGAGTGGGGCTCGAGGCGCTATCTGGACGTGACGCTGCTGGACGAGTAGCCGCACCGGAGGGCGGGCCTATGGGCTGTCGGAAAGTGCGCAAGAATCTTGACGGTACCCGCGCATCGCCGCCATGCGCAAGGCCATCCACGCAATGGAGTCGCGCGAGGCCGTCGGGCCGTGCGAGACGACTACACCGAGACGCTGATGTACACGAGGCTCCCACGCGAGCACTGGCGGCGCATACGCACCGGCAACGCCATCGGCATCCAGAAAACCGTAATGGCAAAACTGCCCGATATGCTGTATGGCTCACAAATCAATCGCATTGACATCAGTGCCAGACAACTGCTAGATGGTTTGACACCCGAGGTGCGGCTGACATATGAACACGATGAAAAGAGGCGCAGGGCGTTATGGATGCCAACCAATGCCGCTCATTCCGTCGCTCCTGTCAATCCTCCCACCTCTACAGCAACTGCTTCCATGACATACAAAGACCTTAGCATGCCTATACATTGGCAAACCATCTCTACGACATAAATATCTTGCTCATGGTCGATGGAGCCATCGTTATTGATAATGCGTATTTCCTGACTCTTCGATTCAACATCGTAAGAATTATGGTCAAACGCATTCCTCAAATTAGCATTCCAACAACATTTTCCGATAAGAGAGGTATATGCCCCACTTTCCGCCTGATTGAGTATCTTTCCCTTTGGCGCACCAGTGAGTAATTTTTCGAAGCTTTTAGCTGGTGCGTCCTCTGCCATTAAATCATATTGGCCCCTGCAAGCTATGTTATCCATCCCAATAAGAATGCGCGAAAAGTCACCCAGCAGTTCGAAGCAATCCCCATAAATTCCCCTGAGGTCTTCCACGCAGCAAAGGTAACTGCCGTAACGAGACAGATCGTAACCTTTTTCAGACGCAAGATAAGTAAAACCGGGAATAAAAGACGAAAAGCGGCGTGCAAAGTTAGAGAAGAGCCTCATGCACGATTTCGTCATCAACGGAATCTCCAAATCGTGATCTTCGTAAAATAAGGCCATTTTAGAAAGCTGCACCCTATCCAATGCGCGAACATGCCGACGCGCCGCATCCGCTCTGCAGAGAGTTTCTCCATCAATTAGCACGGGAAGTGACTCTTTGGTTAAATTGTGGGCTGCCTCAATTGAAGACTGTTCATTCAAGGTGATCCCTAAGACAGACTCCGCCTCCACTTTACGGTTGCCCAACAGCAGTCGGATTGCTGACTCTCTACTTGGCCAAGAGCATGAATAGAACTCCAGCGCAGTAACAATTTCGCGTGTATAGGCACTAAGCTTCTCCGGTCCAAAAATGAACATTGCGTTAAAGAACGGATTACTTCTGACAAGGGTACCTAAATCACCGGTGGGCTGAAATTCCATCTTATTAGTGAGCAACTCTCCAGAGCACTCAACCAAGTAAGCACCCGGGATGGTCCCACCGGAAGGGTCGAACTTTTTCTCAGTCGCTGGCGCTCCGACCTCTAGCTCGAATCTGACTATATGCTTTTCAGGAAAGTGACGAATTGTCCCCCGAATAGGAGACCCGCATTTGCCACAATAAAACTGCACGGGGTATTTCGAGAGATAACCTGCCTGTATCCTCACCCTATGCCATGAACCGCACGCATTGCATACAACACCAACGTTATAGTTCATCTTGATTCCTTATCTATTGGCATCTATCGCAACGACTTGATAGCGACCCTTGTTCGGCACATGCAAGCTTTGCGACCGCTCGGCAATCATCATATCCAACATCCGCGCCATCGCCCAGCTGAGATGGCGAAACCCATATCCGTCGCTTTACTTCCTGCGCTCTTTCCAAATGGTTCCGATCAGCTTGTCATTACGGGTCTTCTTGCCGTCCTTGTTGCGGAAAAGCGCTTCCGGAGATGCCGTTCTTCTTGGTAAACGTCTTAATCATGCAGCTGTCTCGCGCTCTCCCGAATAAACCCACATGCTATCTCCCATGTATCCCTTTAATCCCTCTTGAACAAATCCCTCGTGTACACCTTCTCCGCCACATCCTCGAGTTCCTCGCTCCAGCGGTTGGCGATGACCACGTCGCACCCGCCCTTGAACGCCTCGAGGTCGTGCGTGACCTCGCCGGCCGTTGGAGTCGGTCGCGTCCAGCGTGGGCTCGTATACCACCACGGGCACGCCCTTGGCCTTCACGCGGCGCGTGTGCCCTGCACCGAGCTCGCGCGGAAGTTGTCCGAGCCGGTCTTCATGGTGAGGCGGTACACCCCGACCACGGGCGCCTTCACGCCGGAGTACACCAGCTCGTTCACGCGCTTGAGCACCTCGTCGGCCACGAAGTCCTTGCGCGTGCGGTTGGAGTCCACGATGGCCTCGATGAGGTTCTGCGGCACGTCGCCGTAGTTCGCCAGCAGCTGCTTGGTGTCCTTGGGCAGGCAGTAGCCGCCGTAGCCGAAGCTGGGGTTGTTGTAGTGCGAGCCGATGCGGGGGTCCAGGCACACTCCGTGGATGATCTCGGCGGTGTCGAGCCCGCGGGAGGCGGCGTAGGTGTCGAGCTCGTTGAAGTAGGACACGCGCAGCACCAAGTAGATGTTGGCGAACAGCTTGATGGCCTTGGCCTCGGTGGGCCCGCACGAGTTTTTCGACACCACAAGCTCCAGAAATGCGAGAGACACGTTCCGACTATTCCGACAGGACGAGGTTAATCCAAGATGGTAGAATCATACGCAATGAGAGAAGGAGGTGAGGAACATGGAGGTCAATCCCAGCATTATCAAGTGGGCAATGGATTGGAACAATCTTACGGCAGACGACCTTAAACCGGCATTCCCCAAAATCGACGAATGGCTCGACGGTACGAGGCAGCCAACATTCAAGCAGCTAGAAAAGCTAGCCGTAAAAACCCATACCATAGTTCCGCACTTCTTTGCCGAATCCACACCTGACGTCAGGCTTCAAATCGCCGATTTCAGAACACCGTCCGGAAGTGCGCCCAAGAACCCCAGCCCCGAACTCTTCGAGACGATCGACGAGATGCTCTACAGGCAGGGCTGGATGAGCGACAGCTTCAAAGACCTCGGATACGGAACGGTTGAGCTTGTTGGCCACTTCAATAGCATTGAAGATGTCGACCCAAGAGAAGCGGCCTCTTATTTGAATAGATTCCTTGGCCTCCATAAGAACTGGGCCGCAATCGAGGCGCACAGCGCGGACGAAGCGGTACGCCATCTCCGAAGAGCAATCGAAGCCGCCCGCATCTCCGTTGCAATTGCAGGATACGCGGGCGGCAACACCAGAAGGCTATTCGACGTGTCCGAGTTTCGAGGATTCGTTCTTGCCGATGAATATGCCCCGCTCATCTTCGTAAACGGACGCGACGCAAAAACGGCTCAACTCTTTACTCTGGCGCACGAGCTTGCCCACCTCGCCCTGGGTCATACCGGCCTGCTAAACTCCCCCGAGGACGTACTGGACGCCAATGGACACGAGGGTTTTTGCGACAAGGTGGCGGTTGAGTTTTTGATGCCCGCCGACGTTGTCATAAGGATAGCCGAGGAAGAAAGCGATTCCGAGAAGGCACTCGCGACGCTTCGAGCACGAACCCGCACCAGTACGCTCGCCTCTTTGAGACGACTGCGCGAACTCGACATCATTGACGAAAGCCGCTTCTGGGTCCTGTACAACACACATGTAAAAAACAAAGCAGCCATTAAACCGCGAAAATCCGGAAACGGCGACTACTATACCACCAAGGGTTCCAATCTTGGCCAGCTCTTCACAGATGCCGTGTTTGCAGGCGTTAAAACGGGCAGGCTTTTGTACGCAGACGCATACAAGCTAACGGGGATGCACGCGCAAGTATTCGCAAACTACTACCAGAGAAAGGGCTATGCGCTGTGAAATACCTGCTGGATACGAACGCCCTCATTCAGTCTCAGAACTCTTTCTATGCCATGGACTTCTGCCCCGGCTTCTGGGACTTCTTAGAACGGCAGTTTGAACTCGGTACCAGCGGCAGCATTCAGAAGGTCTACGACGAGATAATGGCAGGTAAAGATGCGCTGTCGCAGTGGACGAAAGACTCGATTGGGAAGAAGACGTTCATAGACCAGTCGGCAAATCCAGCCTATCAAACGAAGTACCTGGAAATCGCCAACTACGTCCAGGGCAGCAGCCAGTTCAGGGACTCCGCGAAACGCGAATTCCTCAAAGTAGAGGAAGCCGACCCCTGGCTTGCCGCAGTTGCTGCCGTCGATGGCTGCACCGTTGTAACGCAGGAGGTACTCGAGCCCAACGCACAGAGGCGAGTCCCTCTTCCGAACGTCCTGGAAGAATTCGGAGTGCCATATGCAGATATTTTCTCGTTCCTAAGAAATCAGGAGGCGTGTTTCGTTCTTGAGTCGAAAATGAATTGTGCATAGCGGAAGCAACGCAAAGACCGATGTATTAGCCCATATCTTTCCACATTATCATGGCTTAGCAAGTGAGCGTATTGCTCTGCGAGTATTTCTCGAATGCGCTTCTGCCATTGCCTTTTCCACTCCCACACCGTAAGCAAATCGAAGCGTTGCGGTGAAGCGCGAATCCTCCCCGCCCACCTTTGCTCGCATTGCTTTTGGTATATTGGTGCCTACTGCAATTACATAGGAGGTGCACGGGTCCCTCCATTCTAATACAGCGCGACAACCTAGCACTCGAACGCCTGAGCGCGTAAAACTCCCCACGCAAAATCGAACGGAGGGCAATATGGCAACCGACAAACTTCCCGACTTGTTCACGGTCTACTATATGAACCAGCAGAAAGTGTTCGAGACGAGAATGCTGTTGGATAACCAGCTAAAGACAAGCGCTTCGTCAGAGGAGCAGAAAAGCTCAGGGAAAAGCGCAGCGGCGGACATCGAGGCAGAATTTAACCCCCCACTCCTAACCAGACTCAAAACGAAGGTAAGCGGGGAAATCAGCAGCGAAAAGCAGCAGAAGGTCGTCGACACCCTCGAGTACGTCAACACCAAAAGCCGACTGCTCTACGATATCATGAAACGCTGCAAGGTTTACACCCATAAAGACGAGTTCAGCGAAGGCGACCTAGTCTACATCGGCAACATCTCACTTGAGCTCCTCAACGAAGAAGAGGTGCGAGGCATTCTGACAATCATGAACGGCACTCTTGACGGAATAGCCCTCCCTGAAGTCGGAGGCCTTGACATTGGCCACATGATGCAGTCGTTCGTAAAGAACAGCGCTTCCTTTAAGCTCAAGGGAAGCGCGGCAGACGGCACGCTGTACGCAAAAATCCCAATCGATGGGGATGAGATGTTCGAAAGCAAGTACACCATCGACGACCTGCTAATTGGCAAAGTCGGCATAGTCGGAATATACAAGGGAGACCTCGAGCCCAACGAGCTAAAAAGCCCCCTAGACTACTTCCAGCAATCCGGCAAAACCAAGCCGGCATCCTCAATCGAAGTCGTTGAATGTGGAGGAGAACCGACCGCTCCTATCGACAGCGACAAAGCAACCGTCAATAAAAAAGGGTTCTATATCGATGTCATGGCGATAATCCAAGCCGTGACTTTCAAGAAAGACTAGGAGAGGCGATGCGTAAGCTCACGACATACGAACGACCTCAATACAACCAACTACGTGAACAGCTTGAGCTAGAAGGCTTCGAAGTGATGTCCCTTTTTGAGTTCTTTGACAGTATCCATGTCAAAGGCCTATCCACGGCAGAGAAAACCGCTCTGGACGTCACATCGTTCTTGAGATTGGTTCCGAATCCGAACAACACTTCGATGCTGGCGCAGTTCGAGATGCTCATCTATCAGATGCCCCCAGATACCGTCTTCATCGGCGAAGAAGTCTTCGCACGCACCGCCGCATACGAGATCAGAACCATATTCGATCCCATAGAGAACTGCGGAATTGAAGCGGAAATCGAAATCGACCTGACGGACGAAAAGAGCAAGGCGGAGGGCGGGAAAGAAAAGAGAACCGTCGTATCCCTCGACGAGAATGAATTCGCGGAAGTGCAGGTCGCGCTCAGCCGCGAGCTCATCGGCCAAGCCGAATTCAAAACCGCATTCAAATCCAAATCGTACAGTTTTAGACTATTTAACGCCCTCGGAGAGCAGCCTATACTTTCCCTGCTTCTCCTAGGGCCGTCCGGCGTGGGAAAGACGGAGGTTGCGAAGATTCTCTGCGAAGCAATAGCTCCAGGGCAGCGACTTCCCAAAATCAACCTGGGCAACTTCAGCAGCAAGGACTCCCTCAACTCCCTAATCGGAAGTCCGAGGGGATATGTGGGGAGCGAAGAAGGAGAACTCGGGATAAAAATCAGCGACTCCGAGGCAGGGCTGCTGCTCGTCGACGAGTTCGAGAAGGCTGAGCCGGCAGTATGGAACTTCTTCCTCGACCTTCTCGAAACGGGATCGTACACGGATTCACAAAGCGTAGTCCATAACCTAAACGGCTATGTCATCGTATTCACGAGCAACTGTCCTCGTCATGACCTGGAAAAAACCTTTCCGGCGGAGCTCCTCTCCCGCTTCAGTCTGATAGCTGAATTCTCCCGTTTAAACCTAGAAGAGAGAGCATTCTTTGTCCAGAGGTACGTCTCGATGGTATCCGAGAAATACAAGACGTTGGAGAGGAATAATTTCCCGCCTTTGCCAGAAGACGTTGCAAGCAAAGCCCTGAGGGAAATAGATATCGAACACACAGATAACATCCGGGTTTTGAAAAATACCGTGAGATTTTGGCTCTCCTCCCTCGTCTCAGGGGCATGATGAAACGGCCACGTGAATAGCTCGTCCGCGCCGTAGGCGTCCACGAGTAACGCAGCATCTCCCTCGCCCCGGGGCCCGCAACCTTTCGAGCGTCCAACTCGCCCAAGCAATACGGGTCGCCACCTAAGATCATCGCCTCGAACCCTCCGGCGGCGACCATCCCCTTCGATTCTTCGGCAGAGACAAGAAAGGCACGGTCATCCCGTGCGCTTCGGCCTGTAGGGCAATCGCCAGGCATCGGCAAATGTGTCCGGACTCTATCGGGGACCCGCCGTCGGCACGAACGAACAGCTCGGCCACATATGGCATCTCTCCGACGTTTCCTCGCCGGCACCCACGGTTTTACTTCCTACCTTCTTTTCGCATGGTCCCGATCAGCTTGTCATTGCGGGTCTTCTTTCCGTCCTTATTGCGGAAAGCGCTCTCGGGGATGCCGTTCTTCTTAGCGAACGTCTTAATCGTGCAGTCGTCTCGCGTTTTCCTGAACAAGCCCATACATTATCTCCTATGCATCCTTTTAATCTCTCTTAAACAGATCCCTCGTGTAGACCTTACCGGCCACATCGGACAGCTCCTCGCTCCAGCGGTTGGCGATAATCACGTCGCACTCGCCTTTGAACGCCTCCAGGTCGTGCGTCACCTCGCTGCCGAAGAAGTCGGGCGCGTCCAGCGTGGGCTCGTACACCACCACGGGCACGCCCTTGGCCTTCACGCGCTTCATGATGCCCTGCACCGAGCTCGCGCGGAAGTTGTCCGAGCCGGTCTTCATGGTGAGGCGGTACACGCCCACCACGGGCGCCTTCACGCCGGAGTACACCAGCTCGTTCACGCGCTTGAGCACCTCGTCGGCCACGAAGTCCTTGCGCGTGCGGTTGGACTCGACGATGGCCTCGATCAGGTTCTGCGGCACGTCGCCATAGTTCGCCAGCAGCTGCTTGGTGTCCTTGGGCAGGCAGTAGCCGCCATAGCCGAAGCTGGGGTTGTTGTAGTGCGAGCCGATGCGCGGGTCCAGGCACACGCCGCGGATGATCTGCGCGGTGTCGAGCCCGCGGGAGGCGGCGTAGGTGTCCAGCTCGTTGAAGTAGGACACGCGCAGCGCCAGGTAGGTGTTGGCGAACAGCTTGATGGCCTCGGCCTCGGTAGGCCCGCACACCAGCTTCTCGATACCCGCGGACCCGTCGGCGTTCACACGTTCGCGCTCAGCAGCATCGGCGCCCTCCTCAAGCAAATCGGCGAAACGATGCGCAGCCTCAACCGCCTCGGCATCGTCAGCGGGTGCGCCAACTAAGATGCGGCTGGGATGAAGATTGTCATAGAGAGCATGTCCCTCACGCAGGAACTCGGGCGAGAAAATAATCTTCGCATCGCTGCGCTCAGCCCTGATGCGCTCGGTGTATCCCACAGGAATCGTGGACTTGATGACAATCCATGCATCGGGATTCACCTCGCGAACAGCATCCATCGCCGCTTCTACGGCAGAGGTGTCGAAGAAGTTCTTTTCCGAATCATAATTGGTAGGCGCAGCGATGACCACATATTCGGCATCGCCATAAGCCTCCGCAGCATCAATGGTGGCATTGAATGAAAGTCCCATTTCCTTCTGATTCGCTAGAAACCTTTCGATTTCGACGTCCCTAATCGGACTAATGCCTTTTTTGAGAAGCTCGACTTTCTGCGGAACAATATCGAGCGCTTTTACGTCGTTATGCTGCGAAAGCAGCAGCGCTACAGATAGTCCGACATATCCAGTGCCAGCGATGGCGACAGCATTAGCCATTTTCACTCCTCTTTTGCAATTGTAATGTCCAAGATTGCCCCATGTGCAATTTGAATCAGATAATCAATTCCCCTGGTTTCGCATTCCTACTTTTCTCGCAGGCACTCCCGCCCACACTTCGTTGTCCCCCGTTGAGCACAACAGCACCGCATTTGCACCAATCATTGATTTTTTGCCCACATGTAACGGCTTGCCCTGTGCGGCCAATATTTTTGCACCAGCGCCAACAATGCAGCCTTCTTCAATAACTAATTCAAAATCCCCCGTAAAAGGCTTTTCCACATCCGATCTGCCAATTGTCACATTTTGGTATATTACGCAATTTTCCTTTATAACTACATTTGGATGTAAAACGGTGCCTGTTGCGTTATGGGGAAATCTTACGTTTCTACCAATCTGAGTCGTCTGTGGAATATCTGCCCCGTATAGCTGAATTAAAAATGTAATGAACCTTCGGAATGGCTTTGGAATACTGTTTCTAAAACCAATTAGATGCTCAATAGCGTTCATTCTGCCTCATATTCCTTGAATTATTTCTTTTACCTGATCAGCCTCTCTTGTCCACACTTCCGCAAAAGGAAGGTTCTCAACATTCCATGGCTTATTGGGTCCAGCAAAATGCAGAATGGCAGGATTGGCAATCGTCTCCTGGATTGCCTTCGTCCCGAATGTCTGGGTTGCCTTATTGTCAGAAGCGCACTTAACAAGCCCGTTTTCGAGTTGAAAATAGCAAACGGGAGTATTGAATCGGCAATCTGCCAACGCAATTCTTCCACGACACGCCATATTAATTGCATCTTGATCATGGAAGCCTTTAGTAATATATGATTTGAGAAGGCCCTCAACACCCCGACTCCTCATTGATTTCAAGTTCATCAGCAAAACACCTGCATTAATGTATTCCTCGAACCTAAGCACTGGAACACGATAAATAAATGACTTCAATCGGGATCGAGCCCTCTCCTGTTTCGTTGATGCAAACATATACGGAGCTAAAACCCCTTTAACATCCCAAGAAGAATCATCTAGGCCGATTTCGCTAACAAAAGGCTCGATCGAGGAGGATACGACTATATCGCCATCCAGATAGAGGCACCTATCCTTGTTTTGAAGAAGCGACGGTGCAAGCAGCCTGTAGAATGTCGGCTGAGAAATATGAGGGATTTTAGACTTGGCACCTGCTATCTTGCTCTCATCAATCTCAAATACCTTGATGCTAGTTTGATATTTTGACTCCACCGCATTAATTTGCATTCTACTTTTTTTTGATAAATCATTAGCTTTTGTCAAAATCACTACATCTAAATCGTTTATCCCTCCGTTACGAATTAAGGAGCTCGCAGCTACCAGAGTCTGAAACACAAACCCATCGTCAGTGGCGAAAATCGCTGTCAATGACATTGCTTACCTTTCTTATCGTTTTTACTAAAGTAAGTAAATTGATGGCAGATAAAATAGACCACACAGAACACTAGAGCGAGAGCGACTATTTTCAGAAGAAACCAAATTACAGTACCCAATCTGCTGGCCCCAAGCTGAATAAAGCCATAGATTGCTACACAGTACAACAAACAAGCCAATGCCTCGGGGGCAAATAATCTCACATATTTGGCAACGGGCTGATTGAATACTTTATGGATAGTGTAATAAATGCATGGAACCGTATGCAAAACATAAGCAAGGGAGACGCACAAGGCAACTAACGACAACTCATTAGTTACAACTCCCACACAAAGAAAAATCGCAGTGATTGCTGTCGCTATTACGCCTTCACGGAATAGATATTCTGTATCCCCCGTACTTTGCAAAAGAGGACCTATTGTGCAATTAGAGATTTTAAACACAACACTAATTGAGAGCAAGGCAAACGGAATCGCCGCATCAACCCAATTCGGACCATACATAATCAATATTATCTCCCTTGCCGAGAAGAGCAAAAAAACGCTTATGGGTGCTCCTATCAGGACAAGGATTTTCTGAAGACGAATGTAGGCCAAATAAAGCTCTTGTCTTTTAGAGTCTAAATCTCGAAGATAAGGCTGGAGGACGGATCCGGCAACGCCCCCCAAAGCTTGAGCAGGATATGACGATAGCCTAAAAGCCCTATCGTATAGCCCTAGTCGATAGGGATCCATTGCTTTCCCAAGCACCATGTTTGGAAGATTTCCGGAAAAGAACGAAATAAGATTATACAAAAACTGATAGGTCGAATACTTGAACACTTTCTTCACTTGCTTAACAAAACGCCATTCCCCAAACTTAATAGGCGTCATCATGTAGTTCCAGACAAAAACAAGCATCGAGTTCAACAGTGTTTGTAGCACCAATGCATATACACCAAACCCAAAGAAAGCCAATCCAACGGTGATAAAACCGGTCAAGGAGGATACGATGACAAGCCGCATCGACAGCAAATCGAATCGTTTCTCTTTAATCAATATTCCGTTTGGAACCATATTGAGAGAATTAAACAGAATAGAAATCGCACTTAGAGTCAGCAAAGGGGTCAATTCATCTCTTTGATAAAAGAAAGATATAACCGGCGAAACACCTAGAAACAGGAGACTAAGCGCAATTCCAATAACACCCGAAAAAGTAAACAAAGCATTATGGTCTTTGTTGTCCAATTCCTGATACCGAACTATTGCCGGACTTAGGCCACAATCAGAAAGAAGAAAAAAAAGATTCAAGAAAACCGTGACGATTGCTACTAGGCCGAATTCGTCTGGACCAATAAGCCTAGCAAGTACGATGGTCAAAACAATCTGTAATAAATAATTATAGTACTTTGCCGCAAACTGAAAAACTGCAGCTTTCTTTAGACTAATTGCCATGATCAAACAATTTCAAGTTGATTCTTGCGCCAAGTTCATAGTCAAATGAAGACGGAGAAAAATCTTCAAATCCGGCTTTTGGGGTAAAAGTCAGCTCCCCGAAATACAAATTCCCATCTATTTCGTACCAGTCCACTCTTACAAAAGGATACTCCCCTCTCAAACGCTCACTTAGTTCGAGCATCCTAGATAGGCATGAAGGTCTCGCTATTTGGGAATCGTTCGGCATGCCGCCTTCTTGAACGTCGATTTTTTTCCAATTGCTATCAAACCATATTTCCTGCATCCCCCCATCAGTGAACCTGTCGCTGCAGACAAGAATTACCGGAGAGCCATTATTGAATGTGAAAACCTTGTAATCATTAGGAATCTCCCCGGAGGTGCTTTTGAGCATCTTTTCGATAATAATTCGGGGCGTACAATACCGATAATGCAGTTCGAGACCATTAAGCAAACCGTAATCTATATTAAGCCATCTTCTCATTTCTTGAACAACTCGGAAACGATTGATTTCTTTCTTGGAAAAAATCAGCCGGTTCATCCCGCTTCCGTGGGTTGCCTTAATCACAACATTATCGGGTATTTCCTCCCATAAAATCTCCCTCGGATCATCATAGGCAAATAAAAGGGGAACTAAGTGCTCCGCTCCAATTACTTCGCTTACGTACTCACGATTCATATACTTGTCTGCAAGTATTCCTTCTTTTTTTGAATAATAATGAAGTTTTAGCCATTGGATTTTCTCATTGAAAGACTGGGGGTTTGTTATGTCCGGCAGTCTGCCCAATCGCTTCTCAAACTCTTGAATGATGAGCTTTTCGAACTGCTCATCAGTATATTTAGAATATTTTCGATTGAGATATTTCCAGTAATAATATCGGGCTAAATTCATATGCAATCAATCCTTAACTCCACGAAACGAAAGCACTGAAATAATAGAGCGTCGCTACCAGGTCAATCGATACAAGCCAGAGTAAAACCACTAGTAGACTCTTTTTTTTAGACATCTCAAGATATTTTCCAATTAAAATAAAAGACCCAAAAGACATTATGTTAAAGAGACGAGGAGCAATAACTTCACTCTGAGTTGCAAAAAATAGGGCAAAAAAAATCACGCCAGCAATTCTTTGATAATCAAATGCTGATTTGAATATTGAAGATTCGCTATCACGAAGAGTGACAAATCTCCTTGTATTTGAAATAAAAAAAATTGTCAAAGTGACCGGACCATACAGCGCAAAGAGAAGACGTACGATATCGTGGAGGGATGACACAGAGACAGAAAATCCATCATCAAAGTAGGTAGATAACCTGCCTAAAATACCCGAATCGACAGAATTTTGACTTATAACATAACCGCAAATGAATATAAAAATAGCCAGAAACAGCAGAAAAACTTGAGACGGCATCTTATTTTTGAATATTCCAATTACCATTGCCGGAATGCTTCCGAAATGAGCGAACGCTATTCCGCAAAGCACAATCAACGATAGAAGCGCTCCTTCTGCAAAAAGAGAAAGCAGAACAAATGAACCGGCAAAAAACTGTCGAACCTGATCCATCAGGAACAAATAATACAGAATAAATGGTGCATAATACAGGAAAGGATGCGCTTGCTTCCGCACAATCATATACACAAGAATCTGAGGAATGATGTTCATTGCGAACAAATACAATCGAAAACCGCTTGCCCCAAACAATTGAGCCATGATGTAATTAACCGCTTCGTATTGCTGGCTAAATATATCATTTATACCATTTCCAAACCAGAATGGAACAAATTGTGTCGTATACAGAACCTGATAATTTGCCAAATCTAACCCAAGCGTTCGAAATGACATCATCAAACTAGTAGAAATAATGCAAACTGCAATGAGTTGACTCTGACGCTTTTTATCGATTCTATCAATACAAAGAGCGATAATCACGACAATGGCAATAAAAAGCCAAGCTATTGCCATCTCTATGATTTTAGAATTCATCGTTACAATCTCACAGTTCTCAGCGCTCTAATCTTCAAAAGGATTCGATACGGAATCAATGACGCAACAGCATATTCAATCCCAAGAATTGGTTTTAAACTGACGAGTTCTTTCAACAATTCCACTCGCCCCGTCTTATCGTTTGATCTCATTTTCTTCTCGAGCAAAACTCGAACAATGCTTACCGATCTTTCCAGTTTTTCGGAATCACTTAAGCAGCCAATCTGCTCTCGATACTTATGCCCGATGATGCGAAACGACAATTCATATCTTTCTGAAGATGCAGAAATCTGATTCGATGAAAAACTGCAGTAATACAGCACCTCCGCAGACGGAACTGCAATACCGCGAGTAATTTGAACAACTCTAATCCATAAGTCATAATCTTGAAGAGCAGGCAGTTCTTCGTCAAATCCGCCTGCTTCCCTAAAGACATCTTTTTTCAATAATACCGAAGATGTTGTTCCAATATAGTTTTTAATTAATATGTCAGAGACTTTTCCCGAAGAGGAAATACTTGGCAAGCTGTCATAGCTGACGCCAAGTTCGCTATATATTTGACGAACCCCAGTCCAGACAATACCTATGCCAGGGTTCTCATTAATCGCCCTGACTTGACTTTCTATTTTACTGCATTGCCATTCATCATCATCATCTAGAAATGCAATCCAATCTCCACTTGCGAGAGAAACGCCAACATTTCTTGCGCAATTAGCTCCTCGCGGAGTGGGAAACTCAACATAAATCACTTTATCATCATTGCGTTTATATCTGTTCACAATATCCGTCGTTAGAGGATCAACTCCATCCGAAATAACAATAACCTCATCAACTGGATACGTTTGCGATAGAACACTGTCAATCGCTCTGCATAATGTGTTTGGACGAAAATGAGTTGGAATAACTACGCTAATTCTCACAACTATCACCTGAATTGGGTTTACGCAAAAAGACGCTATAAATCAATCCCCGCAATTTACTGGGTGCTAAAGTTATTAGACACCTCGCTAATACTCCAGTTATTTGATCAAGGCGGGATATAAAACCATAGTCGTAAAACGCATTGAGCAACTTAATCTGCGATTTCAAATAGGAAATGCCGCCACGGCGAGATATCATTCCATTCCCGGTCCGAACGTATACCAATGCATCAGCAAGATTATGCATGACTGAACCGCTTAATAGCATTCGAACCCACAAATCATAATCTTCTAGTAGGTAGAAACTTCGGTAGTTTCCCGCTCTAATCACCGATTCTTTTCTGAAAACAACCGACATATGATTAAACGGATTTCTAGTCTTCGAGAATTGCGCAATCTTCGAGTGCTCGGTTGGCAAGATTCGAACGGAAGACATATCACCGGGCTGTAATTGGAATTCCTCTATCGCAGACCCAACGATATCGTATCCGCCATATTCTAAAACCGATATTTCTTTTTCAAGTCTCTCCGGTTTGGAAATGTCATCACTGTCCATTCTCGCAACTATTGCGTTAGAAGAAGCCAGCACTCCGTCTGCAAGTGTTGGACCCAAACCCCTATTTTCTGTGAAATGAATTACTTTTACCTCTTTATTTTCCGTTTCGAACTTTGACAGCATTTCATTCAAATCATTCGTCAGAGGCCCATCGCAAAGAATTAGTATTTCATCCGCCCT
This sequence comes from uncultured Slackia sp., assembly GCF_944321625.1. GTDB lineage: Bacteria > Actinomycetota > Coriobacteriia > Coriobacteriales > Eggerthellaceae > Slackia. Next base: position 15,475 of record NZ_CALUMA010000057.1, read on the forward strand.
GTATGTTTGGCGAAGAATGCTATCAATGCTCTGCCTTACGAAAACAGGATTATCTTTTATCCATACCGGAATAAGCACAGTATAGTCCGGAAGAGCTGTCATCGTGCACCATCCCCAGTAAATATCGTGCGGATGGTTTTCCAGACCACGCTGAGGTCCATTCCGATTCCGCGGTTCTCTATGTATTCGATGTCGTAGAGGGCCTTTTCTTTGGGCAGCAGTTCGTAACCGCCCGTCACCTGTGCCAACCCCGTAATGCCGGGCTTCACCAGCAGCCTTTGCTCCCAACCATCGATGCGCTTACAAAACTCATCGTGGAACGCAGGGCGCTCGGGACGCGGGCCAATCAGGCTCATGTCACCCTTTACCACGTTCCAGAACTGGGGAATCTCGTCCAAACGCGTCTTGCGCATCACGCGACCGAACGGAGTCACGCGAGGATCGCCTTCAGTTGCCCACTGGGCACCCTTTGCCTCAGCGTCCGTATACATGCTGCGGAACTTATAGACCTCGAATACCTTGCCGTTCAGGCCCACGCGCCTCTGTGCATAGATAACCGGACCGGCCGATTCGGACTTAATCTTTAAAGCAATTGCAGCCATGGGAAGTGCCAGAATGATAAGAGCCGCACCACATGACACTACGTCGAACGCACGCTTGATGAATCGGTATCCAAATCCTCCGGCAACGTGCGATACGCGCGGCAGCACCACAATTTCGTCATCGGGCAGCAGCTTCGCCAAAACCTCAGGCGCGATGCCGCTCTCGGTGAGGCGCGGGGTATCGGACAAGCCTGCCATGACCCTCGCGCGCTCTTCATCGGTCGATGCCTGCGCTGCAGCCTCGGTAAGCGACTCGCCCGCTTCCTTCGCCGCATCAACAAGCTCGTCTTCTTTGAGAGGCACTTCGATAACCGTAGGAAGCGGCGTTACGCCATTGACGCCCGACACCGGCTCCCTTCCTGAAACAGCTACAGCTTGATCAGCATCCATCCCCTGACCTCCGTCGCCGCTTCCCGCCACAGCAGCACTATTCAGTTCTTCACGTTCGTTTGCTGACAATTTCTAGTCCGACTTTGATCGTTTTTGTTCTTCCCATCATGGGCATATCCAGATACGCGATTCGTCGGTGGCGGTCGATCTTGCTGATAGAACCCTCATGGTTCATGAGCGGGCCGTTCAGCACGATCACCTTGTCGCCTTCGATGACCCCCTCGCTCATCTTCACCACCCTATCGCCCAGGTCGGTGAAGGCGTTGAGCCATCTCACTTCGTCGTCGGTCAAAGGAATGAATCTATCGTCATTGCCAAGCAATCGGGTGAATGCGGGCACGCGTCGCAACTCCTCGTTCACGCGTCCCACGTCTTTGCATTCTATGAAAAGGTATCCGGGCACCAGCGTTTCCACGCGCTTGTGCCATTCGCCGCGGTACCGGCGCATCACTTCGTAGCGCGGGATGAAGCATTCCTGCACCAGGCCCTCGCTCACGAACTTGTTTATGAGGTCAACCACGCGGCTCTCTTTGCCGCCGGCAACCTGAATCACGTACAACGCCACGGCGCTCACCTCCCTCTGAAGCCGCCGCAATCAGGCATGGCTTCGCCCGGGAGTTAGCACCCTCCCCCACAACCATCCCCATGGCATGACGATATTCATCCCCTTAACCGCTAACGAAACGCGCTCCCAGCGACGATTCCGCGCCATCAAGATATGTCCCCGGTGCCGCCGGCGACTGTGCAAGCCAGCGGCACCATGCGCAGTTTCCTGCCGCCGAGGCAAACCGTGGTTTGCGCCAGCGGCAGAAAGCTCACGCTCGCCTTGGAGTCATGCTCCAAGAGTTCGCTTCAATTCGCTGGGCGGGTTGCCTTTGCGAATTGAATCCCGACGACGATGCGTCAGGAGTTAGCATCCTGCCCTTTTAGGAGATTGGATGCCAGACCGACCCGCGGTGCCGCGTCGTCGTACGACTTCGCGTCACCTGAAATCAGGCCGAAAAAATGCGCGTTTTTACGCGCCCCGCAGAGTCTACACGCGCATGTGCGCTCCCCGGGTCTTGTAGTTCTTCCGCGCCTCCGCGAACGCCTTGTAGTGCTCGGGGTTATGCGCGTCGCTTGCTATATAGCGGTACAGCATCTCGTCGAACATCTTCTTGGCGGGACGCTTCTCAGCACCTAGGCGCCCCCCGTTCACGAAGTCGGCAGACGCCTGCAGCTTGCACCCCATCTTCACCAGGCGCTTTGCGAAGCTGATGTCCTTCTGGATAAGGCGGTAGCGCTCGGGGTGCGCGATGATCACGTCGTAGCCCATGCCCTGGAGCTCGAAGATAGTGCGCTCGTACTCGTTCCACTCAAGCTCGGTCGCACGAGTAGAAAGCTCCAGGAGAAACTCGTTGCTGCCGTCGAAGTGCAGGTATTCCGCCCACTGCATGCCCAGCTCCATAAGCTTGGGGTGATACACCTCAAAGCCCATCTGCAGCGGGAAGCCGCCGGCGTGCTCCACCAGCAGCTCGTAGGCGTCCCACATGGCGTCGTAATCAAAGTAAGGGTCGCGGCAGTGCGGCGTGCACGTGATGCTGGTGATGCCCGCAGCCTTAGCGGCTTCGAGCATACGCAGGCTCTCATCCAAATCTGCCGCGCCGTCGTCAACGCCCGGCAGGATATGGCAATGCAAGTCGCGCATCCGTCGTTTCCCTTTCTTCAATCGCAGGCAGGTTAGCACCCACCCTGACTTTCCTATACTGCCACCGCTTCGCTGCAATTTGTTGCGCAACATTGCGCTTCGGCGGCAGTTTTACGTGAACCTTACGCCGTTTGGCTGATTACCCCACGTTGTGGCGACCACGCCCGCGATGCGTAGGCATGTCCACCGCAAAATCCGAATCGGGCACCTGCGCACCGCTCGACACGTGACCGCTGGAGTGCTCGCTCTTCTTCACGCGCTTGCCGTCCTTGGTGTAGTACGCGTAGTAGTACTCGCTGGTCTCGGTCTCGCAGCCGTTCAGAATCACACCCAGGATGTTGGCCTCGGCCTTCTTCAGCTGCTCGAATGCATGCACCACCTCATCGCGCTTGGTGAAGTTGTCGCGCACCACCAGGGCCGTGCCGTCCACCATGGTGGACAGGATGGCCGCGTCGACGAAGGTGCCCACCGGAGGCGTATCGAAAATCACGTAGTCGTACGCTTCTTCCAGAATCTGCACCAGACGCGCGAAGCGCTTGGACGAAATGATGTCGGCGGGGTTGGGAATATGCGGCTCAGCGTCCAAGAAGTCCATGTTCTGCTGGCCCGTAGCAACCACGGCATTCTCCCAGCGCACCTGATCGGAAAGCACGGCATAGAGGCCCGCTTTGGCATGCGCGCCAATCATGTCGGCCACGCTGCGGCGGCGCATGTCGCACTCAACCAGCAGCACACGCTTGCCGCTGGTGGCAATGGCCTGCGCCAGGTTCACGGCAACGGTGGTCTTGCCCTCATTGGGCACCGAAGATGTCATGACCAGCGTACGGATGGGATTGTCGACGCTGGCAAAGCGGATGTTGGCCAGAAGCGTCTTGGCGGCGTTCTGCACCACCAGCTTGTCGGCTCCGCCCTTCTTTCGCGCCATGTCTACTTCCCTTCCTTCATAGCCGGAATGCGGCCGATAACCGGCACACCCAGCAGCTCTTCCACATCTTCAGCGCCGCGCACGCGGGTGTTGAGGACGTCCATCAGCACCACGATGGCGACGGCCAGGAACAGGCCCGCCAGAAACGCGACCGCGGTGTACATCATGCGATTGGGGCCGCTGGGAGATTCGGGGGTGGCGGCCTCGTCGATCACGTTGACGCTCTGGACGTTCATGACCTCCTGGGCCACGGCCGAAACGTTTTTAGCCAACTCGTTGGCGATGATGGCCGTGCTCTGGGCATCCTGACCCGTCACGCTCAGCGTGAGCACGCGTGTGGTGGTCTCGCTGTTCACGGCGATGTCGTAGTCATCCAGGCTGTTCATCTGCAGCGCGGCGGCCGTATCCTTGGTCACGCGGTCGCTGGTGATGAGGTTCGCCACGTCGTTGGTGATCATCTGGCTGGCAGAAAGATCGGTGCTCATGGTGGCGCCCGTGGTGTTGTCGCTTTGCACCAGCACGTACATGCTGGTGGAGGCCGTATAGGTGTTGGGCATGAACAGGAAGCTCACGAGCCCCATGGCGATGGCGCACACGATGGGCAGCGCTACCACCAGCTTGAGATGCTTGCGCATCAGTTTGAGAAGTTCCAGTAACGTCATTGTGGGTTTGCCTTTCGAAAGCCGCTATTCGGCGGGTGCTACGTCGTCGGTGGTCAGTCCTGCGTTGGCGGCCAAATCCTCATACTGCTGGGGAGCGGGCGAGTTGGTCGCAGCGCCCAGGTCGGGGTTGTTGGCCTGCTCTTCGGGGATTTCAGCGCTCTCGTCATTGGGATCAAGTCCCGCATCCACGCGCTGCATCATGGCGCGCCATTCGTCGAACATGGTGCCCACATAGCTCACGCCATCCTGCGAAAGCGAATAGCTGGGGCACGCCGCCGAATACATGGTGACATCCTTGCCCATGAATTGCTGGGCAAGCGCCACCATATCGGTAACCGAGTAATCGGTACTCACGCTCTCGGCCAGTTGACCGATGATACTGGGAAGGTCTGCCGGACTGCTGGCGAGCACCTGTTTGATGATGCCTTCGACAATCTGACGCTGAGCCTGAGCGCGGCCAAAGTCACCACCGGACACGTTGTATCGCTCACGGGCATATGCGAGGGCCTGTTCACCGTTAAGCTTCTGCTCTCCGGCCTGGAACGACATGCCACCGTTGCCAGCGTCAAAGCTCTCGGGCACATCCACCCAGATGCCGCCCAAGGCATCCACCACGTCTTCGAGCTCGTCGAAGTGCACCTCGGCGTAATGCGAGATGGGCACACCCGCGAACTCAGACACGCACTCTACGGCACCCGCCGCACCGCCGAACGCGTAGGCGGCGTTGATCTTCTGCGTGCCCTGGCCCTCGATGGTCACCATGGTGTCACGCGGGATGGAGATGAGGTCCACCGTGGCAGTGTCGGGGTCGATGCGGGCGAGCATGGTCACGTCGGAACGGCTGGCGGTATCGCCCTCGCGCGCATCGCTGCCCAGGATGAGCATGTAGAATGCGGAGCTTTCCTTGCCGTCCGCCGCCTGCGTGGGCTGTTCCAAAACCTGGGAGAGCGCCTGGCGGTCTTCCTCGTTCAGACTCATGGAGGAGTTGAGGGAGTTGACCCACAGGGCGAGTGCCGCACCTGCGGCCACCACTAGCGCCACCACGATGCCTACGATGATGAGAGCGATCTTGGCGCCTTTGTGGCGTTTCTTGCGCACCTTGATCAGATTGTCGTCACGCCCGGTGTTGTAGGGGGAGCCGCCGCCGTACGGAGCACCGCCGCCGAAGCCTTGCTGACCCTGGCCGTATGCCCCGTGCGAACCATGCGCACCGTATGTGGCGGGACGGTACCCACCCTGGGCATGAGAGCCGCGACCGGCCGTGGCAGGCCGAAAGCCCGCAGGGGTCGTAGAGCCCGGCACGCCTTGAGGCGCCTGCCCGCCGGCATAGCCCCGACCGCCCGCAGGCTGGCCGAAGCTTTGGCCGCCCCTCGGCTGGCCGGGTTGACCCGGCTGGCCTGACTGGCCGCCTCGGGGCTGCCCGGGAATATGTTGGTTTCTCTCGCTCATATCTCTATGCGCTGTGCCAGATTCCGCTCGCCTGAATCTCTGGCGCTTCCTTTCTCTATCGTATGGCGCGGGGCCGCGCTTCGGAGCCTCTTGTCCCGTTGCCGACCGACGCGCCCTCGCGTCACCTGAAAATGTTCGGAGGCGATGATAGCACCCCCCCCCATAGAGTTTTAAGTCTTATGGAGGAAAAATCGGCGAGCACTCAAACTTTTAGGATTGTAAAGGACGTTGGCTGCATCGTGTGGGGCCACAGCCAACAAAATGCGTTTATTCGTAAAGGCTGTGCAAAATTTTGCCTCACGACCCCTCTCCCCGCCGCCGCGTGCGCGCTTTTTGGCGACTTGGCGGCGATATATGCGGCTTGCCGGCTTCGTGATGCGTGGGGAGCGTGGCCTTGAGCCTGCCTAGCGCCTCGGCGGCCGCCTCGCGCGCCGCCTGAAAACCAGCGCCCTGCTTGTTGGCTCGTGCGTCGTCCGAAATGGCGCGGAACACGCTGCGCACCGAATAGTCGTCGGATGCGCCGGCGTTTTCGGTCAGATCGTCCACCAGGCGGTCGAACGCGCTTTCGCCTTCATGATGGCCATCCGCGTGATTGCGCCCGCGATCGATGAGCCCGCTTACCGTGCCTAAGCGCGAGGTGGAGGGAGCCATGCGAAGCCGGGCCGTGGCAGGCACGAAGCCCGACCGGGGCGCATCCGGCTGCACGGGCTGCGAACCCATCTGCGGGAGCGCGGCAGCGGAAGGCTCCATGCGCTCGCCCGCCGCTCGGTCATGCGGAACATGCTCGTTCACGGGCGTTTCTTGCGCTACGCGACCATTCAACAGCGATTCGTGCGACGGAGCCTCGCTTGCGGGCGTTTCATCCGTCGCCGCTTCACGGGCGTGCTTCATGCGGCCAGCCTCCCTTCTCGCCTCGGTTTCACATATCAAGCTTTGATTGTATCGTGCTTTTCGCACAATTTGTTGCGCAACAAATTGTAAGGCTGGCTCAGCGGGCCTCTTTCGACACGCGGCATGCTCTTGCGGGCGAACGGTGGGCGGCGGGTAATGGGCACACCGCAAACTCTGCCTTACGGTGTCGCGTACGCAGTTGCCCTACGACACCGTGCGCCGAAGCACGCCATCAATCCCGACGGCGCGCACCCTACTCTACGGTGCCGTATACGTAGCCCCAGCCGTGGCCGGCGATGGACGAGTTGAGCTGGGTGCACAGCGCCACACGCGTATAGGCGCCGGGCGGCAACAGGTCAACGATCTCACGCAAATCGGAGTGGATATCGAACATTTCTGCCGCGATGATCACGTCCAAGCGCTCGACCATCTCGCTACTCTTATATAGGTAGTCCACAACGCGCTGGAGCTCGCCGTAAGATTCGCTTCGTTCGAGCAGTGCCAAAAGCTGTCCTTTCACATATTGAAAGTAGAGGCTGCGTAATTCATGGCGCCCGGCGCGCCCACACGCGCATTCCGAGCGCCGTCGTAAACCTTTATCGAATGCAGTCACGACCCATAGCCGCCACGGCGAGCGCGCCCGTGTAGGCCGGCGTCGCCTCGCCGCAGGCGCGCAGGAACTGCGCCCCCGTCGCACGCAGCTGGAGCGCGGCGTCGGCAAGCGCGTCAGGCATGGGATACGGGTTGCCGGGAATGGGGCCGCCCAGCGCAGCGCGCTTCTTTTCCTGCGCGGTGGGAGCCTTCACGCGAATCTGCGCCAGGATAGGAGCATCGGTGAGCTGGGCCATCTGGCGCACCGTGGCGCACAGCGCCTCAGGCGCGGCGGCGCTGCGGACGCCCACCACGTCAGCGCCCTGCATGGCCTCCACGGCCTGTTGCACGGTCATGCGGTCGAATTCGCCCTGGTCGTTGACATCCATGCTGGCAAACAGAGGGCCGTCGTACACCTTGCGCACGCCCTCGATGGCGCAGCGCATGTCGGCCTCGGTGCGCATGCCGTTGAGGAACAGCGCGTCAAAGGGAACGCCCTGGGCGCCCAACGCCGCGCGGTCTCCCCCATCCGCGCCAACGCCTTCACCCATAAACGCGCAGGCAGAGGCTTCGTACTGCTGCACGGTCTGCTTGAGCGACGCCTTGCTGGACGGGTCCAGCGGCAGGTTGCACGGACCGATCTCGCACAAGACGTGCTGGGGATTGTTGGCGTTCGCGCTCGCCAGGGCAGAGGCGGCCACGTCGGCCGCGCGGTCTTCCATGCGCGCGTGCGCCAAACGCGCCGGGCAGATGCCCTCGGTGGCCGTGACCAGGCATTGCGCGCCGGCAAGCGCCTCCAGACGCAGCGCATCGGTCGCCATCTCGGGCTCGATGAGGCTGGTGAATTCGAAATCGTCCTCCACGTCTACGCCCTGGCGCGCGAGCGCGTAGTCGATGGGCGCGGAAAGCACGAGCATGTCATGATGGAATCGCAGTTGGATATCAGCCATGGGGTTCGCTCCAAACTCGAGAAGTATTCGTCGCGCGCTATTGTAACGCAGGGCACGCACCGAACGATGCGCCCGCCGCGACACCCACGAGATAGGCACGCTCCCGCGCTTCCTTGCGCTCTTTGCGTTCCGTGCGTTCCTCGCCTTCCCCGCTCTCTTGGACGATTGCAAGTCGAACGCCGCCCCATTCTCTTGGACGATTGCAAGCCGAACGCCGCCCGCGAGGGTTGCTCCGGCGATTTGCACGGTGCGTTTTACACCGATTTGCATCCGAGAACACAAGACCTCCACGGCCTCGTCATAGGTTCTCGAAACCGCATCTTTATAATTGCAGCTGCAAGCGCAAGGCTCCCCTCCTTCACTTGCCTGCTTGTTAAAGCAGAAACGGTGCATTCCCCTTGCACCGATCATCCCCTCCTTGTGTGAGGCCCGGCCCTTCCCTTCCGGGCCTCAATCTTTTTCTAAGGCAAAAGGCACCAATACCCCTGTAAATCACTTCGCTTATCGTTTCGCGTCTTACTTCCTGCATGAACTCTCTGCAGGCCGCTTCGCCCATCGGCTCTCGACCTTCCTTCTAACCCGCAATCCACCTCTGGGTCCCCGGTTTTTACGGCGCATCGAGCAGATGACCCCTTCATGCTGCAGTTTTTCGGCACATTTTAAAGTAGACCAGCATGCAGGTCGTGCAAAACACCAGGTCAGATGTCACCCATGTTTCCCCCTACTTCGCCGCCTACCATAAAACTGCAGCATGAACGAGTTTTTGCTGCCCTCTTTGTCTTTCTCTGTGAGTTTTGGCTATAACTCCAAGCTTTTGTCGCCCGCACCGCAGATTGCCCGTCCATGCCATAGGTCGTCCGTCACGCCTTTCCTTATAGACACCCCAATCGCGCCTTTGCGTTACTTTACCCAAATAAAGTGGTTCACAATGGTGGCGCTCGGTGCTACAATCGCCTGCGTACTGTTTCAGGGCGAGGTGGAATTCCTCACTGGCGGTAAATCGGACGCGGTGCACAAGCCCGCGCTCACCGATGAGCCCGCGACCCTGCCGGCGTTGGTTCGCTTGGCAGGCTGATCCGGTGAAAACCCGGGGCCAACGGTCAAAGTCCGGATGGAAGAGGCAGGTGATTTTCATGTCTGAACAGTCGAAGACCGTCCAATTCCAGAACACGAATGCGTGGGACACCCGTCAATTGGTGACCATGGCGCTTATGGCCGCCATCGGCGCGCTGTTGGCGTTCGTGCAGATCCCGCTGATCCCGGGCGTCACGTTTCTGACGTATGACCCGTCATTCGTGCCCGCAATGATCTGCGGTTTCGCGTTCGGCCCCGGCGCCGGCGTGGCCGTTGGATCGATCGGCGTGGTCATCTACGGCCTGATTATGGGCGACTGGGTGGGCGCGCTGATGAACGTGATCATGGCAGTGTGCTACGTGCTTCCCGCCGCGCTCATCTACCGCAAGTTCCACACCTTCAAGGGCGCCATCGCCGGCTTCGCCGTGTCGTGCGTGACCGTACTGATCGGCGCGCTCATCGCCAACCTCACCGTGGGCGTGTGGTTCTGGTACGGCAGCACCGACGTGATCATGCCGCTGCTGCTCCCCGCCGTGGTGCCGTTCAACCTGGCCAAGGCCATTCTGAACTCCGTGCTCACCATGGTCATCTACAAGGCGGTTTCCAACCTGATCACCCCTAAAAAGAATCAGGTCAAGGGTCGCTAAGACGCAAACGCAAAGCCCGGCAGGCGCGACTTGCCGGGCTTGCTGCGTTTTGGGTGCAAGCGGGCAGGCGTTTCGCGGCATCGTTCGACGGTCGCCCCGCTACCCCGCGCGCCGCAGCGCCCCTCCCCAATGAAGGCTTCGCAAGACAGATCAACGCAAGACAACAACAGGACAAGGCATCCAATGATCGACAGTTCCAACCTTGGATTCACCTACGACGGGCAGACGTTCGCCCTGCGCGACGTGAACGTGCACGTGAACGCGGGTGAATTCGTCTGCATCCTTGGCGGCAACGGCTCGGGCAAGAGCACGTTCGCCAAGCACATCAACGCGCTGCTGGCTCCCGACGAGGGCTCCATGACGGTGGACGGCAGCGACACCCGCGACCAGCAGGCGCTTTACCTGATTCGCTCCACCGCGGGCATGGTGTTCCAAAACCCCGACGACCAGCTGGTGGCCTCGCTCGTGGAAGACGACGTAGCCTTTGGCCCCGAAAACCTGGGCATCGAGCCCTCCGAGATTGCCGCGCGCGTAACCCGCTCGCTCGCTGAGGTGGGCCTGATGGGCTTTGAGAAGCACGAGACGCACGCCCTGTCCGGCGGCCAGAAGCAGCGCGTGGCAATTGCCGGCGTGTTGGCCATGGAGCCCAAGATTCTGATTTTGGACGAAGCGTCGTCCATGTTGGACCCGCGCGGCCGCAAGGGCCTCATACGCGTGTGCCGCGAGCTTCATGAGACGGGCCTCACCATTGTCATGATCACGCATTTCATGGAAGAGGCCGCCGAGGCCGACCGCGTGATCGTGCTGGAGGAGGGGCACGTGGCGCTCGAGGGCACGCCCGGCGAGGTGCTGGTGCGCACCGACGTGCTGGCACGGTTGAACCTGGAGGTGCCGTTCGCGTGCGACTTCTCGGTGCAGCTGCAGGACCTGGGCGTTGACGTAGTGCCGTGCGTGCATGAATCGGCGCTGATCGAGCAGCTGCGCAAGGCGGCTCCTGCGGCGTTCCCGTGCGCTGACGGGTATACCGTGGCGGATAGCGCCACGGATGACGGCGGCGTGCTTGCCGCGAATGGTGTGGAGGCCGCAGGCGTTGACGGCGATGCGCGTACCGCTGATGGCGCCGTAGCCGAACACGCGGAGCGCGAGGGCACGCCCGCCGTTTGCACGGTCGCGCCCCAGAAGCTGCCGCCGCTCCCACGCACAAGCGTGGCAAGCGGCACCCCGCTCATCGAATTCGACCATGTGTCCTACACCTACGACGCCGCTATGGCGAAGCGCCAGCAGAAGGCGCTCAAGCGCGGCAAGGCCGTAACCGACGTGCAGGCCGAACGCGCCAAATGGGGCAACGACCCCGACGAGCTGTGGGCGGTGCGCGACGTGAGTTTCGCGGTCATGGAGGGCGAGTTCCTGGGCATCGCCGGGCACACCGGATCGGGCAAATCCACCCTCATCCAGCACATGAACGCGCTCGTGCGGCCCACGATGGGGCGCGTGCTGGTGGACGGCAAAGACATCGCCGACAAGGCGGCGGCCGCGCAGGCGCGCTCGCTGGTGGGCGTGGTGTTCCAGTACCCCGAGCATCAGCTGTTCGCCGCCACCGTGTTCGACGACGTGGCGTTCGGCCCGCGCAACATGGGCCTTTCCGAAGACGAGGTGCGCGCCCGCGTGGAGGAATCGCTTTCGCAGGTGGGCCTGAGCTTTGACGACGTGCAGGAGAAAAGCCCGTTCGAGCTTTCGGGCGGCCAGCAGCGCCGCGTGGCGTTCGCCGGCGTGCTGGCGATGCGTCCGCGCGTGCTGGTGCTGGACGAGCCCGCCGCCGGCCTTGACCCCGCCGCGCGCCGCGATTTCCTGGGCATGATTTCTGACCTGCACAAACAGGGTCTTACGGTGGTCATGGTGTCGCATAGCATGGACGACCTCGCGCGTCTTACCGACCGCGTTCTCATCATGAAAGAGGGCGAGATGTTCTGCGTGGGCACGCCCGCCGAGGTGTTCATCCACGCCGACGAGCTCAACGCCATCGGCCTGGGGCAGCCGTGCCCGCAGCGCATGGCGCGCAAGCTGCGCGACGCCGGCATGCCGCTTGACATGAGCGTGCTCTACGACGAGGCGTCGCTTGCCCACGAGGTGGCGGCACGCATGGCGGCGGCTGGCTCCGCGCCTGCCGGCGGCGAAGGCGGTGCGCGATGAACGGCGCATTCTCTTTCGGCAGCTACTGCCCCGGCGACAGCCCCCTGCATCGGATGGACCCGCGCGCCAAGCTTCTTCTGGGCTGCGCGTTCATCGCTGCTGTGCTGTGCGCGCAGGGCTTTGCCGCGCTGGGCGTGGTGGCCGTGTTCGTGCTGGCGTTCTACGTCATCTCGCGCGTGCCGCCCAGCAAGGCCGCGAAATCGCTTGCCCCGCTGCTGTTCATCTCGCTGTTCGCGTCGCTTCTGAACCTGTTCGTGGTGCAGGACGGCGCCACCCTTGTGCAGCTGGGCTTCATCCGCATCAGCGAGGGCGGCGTGCGGCAATGCCTGTTCATCGGCGCCCGCCTGGTGCTGATGATGATGGGCATGAGCCTAATCACCATGACCACCATGACGCTCGATCTGACCGAGGCGTTCGAGCGGCTGCTTTCGCCGTTCTCGCGCATCGGGCTTCCCGCTCACGAGCTGGGCATGATCATGGGCATCGCACTGCGCTTCATGCCGCAGTTCGCCACCGAGCTTGTCACCATCCGCCGCGCGCAGATCAGCCGCGGCGCGTCAGCCGCCGGCAGCCCCGCCAAGTCGGTGCGCATGCTGGTGTCGCTCTTGGTGCCCCTGTTCGCAAGCGCTTTCCGTCACGCCGAGACGCTTTCGGCCGCCATGGACGCACGCTGCTACCACGGAAAAGTCGGCCGCACGCGCATGCATCCGCTGCGTTTCGCGCCGCGCGACGGCGTGGCGGCAGTCGTGATTGCGCTTTTGTTCGTGTGCATCTTCGCCGTGAACGCGCTCGTGTAGCAGCAGCACCCCACACTGAACAGCCCATGTACGCCGCACCTTAGATTCGAACGCAATCGGAGACGAGGGACCTATCCCTGCCCCACAATCAGCAGCTTCCCTCCCACAAATCAACAGCCCCCTCCCACAAGCCGAACCAGTCGAAACTACCGGCAGAAAGGAACCGCAATGACCCCTGGAATGAAAACCGTCTTGGAGTATTTAACCTCCATTCCCGCGTGGTATCTGGCCACCAGCGTGGACAACCAGCCGCATGTGCGCCCGTTCAGCTTCGCGGCCGAGCAGGACGGCAAGATTTGGTTCTGCACCGCCACCACCAAGGACGTGTGGGAAGAGCTGCTGCAGAACCAGCTGATCGAGGCTACCGCCTGGTGGCCCGGCCATGGCTGGCTGATCCTGCGCGGGCGTGCGGGGCTTGAGGACCGCGCGAATGCCGAGATGCGCCAGGCGGGCTACGACCATCTGACCAGCCTGAACGAGCACTACGATGGCCCGAACGATCCCACGCTTGTGTTCTTCTCGGTCGAGGAGCCCCAGGCTTGGATTTGCAATCACGATGAATGGGTGCCTGTGGAGCTGTGAACGATATGCGAGAGATGAGGGACGCGGGCAGGGCGGAGGGCCCTGTGGAACACCCGTTCGGCTACCGCTCGCTTTGCTCGCTATGCGCCTCACGCGACTTTTCGGTTTTTGACTATACAAGTTTGAGAAAGTCAAGTGATTCCACAGGGCCCTCCGCCCTGCCCGCGTCCCTCGCTCCCGAATATGCAACCTCAGCTTGGGGTGGACGGCCGCCTTTTGATGGGTCCATGGCGGGCATCGGATTGCTACGAATATTGAGAATAGTATGATTTGACCCCTGCTTTGCTACAAAATGCCCGAATAGTATCTTCGGGCAGCGAGATATCTGCTTCGAGTTTCATGTATCAAGTTGGTGACCAGGCACTATGCAAGCTCTGTTTGATAAACTTTCCCGCCCGCTGCGGTTGCTTGCGGCTGAAGCGATACTATTCTCGCAATTTGTAGCAGACGAACCCCAAAACAATACTATTCTCGCGTTTTTGAGCACGAGACATCCGCGCGAAAGCGCTCGCTGCTGATAGAAGATAAATAGCAAGGAAAGGAACGCATGATGGATGAGATTCTTGAGTATTTGACCGGGATTCCGGCTTGGTATTTGGCCACTATTGATGAGAACGATCCTGAGCAGCCGCGCGTGCGGCCGTTCAGCTTTGCCGCGGTGGACGATGGCAAGCTGTGGTTTTCTACGTCGCGCGATAAGGATGTGTGGCGCGAACTTTCGGCGCATCCGAAGTTCGAAGTTTCTGGATGGAAGCCCGGCGAGTTTTGGATCGTGCTTTCCGGCGAGGCCGACCTTGCCGACGACGCCAACGTGAGCGATGCCGTGCGTCAGGCGGGCTTCGAGCATATGGTGGGCATCGGCGAGCATCATGACTCGCCCAACGACGGTCGCCTCGCTTTCTTCAGCGTGAAGCACGGCGTGGCGCGCTTCTGCGACATCGACGGCAGCGAGCGCCGCTTCGAGTTCTAAGCCGCGCCACGAGCCGCGGGACAAAAACCTCAAGATTCGTGGACGTTTTTTCGAGTTTCCCGGAAGCACACAGGTTTCGTAGGAAGTTGCCTTTGGATTGCTGCAGGACTTTTGACTAGGATCGCCCACTTCGCTTTCGCAAAATGCGACAGAACGCATAAACGGGGCAGGGATGAGCACCGGAACGGACGAGATACGCACCTTCTGCTCTCTCGTCCGCCCAACGAATCCGGGAAAGTCGAAATAACGTCCACGAATCCCGGTTTTGTTGGCATCGACGATTCATGCGTCATCCTGCCCCTCGGGCAGCACTCAACCATTTTGTTCCACGAAGAGAGGACCGGCGGAGACTGAACTGCCTCCCATTTCTTGGGCGCGAGAAATGGGAGGCTTTCTTATGTCCGAAGATGAAAGGCTGAAATACGACGGTCCTCTCTTGCACAAGCGATAAAACAAGCGATACGACCCCATCCGAGCAATAAGACCCCGTCGGCTTCGCGTTTACGCAGCGTTGGCCTCGGTCGAGGTGGCCTCTTCGGTCTTCTTCAGCAGCGGCGTCTCGACGTCGAGCCCGCGCGCCTTGTTGCGCATCTCGATGAGCTGGCGCACCACCACGCACACGATGAACGCGATGCCGATGTAACCGGTGTAGGGGTAGATGATGCCCATAAGCTGGCTGTATCCGAGCGGGCTCACGGCGATGGCCAGCACCACGGCGCTGAACAGCACCAGCACGGCCTTATTGCGCTTGGTGCCCTCGGGCGCGAAGCGGTTCACGGCGGTCCACATCATGGGAGCGGCGGTGGAGTAGATGCCGCACAGCACGATGACGGCGAACACGACGCTCAGCGCGGGGCTGATCAGGTCGGACAGGTACAGCGTGGGCACCTCGAGCGCGGCAACGTTGTCGATATGGCACAGCAGCGCCACGTTCATGAGCATGGCGGCGCCGATGAAGGCGATGCCGCCCAGCACGGCGCCAATCTTGGCCTCGCGCGGCACGCGGGCGGTGCCGCCGGTCTGTGCGAAGAACGGCACAGAGCCCGCCACGTTGTAGGCCACGTACAACAGGCCGCCGAGCGCCCACAGCGGTGCACCGTTGGTGGCGTTGGCCATGCCCGCGAACAGGTCGCCCTTCCCGCCGATGTTCGCAAGACCCTCGGGATTCGCCGCGATGGCATTAGCCGCAATGATCAGCGTGAACACGATGATGATGGGACCAACCACGCCGATGACGTCGACGATGCGATGGAACCCGAAGATGTTGGTGATGAACACGACCAGGCACATGGCCAGCGAGCCCGCCCACGCGGGAATGCCGAAGTACTGCGCCAGCGTGGCGCCCGCGCCGGAGGTCATCACGATGCACACGAGCACGAGAAACAGCGGGATGAACCACGCCAGGAACGCCCCGAAGTATTTGCCCGCATAGTAGCGGAACGCCCGGTCGGCCATTGCATCGGGGCCCAGGTCGCTATGCCTGTACCCGTAGTTCATGAGAACCTTGCCCAGCCACGCGAACAGAACGAGCGCGATGAGCAACCCTCCCATGGACCAGATGCCGTACGCGGTAAAGAACTGCATGATCTCTTGGCCGGTGGCGTATCCCGAACCGATGAGGAACGCCACGAACGCGCCTGCGAACTTGATGATCGTCAGCACGTTGGCCTTGCCGCCCTTCGCGTCAGAGGCGACGCCAGATAGGCCCACGCTCCCCTGCCCTGCCGCGTATCCCACCGCGGCGTTGTTGGTTGTTTTCTCCGACATGGTGATTCCTTTCTCTTGCCGGATGACTTCCTGCTTATACAAAAAGGCGCCGGATTGCGGCGCCTTCTCATACCGAAATGCTTGAATGCAATGGCGTGGCAGCGGCCGCAATCATGGGGTCTTGCTAAAGTAAAATCGATATGCGAACTGCCAGTTGAACATTGCGTTTGCCTTTCGCTGTCCTATCGAGGCGCACCCCGCGTTTGCCTTCATCGCTTCGAGCGAGATGCTTCTTGCCCTGCGCGCTTCCCTACTTTCCCATCGCCTGACCGGCCAGCTTATCGATCTCGGCGATAAGCTCCACCAGCGCGTCCATGTCCTCGTTGAGGTTCAGGCGCACCGCGTTAGCCCCCAGGCCGTCGTAGCCGGCGCACGTGACCACGCGCACGCCCGCCTGCGCGAACACGTGCTCAAGGTTCACCTGCTCATCGTCCACATACACCATGGAGATGCACACGCTCTCGCTGGTGTGCGCCACGCGCAGATGCTCGCACGCCTTGAGCGCTTCCAGCACGCGGGGCTTGTCCTGCAGCACGCGCTCGCGGGTACGCGGGCCCCAGTTGGCGGCAAGCGCCTGGCACGCGAACTCGTGCGCGATGGAATTCTTGGAATACGGCACGTTCACCTTGTGCATGGCGGCTGCGACCTGGGGCTGCGCGATGGTGTAGCCCAGGCGCGCGCCCGCCATGCCGTAGCCCTTGGAGAAGGTGCGCACCACGGCCAGGTTGTCGAACTCGGGCACCAGGTTGAGCGCCGATTGGTCGTCGGCCATGTAGTCGCCGTAGGCCTCGTCCATGGTGATGAACGAGCCGGCGTCGCGGGCGGCCTCCACCATACGGCGCACGTCCGTCAGCGGGTATACCTGGCCGGTAGGATTGTTGGGGTTATCGATGTAGATGTACGCACCCGGGTTGGCGGCGATGACGTCGAGCATCTCCTGCACATCGAACCTGTAATCATTCTCGCGCTTCAGGTACACGCGCTTGAACACGGGCTCGTACGTCACCATGTCATCGGTGACGGCGGTGAAGGTCTGCGCCATGCAGATGATGGTCTTGCCCGGCACCACGCATATGCGCGTGAGCTCCATGCATGAGGCGATGGAGCCGCACGAGAACACGATCATGTCGGGCGTGAGGTCGAGGACGGATGCGAAACGCTCGCGCAAAGCATCGGTGAGCGCCACGTCGCCTTCGGGGTATTCAGCGAGGTCGTTCAGCGCATGCTGCGGAATCGTCAGGGGCGGCGTGCCGTAGGGGTTGGACCCCATGGAGCAATCGAGCTTGAAATCGCCCGCGCTCAGATGTTCTGAGTAATCGCCTCTCACCTGCGTAAGCAGGACGTCCCTGATACCGTACATGCCTGATTGAACCTTTCATACTGTGCCGCGGCGATTTTGCGATCGGCAAAAGCCGTTGCCGGAGAACCCCGGCGGCTTGCCCCAGAAAGCAAAAGCCCCCATGGCGAAAAACCATGAGGGCACGATAACGCTTTAATGCACTAAAGTAAAGCAGCGAATTTCGGTTGATTGTTAAAAAGGCGTTACCTCACGGCGTCGCGGCGCTTTGAGGCGGCTCGAAACTTCGCGGCGTTTATTCGAAACGATAGAGGTCCTTGGTGGCCTCGCGGAAGTCGTCGTAGACCTCCTGGGCGATGGCTTCGTCCTCCACCAGCTCGAACTCAGCAGGCTGGTCCTCTTCGTCAAGCTCGGTGACTTCCAGGATCAGCACCTCGCCGGACGACTTGGCCGGATGGTCGTCATCCACCGGGAAGAAGAACCCGTAGCGGCGGTCGCCGTGCAGGATGAGACCCAGAAACTCCAGCTCCTGGGTGTCGCCCTTCTCGTCCTCGAAGGTGAACGTGATGCCCTCTTCCACAGGAGGGGCGAAGTTGGGCGCGCTGCCCTCGCGAATCTCTGCCATTGTGTTCCTCCTACTTCTTTTTCTTGCCGTAGTGGTGGTTGCTGCGACGCGTCGAACCCTTGGCGGGCTTGCGGGAGCCTTGCGACTTACTTGACGCTGCGGATTTGGGGCCCTTGTCGGTCGCGGCCTCAGATGCGGTCGCCGCGGAGGCGACAGAGCCTTCGCCCGCGGAGCCTTCCGCTGCATCGACGGCACCCACGCCTTCGTCCTTCGACCCCGCAGCCTGAGCCGCCTTATCGGCAGCTGCCTGCGCCTTGGCCGTGCGGCCCTCACGATATGCCTCGGTGGCGACACCAGCCTCGGCAGCCACAGGCGCGGCCTCGAGCCTGTTCAGGAAGAAGCGGCGGATGGACGGGCCGTACTTGCGCACGAGGCGCGCGTTCTTGGGCTCGCGCTCCTTCCACATGCAGTACAGCGGCGTGGCGATGGCGATGGACGAGTAGCACCCGCACACCAGGCCGATGGTCATGGCAAGCGCGAAGTCCTTCAGCGTCTCACCGCCGAACAGAAGCATCGCCACGACGGGGATCAGCGAGGTGATGGAGGTGTTCATGGAGCGGATGAGCACCTCGTTCACGGAGTGGTTGGCCATGCTGGAGAAGGTGCAGCCCGGGCCGCCCTCGGCCTTCATGTTCTCGTTGATGCGGTGGAACACCACCACCGTGTCGTAGAGCGAGTAGCCCAGGATGGTGAGCAGCGCCGCGATGGTGTTGGGCGTGACCTCGCGGCCCACCAGGGCGTACACGCCGAACACGATGATGAGGTCGTGCAGCAACGCGACGATGGCCATGACGCCCATCTTGGGGTCGCGGAAGCGCACGCTGATGTAGGCGATGATCAGAAGCAGGCTCACCGCGAAGGCGATGGCCGAACTCTGGATCACGCTCGCGCCCCAGTCGGGGCCGATGGTGGTCACCTCGTAGGAATCCGCCCCCCAGCCGAAGGAGTCGGCCACCTGGCCGGCCACCGCGGCGGCATCCTGCGCCGAGGTTGACGCCGTGCGCACGAGGAAGCCCTCCTCGCCGTCGGCGTTGGTGGTCTGGATCACAGCGTCGGGGTCGCCCGCGTCGGCGAAGGCGTCGCGCACCTGCTCGATGGTCGTATCTCCCGTGCCGTGGAACGCCACCGACGTGCCGCCCACGAACTCGATGCCGAAGTTGATGCCGCGGATGCCAACCACGGCCACCACGGCCACGATCAGCACGGCGGAGACGGTCAGGAAGATCTTCTTCTTGCCCACGATGTCGAAGTCGCGCTTGATGAAGCGGCCGCGCAGCTTCTCGCCGGCGGAGAGCTTCTTCTCGCCCTCGAAGTACGGCGCGGCGTCCTCGCAGTCGCGGATGCCCCAGAAGCTGGGGTGGCGCTTGATGACGCGCGGCGCGAGCAGGCGGATGATGGGCGCCTTGAACACGAGCATCATCACGATGTCGCACACGATGCCCAGGGCCAGCGTCATGCCGAAGCCCTTGACCGAGGCGCTGGCCAGGAAGAACAGCGTGAGCGCCGAGACGAGCGTCACCAGGTCGGCGTCGATGGAGGTGAGGATGCCGTGGTGCACGCCGGTGTCGGACGCGGCGCGCACGGAGCGGCCCATGCGGATCTCCTCGCGGAAGCGCTCGAGCACCAGGATCGAGGAGTCGGCCGCCATGCCGATGGTGAGCACGATGCCGGCGATGCCCGCGAGCGACAGGCTGAACAGCCCGAAGGCGGAGAGCAGCGCGAGCAGGCCCAGGTAAAGCACGGCGAACACGGCCATGGCGGCCGCGGTGATGAGCCCCAGGCCGTGGTAGAACACGAGCAGGTAGAGCATGACGAGCGCGAGCCCGATGCCGGCCACGATCACGCCGGAGGCGAGCGCGTCCTGGCCGAGGGTCGGGCCCACGGTCTGGCTCTGCGCGTACTCGAAGCTCACGGGCAGCGAGCCCGACTGCAGCACCGTCTGGAACTGCTGGGCCTCGGCGAGCGTGTAGCCGCCCGTGATGGACACGTCGCCGTTGGGGATCTCGCTCTGCACGGCGGGGGCCGACTGCACCACGCCGTCCAGCAGGATGACGATCTTGCCGTGGTCGGCGGCCAGCTCACTCGTGGCCTGGGCGAACGCCTGCGCGCCCTCGGAGTTCAGGCGCACGTTCACGGCGTAGTCGGTCGAGCCCTCGCTCGCGCGGCCCACCTGCACGCTCTCGATCTGGTCGCCCGTGACGATAGGCGTGTAGGTGCCCGGCTCGACCTGCATGGTGTACTCGACGTCGCCCGTGGGGAACTGGTTGCCCTCGGCGTCGGTCACCGTCTGCTGGGTCATGTACTGGCCGGAGTCGATCTGGCTGCGCACCGTCTCGTCGGTGAACGAGTCGAGGCGCGCGAACTCCAGCTTGCCGGTCTTGCCGATAGTGTCGAGCGCCTGCTCGGCGTCGGTGAGGCCGGGGATCTGCACCAGGATCTGGTCGGTGCCCTGCAGCGCCACCGTGGCCTCGGAGGCGCCCAGCGCGTTCACGCGGCTCTCGATGATGGCGCGCGAGGCCTCCATGTCCTCGGACGACACCTGGCCGCCGTCGTCGGCCTTGGCGGTGAGCACCACCGACAGGCCGCCCTGGATGTCCAGGCCCTGGTTGATCTTCTCCTGCGGGGGCATGAACAGCGCGATCGAGCCTATGGCGAGCAGCGCCGCCAGCACCAGCAGCCATACGTTGCGACGGTTGGGGTTTTTACCGGACGCCTTGCGCTTCGCGCCCGAGCCGCCCTGGGCCGACCTGCCCAGAGAAGCCGCCTTGCGCGCGTCGGCGTTCTGCCCTTGCGCGGAGTTCTTCGTGGATGAACCTTTGCCGAACTTCATTGCTCTCTTTTCTTCGCAAACTCTTCTGATCGACCACCCGCATTTTCAGGCGGCGCGCTGAACCGCGGCGCGCAAAACCTGGCGAATGGCCGTTTTCGTCATAACTATGTTATTGTGCCACAATCAAGAATAGGGCGCACGGATTTCCATGCGCCCTACGCTACAAAAGTCATCTTTGCGCCACACGGAGCTTCAGCTATCAAAATGTCTAGCGAGGATGCAGCGCTCAAGTAAAAAAAGGATGAGCGAAGGAGGGGTATGCCACGCGCAGTTCCGCACAAGCCGAAAGCCACTTAATGTGGCTTTCGTGCGAGCAGGACTGTTTGAGCATGGCATGCCCCTCCGGAGCGGCTACCAGGAAAGCAGCTCGTACCCCGTCTCAGTGACCACAATCTGGACCTCCCACTGGGCGGTGTCGCTGCCGTCGGCGGTGCGCACGGTCCATCCGTTGGGGTCGGTCATGTCGATGTCGGGTTCGCCCGCGTTGATCATGGGCTCGATGGTGAAGCACACGCCCGGCGCCAGCACCATGCCATCGCCCGGCTCGCCCACAAATCCGACGAACGGATCCTCGTGGAACTCCAGGCCGATGCCGTGCCCGCCGAACTCGCGCACCACCGAATAGCCGTTGGCCTCGGCGTGCTGCTGCACCGCGTGGGCCACGTCGCCCAGCGTGCCCCAGGGCTTCACGGCCTCAAGGCCCTTCTCCACGCACTCCTTGGTCACGCGCACCAGACGCTCGCGCTCGGGGCTCACCTCGCCGATGCAGAACATGCGCGACGAATCAGAGAAATAGCCGTCCTTGACGGTGGACGCATCGATGTTCACGATGTCGCCCTCTTTGAGCACCTCGTCCTCGGACGGAATGCCGTGGCACACCACTTCATTGATGGAGGTGCACACGCTCTTTGGGTAGCCCTCGTAATCGAGCGGCGCGGGAATGGCGCCGTGGCTCACGGTGTATTCGTGCACCCATTCGTCGATCTGCTGGGTGGTCACGCCGGGTTTGATGCGCTCGGCCACGTAGTCAAGCACGCCCACGTTCACCTCGGCGCTGCGCTTGATGCCCTCGATGTCCTCGGCAGTCTTCAGCAGCGCGCGAGCGGGCACCTCTTTGCCCTGCTCGAACAGGTGTTGAAGCTGCTCGTCGATGGCTAGATGGCACTTCTTGTATTTCTTGCCGCTGCCGCACCAGCACGCATCGTTGCGCTCCGGCTGGCCTTCTCCGTCATACATGGTGGTCATGAGTTTGATTCCTCTCGATACGCCCCGTTCCCCAACGCGTTCCCACGCTTTGGGGATGCACTGCATTTTGGCATGCAGCTTCATCCCATAGACGCTTCGACGCCCCGGCTTCCAAGGCTCGCATATGGTTCCTGCGCCATTATGCCGCTAAAACGCCCGAAACGCACGCCATCAGTAGTCGTTGGCGGCAGGAGAGTTCATCCAATCCTGATAGAAGGCCTCGTACTCGCCGGCAAGCATGGCCTCGCGCGCCTTGGCCATGAGGTCGATCAGGAAGTGCAGGTTGTGGATGGACAGCAGAATGCCGCCCAGCATCTCGTTCTGTTTCACCAGGTGGCGCAGGTAGGCGCGCGTGTACTGGGTGCACACGGGGCATGAGCACTGCGGGTCGAGCGGCGTGAAATCGGCCTTGTACTTGGCGTTACGCAGGTTCATGCGGCCCTCGTGCGAAAACGCCGTGCCCATGCGGCCTGTGCGCGTGGGCAGCACGCAGTCGAACATGTCCACGCCGGCGCGAACCGCACGCACGAGCGTGGTGGGGTTGCCCACGCCCATCAGATAGCGCGGGCGGTTGTCGGGCAGCGCCTCGCACACCTGGGGCAGCGTTTCGAACATCACGTCGTGCGGCTCGCCCACCGAATATCCGCCGATGCCGAAGCCCTGGAAGCCCTTGTGCCCCGCCGCGCGGCTACGCGCGTCGATGTCCAGCAGGCGACGCACGCTCTCAAGACGCAGGTCAAGATGCATGCCGCCCTGCACGATGCCGAACAGCGCCTGGTCCTCGCGCGTGTGCGCCGCGCAGCAGCGCTCGGCCCACTCCCACGAAAGTTTGGTGGATGCGGCCACGTCCTCCTTGGCGGCCGGGTAGCCGATGCACTGATCCAACTGCATCACGATGTCGGCGCCGATGCGCTGCTGGATGTCCATATTGCTCTCGGGCGTCCAGCGGTGCTTGGAGCCATCGTAGTCGCGCGCGTGGAAGGTCACGCCATCGGGATCGGTCTTCATCATGTGGTCCAAGCTGAACAGCTGGAATCCGCCCGAGTCGGTGAGCATAGGGCCGTCGTAGTTCATGAACTTTTGCACGCCGCCCGCCGCCTCGATGATCTCTACGCCGGGGCGCATGTACAGGTGATACGTGTTTGCGAGCACCACCTGGCTGCCGATGTTGTGCAGCTGGTCCACCGTCACGCCCTTGACCGTGGCGTGCGTGCCCACCGGCATGAACATGGGTGTATGCACCGTGCCGTGTGCGGTCTCAAACGTGAGCGCTCGCGCCGCCCCGTCACGCGCATCGATGGTTACATCAAAAAGGGACATGGATTCTCCTAATGAATAAACATGGCGTCGCCGAAGCTGAGCATGCGGTAGTCGCTCTCGATCGCGTGCTTGTAGGCGGCCATGATGTTGTCGCGGGTGGAAAACGCGCTGACCAGCATCATGAGCGTGGAGCGCGGCACGTGGAAATTGGTGATGAGCGCATCCACCACGCCGAACGTGTAGCCCGGCAGGATGTAGAGGCTCGTGGCCTCATGCTGACGCGCGCGCAGGCGGCCCAGTTCGCGGTCGAAGGCGCTTTCCAGCGAGCGCACGCTGGTGGTGCCCACGGCGATCACGCGGTTGCCGCGCGCATGGGCGGCGTCGCACGCATCCACGACCTCCTGACTCACGGTGTAAAGCTCGGTGTGCATCTTATGCTGCAGCGGGTCGTCCTCATCGACAACGCGGAAGGTGTCCAAGCCCACCTCGAGCTCGACCGTGCGCCACTCGACGCCCTTCGCCTTGAGGCGCTCGATGAGCTCGGGCGTGAAGTGCAGGCCCGCCGTGGGGGCCGCGGCGCTTTTCTCCTCATGGGAGTAGACGGTCTGGTACATCTCCTCATCGCCGGCGTAGCCCTTGATGTAGGGCGGAAGCGGCGTATGGCCCACGGCGTGCAGCGCCTCGTCGAGCGATGGACGCGGCGTGGTCAGGCGCGCGACGCGCTCGCCTTTGCCCTCGTCATCGCCCCAATCGATGATCTCGGCCGAAAGCGCGACCTCGCCGGCCGCATCCGTGAAATCCACCACGGCGCCGCTGCCGGGCTTGAGGCGCTTGCCGGGACGCACGAGCACATCCCACACGGCAGAGGAGCCAGTTTTGGGCTCGCGGTCGAAGCGCTCGCGCAGCAAGAACACCTCGGCCTGGCCGCCGGTGCCGCGCTTGGCGCCCAAAAGGCGCGCCGGCATGACGCGCGTATCGTTGGCGACCAGCACGTCGCCCGGCTCAAGGTAATCGTAAATATCGCGGAAAATGCGGTCTTCCAGCGCGCCGGTTTCTCGATCCATCACCAGCATCTTGCACGCATCGCGCACCGCCGCCGGCTCCTGTGCGATACAGCGCTCGGGAAGCTCGTAATCAAAATCATCGGTTCTCATTGTGCCTCTATTCCTCCTGCGCATCGGTGGGATGCGCTTGTTTATATGCTTTCAGCGCGGCTCGCTGGGCGGCACGCTTCTCGGCGTAGGCCTGGCGCTCGGCACGCTTCTTGGCGCGCGCCGCTTCGGCCGCCGCACGCTTGGGAGCCTCCGCCGCAAGCTTTGCTGCCTTGGCCGCCGCACGTTCGGCGCGACGCTCCTCACGCTCCTGCTCGGCCTCCTTCTTGGAAACCGCGCATCCGCAGTAGTTCTGGCGATACATCCCCAGCGCTTTGCTGCGGCGCGTGGCCTCGGGATACTGCTCCGTGTAATCGCGGAACACCGGCGCAAGCCCGCGCAGGGCGCACGCCGCCTCAAGCTCCTCGCGAATGACGTCCGTATATTGGTACGGGCTCACGGTGAGCGTGGTGGCCACCCCGTCAAATCCGTTGGCCAGCGCGTAATCGCACGCCTCGTCCAGCCGCTGACGATAGCACGCCCGGCACCGCCAGGGGCGCATCTTGGGGTCGGAGGCATACTGACCCGCCGTGTTTGCCCAGGCTTTGGGGTTATACACGCCTTCGACCACGGGAATGCCCTGCGTCGCGGCGAACTCCAGCAGCGTATCGCGGCGATGGAGATATTCCTCCTGCGGGTGGATGTTCGAATTCATGTAGGCGATGGTGATGTCGTGCCCCTCTTCGAGCAGAAGACGCAGCGGCTCAAGCGAGCACGGCCCGCAGCACGCATGCAAAAGCAGCCTCATGAAAACATCCTCCTTCCTCAACGTCTGGCCATGCGCGGAAAACGTACGGCGAGCCAATCTTCCTGTGAGAATAGTCTCGCTCTCGTGCGCCAGATGGGCCATTTGCGCTCACGGCGTCAAAGCCGAGGACAACTCGTACTTCGCCCCTGTACGCCTCAAACACCTTGCGCCCGGTGCGCCGTTTGCGCCCGACTACCTGCCACTGCACGTTTCGGTTCGGCAACGCGTTGCGCCCATTTGCGCGCGTCTGCCTCCGTTTCGCAAAACTCGACTATACTACCATGCTGTTTTCTTGGCACGAGGCTCGACCGAAAAGGACAGAGGATGACTGGAAACTGCGCGACAGCACACAGCGAAATCACCGCCAACCCGGCGCCCGACGCGGGAAGCCGCACCTATACCACCGTGTTCTTCGATCTGGACGGCACGCTTTTACCCGTGGACACGAAGGAGTTCATGCAGACGTACATGGCAAGCATCGACCGCTTCATGGCCGAGCACGGGCTTGACGCCCATGCAGGCGGCGAAGCGCTGTTCGCCGGCGTGATGGCCATGGGACAGAACGCGGGCAACGTCACCAACCGCGACGCGTTCTGGAAGGTGTTCTGCGAGCACATGGGGAAGACCGCCGAAGAATGGGAGCCCCTGTTCAACGAGTACTACCTGACTAGGTTCGATGAGGTGGGGGCGGTCGCCCAGGCGAATCCCGACGCCGCGCGTGCGGTGCGCGCCCTCAAAGAGCGCGGCTACCGCCTGGCTGTGACCACCATGCCCATGTTTCCGCAGGTGGCCGTGGAGGCGCGTCTGCGCTGGGCGGGACTCGACCCGCAGGATTTCGAATTTTTGACCACGTATGAGAACTCCACGTCGGTCAAACCCTATGAGGCGTACTATGCCGAGGCGCTCAACCGTGCGGGCGTGACCGGCGAAGAGGTGCTCATGGTGGGCAACCACAACCGCGAGGACGGCGGCGCCACCAAGGTGGGGTGCGACATCTATTTCGTGACCGACCACCTGATCGAGACCGAAGACGGCCTTGACGTGTCGGCCCACAAACATGGCACGATGGCGGAGTTCGCGGCGTTTTGCGAGGCGCTTCCCGCGAAGTAAATCGTGGGCTTGTACGGCAAATCGCGCGAGGGGCACAAGGAGGTCTGCCCTCTCGCTCCCTCATCGGGCAACCGACATAAGCAACCGCTGGCCAAGCCTCCTCCTAGCTCAGAGCCCTGGCCAGCGGCGACCGCGACCAGACGTCCGTCACGAGCATCCAGCACCCATACACACGAAACGGGCCCGCTCGATGCGGGCCCGTCGTTTGCTGGATTATGTGCGGTAGCGTAGATGCCGCTCAGCGCCGGATTCGAATGTCGGATTCCGACCGCGCAGGCTAGAGCTTGACCACGTTGCTCGCCTGGAGCTTGCCGTTGGTCCCTTCCGTTACATCGAAGGAAACGCGCTGGCCTTCGTCGAGGGTCTTGTAGCCGTCCATCTGGATTTCGGAGAAATGGACGAAGATGTCGTCGCCATCCTCACGGGAGATGAACCCATAGCCTTTTTCGGGGTTGAACCATTTGACAGTGCCTTCAGCCATTTTCGGCCTCTTTCCCCTTCCCTTGCTTAGGGGGAAGTAACGCCCGGTCGAAACCGGTAAACCACATTCCTTCCTACCGAAAGTCACAACGTTCAACCGTCAAGCAAAACGAGACGCCCCAGAGGAGGAACCATACGTATATCATCGTCAACCATGCATCACAAAAAATACGTATGATTTCGGTAAAAGGATGTAATAGGTCGCCGAAGGGTCACGAGAAAATAATTATCAAAATGGTTTAGAGGATGCTGCGTGCGCCGACATGCCTATGCTTCGAGCTCGCGGTCCATCCTGTCCAGGTCTTCTTCGGTAAGAACCCCATCGCCTTCGGGACACTCGATACCGAAGGCCTGCGCCAGCGCCTGCGCCTGCCCGCGTCGCAGCTCGGCCTTCTGGCCCGTGTTTGCCTGGTCGAGGTAATGCGCCTCAAGCAGCAGGCCGTGCACAAGGTACTCCACCACCTGCGGATGCGTGCCCGTGACGGAAAGGACGGACGCGAAGCTCTCAGGGCTGAGCCCCAAAACCATGCCGGCGTCCAAATCAAGCGCCTGCGAGATCGCGTCCTCCACCGATTCCGCCGCCTCAGCGGGGTCGACATGCTCCCGCTCCAGACTGCGGCGCAATCCACGTACGAATTGCATGATCAGACGCATCAAATAATCCTGTTGGAACATGGGATTCCTCTATTCGTGCCTGATGCCCAAGTGCTCGAATGCGCGCTCGGTCGCCTGCCTGCCCTTGGGCGTACGCATGATGAGTCCCTGTTGAATGAGGTAGGGCTCGTACACGTCTTCCACCGTGTCGGGGTCCTCGGCAAGCGCGGACGCAAGGGTGGAAAGCCCCACGGGACGCCCGCCGAACGACACGCACAGAAGCTCGAGAATCTTGTTGTCCAGCGCGTCGAGTCCCAGCGAATCCACCTCGAAGAAGCTCAGCGCCTGCGCCGCGGTATCTTCGTCGATGTCGCCCGAACCGCGCACCTGGGCCCAGTCGCGCACACGCTTGAGCAGGCGGTTTGCCAAACGCGGCGTACCACGGCTGCGACGCGCGATTTCCAGCGCGCCCTCTTCGTCCACCGCCACATCCAAAATGCCGGCGGAACGCTTCACGATGTCGGCCAGCTCCTCAGGCGTGTAGTAATCAAGGCGGAACACGATGCCAAAACGATCGCGCAAAGGACCGGTGAGCAGGCCCGTGCGCGTGGTGGCGCCCACCAGCGTGAAGCGCGGGAGATCCAAGCGGATGCTGCGCGCCGCCGGACCCTTGCCCACGATGATGTCGAGCACGTAATCTTCCAGCGCGGGATACAAAACCTCCTCGACCTGGCGGTTAAGACGGTGGATCTCGTCGATGAACAGCACGTCGCCGTCATCGAGATTGGAAAGGATGGCCGCCAGATCGCCCGGTCGCGCGATGGCGGGGCCGCTGGTGGTGCGGATGTTGGCGCCCAGCTCATTGGCCACCACCGTGGCGAGCGTGGTTTTGCCCAGACCCGGAGGGCCGCTGAACAGCACATGGTCCATGCACTCGCCGCGCTGCCTGGCTGCCTGGATGAGGATGGCGAGGCTTTCTTTCACGCGCGTCTGGCCCAGGTAATCGTCCAGGTGCTTGGGTCGCAGGGAACGGTCGAGAGCGAGGTCGTCCTCGGTGAGTTCCGGCGTGACCGCGCGCACGGGCGCGGCGGAGCGAGGCGAGGAGCCCCCTGCCTCGAACATCACACCTTCAAGCTGTATTCCGTCTTGCACCATGCGAATCTCCTCAATGGCGCAGCGATAACCGCCGCGCGATCAAACCTGCGCGATTAGAGCCCCGTCGAATCCAATCGCCTCAGGGCGTATTGTATCAATGCGCCCTCGGTTGTTGCCGAATCGGGCGCGTCCTTGAGCGCCAAATCGGCCTCGGCAGAAGAGAAGCCCATGGCGAGCAGCGCGTCTCGTGCACCCTTCAGGCGCTCGGCGGCGGCTGCGGTCTGTTGAGCGAACAGCGTGTCTTCAGGCTGCGCCTCCAGATTGCCCTTGAGTTCCAGAATCAAGCGCTGGGCGGTTTTCTTACCCACGCCCGGGATGGTTGACACCGCCTTGACGTCCTGCGACTGAATGGCTGCGATGAGCTCCTGCGGCGAGAACGACGAAAGCGCTGCCAGCGCCACCTTGGGGCCGATGCCCGATACCGTAATCAGGCGCTCGAACAGATCTTTTTCGCCCTGATCGAGGAACCCATAGAGTGCGATGGCATCCTCGCGCACAGCGAGATAGGTGAACACGCTCACCGACGCACCGCGGTCGGGCAGCTTGGCGATATCGCTTGCGGGCATACCCACCTGGTAGCCGATGCCGTTCACATCGATGAAGGCATGCGTGGCGGTTCGCCCCGCCATAACGCCTTTCAAAAAAGCAATCATGCGAAATCCTATCCGTGCGTCACGTAGCAGATGGCGGCGGCCAAGGCGTCGGCCGCGTGGTCGGGGTGCGGCACCTCATCCAGCCCAAGAATCTGCTTCACCATGTACTGGACCTGGGCTTTCTCGGCGTTGCCCTCGCCCACCACGGCAAGCTTGATGGCCGCAGGAGCGAACTCCCCCACGTCAAGCCCACCTTCGGCGCAAGCGACCAGCACCGCGCCGCGCGCCTGCCCCGTGGCAAAAGCGCTGGGGGCGTTCAGACCGAACAGGACCGTTTCGATTCCCAGACATGTAGGGCCGTAGCGTTTGACCACGAGCGCCATCTGGTCGTGCAACTTCAAAAGGCGCTGCGCCAAAGACATATCCTTGCTGGTAGAGATGCAACCGTACGCCACGCACGACAGCCGCGAGCCGCGCTGCTCGATAACGCCCCAGCCCGTGTTGGCCAAGCCGGGGTCGATGCCCAATATGGTTCGCGCTTGCCTCTGCATGCCGCGCCGTGCCGCCTTTCTATCAAACGTCTGTTCGATAATAGTACCACGACGCACGGCAAAGCGTGACGCTATTTTGAATCTTCAGAAATATGAGGAACCGGCGCATCGGGAGTCTCTGGAGCGCCAGGAGTCTCTATCGCACCAGGAGCCTCTAACGCAGCGAAGCCCTCAGAATCCTTCGCACCCTCTTCGAGCGCCGCCGCAGGCCTGCCGCGACCGGGAAGGCGCTTGCGTACCTTCATCTCGCTGGGTTCTTCCCTATCGCCGCGGAACGTCTTGGTGCGCTGGATGAGCACCGCGCCGATCAGGAACGGCATCCAGAACACCAGGCCGCGATACACCAGCACCTGCGCCATACCGGCGGCGGCGTTCACGTCGTAGGCGCTGAACAGCACCATGACCGCCGCTTCCACCACGCCCACGCCCTGCGGGGTGATGGAGATCATGGCGAACAGCGTCGCCACCACGTAGCCGCAGATGAGCGCCTCGGGATTGGTGATGCCAAACGCCACGCCCACCAGACAAAACGCCGAAAGCTCGCACGTGCTCGCCACGATGGAGCAGCCGAACGCCTTGAACGCCGGCTTGGGGTTGTGCGCGATGATACCCGCCGCCTCGCCGAACGACGCCACCGCCGTTTCGGCCCAAGGCTTGAGCTCGTCCTTCTTGAATTTCAGGCGCACCCTGTTCACCAGATGCTCGATGGGATGTAGCAGGTTCACCAGCGTGGACGGGCTCTTGCGGCCCACCACCATGATGCCGCCCATGAACGCCACCAGAAACACCACGAACAGGCCCAGCAAGAACCACATGGGGCTCAGGTTGCCCGTGACCTGCAGGATGATGAAGCCCACGATCATGATGGTCATGAAGCCGGATTCGATGGTCATCTGCATGAGGAGCGCGGCCGAGGTCGCCTTGCCGCCCTGGATGCCGCGACGGCGCGCGTCGTCGACCACCAGCGTGGCGCCCGCCATGTTGAGCGACGGCGCGATGGTGTTCATGAAGAAGGTGCCGAACACCAGCGGCAGCGTATTGCGCGGGCTCATGCGCTCGCCCACTGCGGCGAACGAGAAGTGGTAGGCCCAGCTTTGCGCGTAGTACTTGCCCAGCTGCGTGAGAATGGCAAGAATGAGCGGAATCATGTCACCGCGCTGCATGGTTTCAGCGAGTTCAATCAATTGGTCGCCGCGCATGATGATGAACGCCAGCACGATGACGATGACGACGCCGATCAGAATTTTTTGGATGCTGGGCTTCACGCCGGTCCTCGCTATCCGCATCGCTGCCGCGCGCAGGGCGCACAAACGATGCATCGCTGACGATAGAACGCGTCGATTATACCCGTTACGCCACGCATCGCGCGAGTGCATGGAACACCCGCCACAAACGAAAGGACTTTTGACACCGCTCCGTTACGTCGCTGTTGACGTAACGTTCGCTGTCCCGACTGGCAATTTTTCCCGTTTGGCAGATATCCAAGACGGCGATTGTTCGGGCCGCATGGAATAGCGCCCTCGCACCTTACTCTTCACTCTCCGCTAATGCCCTCACCCAACGTCCCAAGCTTCCCTTGGCCCAAATACAGCAGGCCAATACGTTTCAGGGGTAATCAAACATCAATACGGGTTATTGCTCATTACCCATACGGGTAATAGAAAGGGGTATTATGTATTGCTCCAGCCTTTATTTGAACAGCTGACACGAAGACACGAATTGAACGTGTCCATCGCTTGCCGCGCTTCTCCGCGTTGCATCCGAAACCGGATTCTTTGAGAACAAATACCGGTAATATTCCTTATAACCAGAAATCAACGCTGTGCGACTCTGCAACTTTTCCAGCGCCTCTGATTCGTTGAAGTTGGAGCGCCACTTGCATTCACCCAAGATGATGCGCTTTTCAAGCTCGTCCGCCGCTATAACGTCAATATCATCCTGCTGATGCGTTCGAACGTCCGTCCCCCACCACCGCCCAAACTTTGTCGGAGCAATAGGAAGCTGTCCTTCGCGTGCCTCACGAATAAGCCACTCCGTGCAAACTCGCTCGAAACAATGACCCACATACTCGCTCAGCTGCTGTCCGGTGAGCAAGCGTTGCGCCGCCTGCTCACCTAGCCCGCTCTCTATCGCAGGGACAAGCGGAGCCACAAATCTGAACCAGAATGAAAACGCCGGGTCCATAATGCAGTAGCGGCTACGCTTGCTTCGCTCCGTTTCTCCAAAAGGCACCCTTCGCTCAACAATGCCCAAATCGCACAGTGTTTTTAGATACATCGTAATGCTTGAAGTAGGTATGCCTGTACGATCCGCCACTTCATTGGAACGCGTAGCTCCAGAGGCAATTGCACGCAAGACCGAAAGATACATCGTAGGGTCTCGAAGCTCCTGACGCATGAGCATAGCGGGCTCGTCAAACATCATGCCTGTTCGCTCGAAAAACAGCCGCGTCATATTCTGCAGATACGTTTCATCGGGACGAACTGCCGCCAGATAATACGGAGTGCCTCCCAGACTCGCATAATACGTAATCAAATCGCCTTCCGACGCCGCTGGCAACATGCGCGAAGCGTCTAGGTAATCAAAGGGCTTGAGTCTTATCTGAGCGGTACGCCGTCCGAACAACGGACTTTTTTCTCCCAGAACCTCTTGCTCCATAAATCCCTGATTACTGCCGCAAAGAATCAGCATGGCATCAGTGCGCGACAACTCGCGATCGATGGCAATCTGAAGCGCTGAAGGCAGATTGGGCGTAGCGTTGGCAGCATAGGGGAACTCATCAAATACAATAAGCAGCTTTTCTTGAGCGGCCCGATTTGCCAGAAATTCAAATGCCTCCTGCCATCCCCCGAATGCGGGGAGGGATGACGGCAGCCCACAAAATTCATAAAGCGTCCGCGAGAAGTCACGTAAGTTGTCACGCTCTCCCTGCTGCTGTGCGGTGAACATAAAAGCATGTTTGTCTTTGCAGAACTCTTCCAGGAGTGTCGTTTTACCCACGCGGCGGCGCCCGTACACAACAACCATCTGGAAAGACCGCTGCGCATAGCAGTCTTCAAGCACCTGCAACTCATGCTCTCTCGCCACAAACATCCGCAAACCACCTTAATACTATTCATGCATATACTTTTCTTGCATAGTATATTTATAAATAGCATCTTATGCCAAAACAGACAATATGACTGCGCAATCATTGCGCGTTTTGCTTGGCGCGAAGGAAATGGCCGAAGGCTCGTCGCGCACCACGACCTGGCAAGATTTTCCGATTTGCAACTTGGAAAATGTCCACCAAACGGGATTATTCGCCAAAAGCCCCGCCACCTAGATGAAACACCGCCCGTCTCCACAGCAAAGCCGCGCCTAAGCGCTACCCCAGCGCCTCGTTCGCCTTGGCGACCTTCTCGTTGGCGTGCTGCTGCGATCCGGCGTTCATCAGCACGATGCCGCCCACAACAAGCGCCATGCCCAGGCCCGTGTACAGCGAAAACGGCTCGTTCCACACGATGCAGCCGATAGCGGTGGTGGCAACCGTGCCCAAACCACCCCAGATGCCATACGCCAGACCCAGCGGCACGTGCTTGAGCACGAACACGAACAGGCCGAACGAAATCACGTACGCGACCACTACCAGCAGCGACGGCACCAACACAGTGAAGCCTTCGGACATCTTGAGCATCGTGGTGCCAAACACCTCGCCCACAATGGACACGGCCAAAAGCGCATACCCGATTCCGTCGCCGCCGAACATCTTCCTCAAACGCTTCTTGATATCGTTCATCTCACACACCTACATTCCCATCTCGAGGATGACCACGCCGGCGATGATGCACGCCAGACCCGCAGCCATCTTCAAATTGAAGCCTTCTTTCCACACAATCGCACCCACTACGGCGGTTAGCGCGATACCCAGGCCCGTCCACATGGCATACACCGGGCCGATCGGCAGATGCTCGAGCGTCTGCGCGATGAAATAGAACGCGATGCCGTAGCCCGCCACCGTTCCCAACAGCGGCAATTTGCGCTGGAAGCCGTTGGACAGCTTCATCATGGAGTCGCCGAACACCTCGGCCGCCACCGCGATTGCCATCATGAAAAACGGATGCATGTCTCCTCTTTCTTTCCTCTTTGCCTCGTCGTCCGATTCGCCCGCTTCGTCGTCTTCACGTGCTCCCGTGCGCAACGTGCATGCGAATGGGGCACGTCGTCGCAGGGCGCTCTTGCTTTCGTT
>NZ_CALUMA010000058.1 GCF_944321625.1 uncultured Slackia sp.
ATGCCATGATCGTCCTCCTTGTATCGTCTTGGTTGTTGTTTCTTAAGTTACAAGCGTTGCGCCGCAGGGGGCGCGGTTAATTGAATTCGATCTTGCCCTTAACGTGGGCCTTCTTCACATCATCGAGCGGCACGGCCACCCGGCCCGATTCGGCGTCGAGCAGCACCTCGCCCGATGCGGCGTCGAAGCCTGCGAGCACCGCGTTGAAGCGGCTCTGCCCGTCGATGGGATGTGCGGTCATCACATAGACGTCCTCGCCCGCGAAACGCTCGAAATGTTCGGGCGTGCGCAGCGGGCGGTCGATGCCCGGCGAACTCACCTCAAGGGTGTAGGCGCCCGGGAACGGGTCGAGCTCGTCCATGATCTCGTTCACCCACACCTGGGCCGCCGTGATGTCGTCGAACGCGATGCCGTCGGGCTTGTCCAGGTACACGCGAATGGTGGGAGCCTTGCGCGACCCCACGACCTCTATCGTCACCACCTCGATGCCCTCGGCGTTCGCACGCGGCTCGAGCGCGGCGAGAATCGATTGTTCTTTTGATGTGAGCACCTCGACCCCCTCTGTATCTGCCCGATAGGTAAACCTTTTCCCAACTTGCTCGCAGGCGCAATAGGCGCTCATACAAAAAGAAAGCGGGACGAGCCCACTTTCTCTCACATGCGAAAAAGTTGTTGCGCACCCGCCGTCGCGGATGCGGATGCATTTATACCATATCAGCAGCCCGCTCCACAAGAACGACGTGAAAAACCGCATATCGAACAGCAAGAACGGGCGCTTGACGCGGTTCAGGAGCCCTACGGCAGCACGCATTCATTGATGAAGCCTCCCCTGCCGTCGTCGACGGGGGTCATCATAAGCCTGTCGATGTGCGCGCGCCCCTGCGCGAACGCATGGGCGTCCACGGCGCGCGCGAGGCTATTGAGGTTGTACGCGGTCGCGGGAACCAGGCGCGCCTTGCCCTCGTCGCCCCGCCTCACGATGGCATCGGGCTCGACCCAGCCCGAAACCGCCGCCTCGGTGGTCAGGGCCAAAGCGTCTTGCCCCTGAGGAAGCAGCGCCGTGAAGAAGAACGTGTCGTAGCGCCTAGGACAATAGAGAGGGGTCACCCAGCGGGAAATCGGGGCGAGCAGATCGGCGCGCAGGGCGAGCCCGTGGTTCTGGATGACGTTCAGGAACGAGATCTCGTGGGCCTCGAGGCGCTTGCGCTCATCCTGCCAGGCGGAATCGGCGGGATCGAACGACACGACGGACGACTCATCGCCCGCAAGCAGCACGCTCGCCTCTTCGAACAGCTCCCGAACGGCCGTGACCACCAGGGAGCGCGCGAGCGATTCGCTTTCGATGCCCAGACGCTGAGCCCATTCCTTGGGGCTAGGACCGACCCAAGGGATATCGCGCTCGTAATCGTCCTCGCGCGCGCTGCCGCCCGGAAACACCGCTGCGCCCGGAACGAACGCCATCGTTGACGCGCGGCGAATCATGAACACCTCTTTGCCTGAGGCGACGGAAGGGGCATCGCGCACCAGCATGACCGAAGACGCGTTGCGCGGCGCGACCGCACTGCCGTCGGACGCCAAAAAGCTCCTGACCTGAGCGGCTTCTTCCTCGGAAACTGCTGCGGATACGATACCGCCCGATTCGGTTGGGATTTCGCTTAAAAGAGTCATGCCGTCCTCCGCCTCCTTTATTTAAGAGCCGCATTGCGCGATCGATAGGCTCATCCTATCGAACAAAATGCCTTGGCGACAGAATACGGGCCTTTGCTCCATAATATGCCCCACAGTTTCATGATTCTGTTGGCTTTAATACAAATACTATGTAAACATTTCGGCGCAATTTTCTAATTCTGTCCGCTTTCAATTACCAGTTTCCATGAATTGATGGGAATAATACGGAAATTCTTATTGGATTTGTGTGCATTCAGTGCGCATAATGTGCATTAGGTTTGATGCTCCCCGTTCTCTGCGATGCGAGCGGCTCATGCGCAAGGATGAGCGGACGGATCGGTGACTACGGGAAGCATCGAGGGGTTTAGGCAAAAGTTCGGCTGTAGTCTTGATAAGGAGGACTCAATGAGCGCAGCAGCTGAAAGGGCGAAGAAATACCTGTTCGCTATTGCCACCGTGTACATGTGCTACCTGACTCACGGCGTGCAGGCTATCATCTTCAGCCAGAACCAAGTTAACTTCTATACCCAGTGGGGCTTCACCGACGCCGCCGCTGGCGCCGCGGCCGTGTCCCTGGCCATCACCTGGACCGGCGTAGGCAAGTTCGTCTCCGTGTGGATTGGCGGCGAGATCTCCGACCGCATCGGTCGTAAGATTCCTGCCGTTCTCGGCGGCGTTCTGTACATCATCTCGTTCGTCATCATGCTGGTGACGGACAACGCCACCGTCGCTTGCGTCGCCGGCTTCCTGTCCGGTGTTGCAACCTCCGGCTTCTGGGACGGCGCCCTGTACCCGGCGATCGCCGAGGCGAATCCGCGTTACTCCGCCTCCACGACCATCGGCATCAAGGCCGTCATCTCCGTGTCCGGCATCATCTATCCTATCTTCGCCGCTATGAACTCTGGCGACTCCTGGCACATCAACATCTGGATCCCGATCGTGATGTCCATTATCGCCACCGTGTTCGCCATCCTGACCCCGTTCGTCTATGACGATGAGCGCAAGCAGGCTGTCGAGTCCGGCGACGGCTCCGCCGCCAAGAACGCTGCGGATGCTGAGATCCAGGCTGCTAAGGACGCCATGCTGCAGCAGCCCACCGCGATGACCAACTTCGTCACGCTGTTCTTCGGCTTTGTCATCATGTTCATCATGTACGGCGCGCAGCAGTACTCCAAGTCCTTCGGCATCAACAACCTGGGCCTCGACCCGGTCGCTGCCGCTGGCATGACCTCCATCTACACCGCCGGCTCCATCATCGCCGTGCTCTTCTGGGCTTGGAT
This sequence comes from uncultured Slackia sp., assembly GCF_944321625.1. Taxonomy (GTDB): domain Bacteria; phylum Actinomycetota; class Coriobacteriia; order Coriobacteriales; family Eggerthellaceae; genus Slackia. The sequence continues at coordinate 2,949 of NZ_CALUMA010000058.1, forward strand.
GATGGGCAAGCTGCGCTGGACCCCGATCAAGGTTATCCTGATCGACGCCATCCTCTCCGCAGCTGCGCTGGCCCTCGTTATCCTCGCACTGCCCCTGGGCCTGGGCGCGGGCGTCGTCTACGTCGCCATCGCCGTCCTCGGCTTCGGCGCTGCTGGTGGCATGCTCCAGACCGGCGTTACGCTGCGTCAGATGATGTGCCCCGGCCCGCGTGGTCGTAACGTTGGTATGTACTACACGTTCATGGGCTTCGCTTCCGTCTTCCTGCCCTTCATCGTTGGCTCCATGACTAGCGCCACTGGCGAGGCCACCGCTGTGTGGATCATGATGATCCTCCTGCTCGTCGCCTCCGTGCTCGCCATCCTGATGTCCCTGTACATCATCGGCCAGCACAAGAAGCAGTTCGGCGAGAGCGCTATGAAGCCGATGAAGGACTAGCTTCAAGCAAACACCCGCCTAAAACACCCCGCCTCATACGAGCGAAAGGCAGCCGGCCCGTCCGGCTGCCTTTCCTTTATTTTTGGCCTTTCACCTGCGGTTTTAACCTATAGAACTCTTCTATGAAACCCATCGGAAAACGCCCTGAGTACCGATTAGACGCACCCTCCTAGGCACTCCATAATACTTACATAGGGTGGTTTTCGAGATGCGGCAGCATCCGAGACGCACGCCGGGTTTCGGCGGCCCGCTTGGCGTCATGCTTCGCGGCGCTTACCCCTCCGGCGGCTTCGACTACGCTTCCACATCTTGAGATACCAGCCAGCAAATAGCTGGAAGCAAAGGAGGCCAAACAATATGCAACCGCTCAAAGGAATTAAGGTGGTCGACCTTACGACCTTCCTCGCCACTCCCACCACGGGCCGCGTGCTCGGCGAATGGGGTGCCGACGTCATCAAGGTCGAGGCCGCTAAGGGCGATCCCACCCGCGTCAACCAGGCCGTCGTCTACGGCATGCCCTCCTCCGACGAGGAGAACCTCGCATTCGACGTCGCCAACATGCACAAGCGCTGCATCAGCCTGAACCTCAAGTCCGAGAAGGGCCTCGAGGTCATGCACAAGCTGCTCGCCGACGCTGACGTGTTCATCACCAACACCCGCACCAAGTCGCTGGCCAAGATGGGCCTCGACTGGGAGAGCCTGCATGCCAAGTACCCCCGCCTGATCATGGGCCATGGTCTGGGCTACGGCAAGAAGGGCCCCGAGAAGGACGCTGCCGGCTTTGACGTGACCTGCTACATGGGCCGCGGCGGCGTGTTCGGCACCACCGTCAACAAGGGCGACGCTCCCATGATCCCCACCAACGGCTATGGCGACTTCCAGGCCTCCATGTTCCTGACCGCCGGCATCCTGGCCGCCCTCATCGGCCGCGAGCAGACCGGCCAGGGCGACTACGTGACCTGCGCTCTGCAGCACGCCGCCATCTACGCGCTGTCCGTGGGCATGATCTCCGCCCAGTACGGCAACCCCTATCCCAAGAGCCGCCTCGAGGTCAACAACCCGCTCAACAACGTGTTCCGTTCCAAGGACGACAAGTGGGTCGTTCTGTGCCTGCCCGAGTACGACCGCGATTGGCCGCGCGTCATGAAGCTCATCGGCCGCGAGGATCTGGCGGAGCATCCGGATTACTCCGTGTGCGACATCGTGAACGAGAAGGGCATTGCGCCTGAGGTCGTCAAGATCCTGGACGAGGGCTTTGCCCAGTTCACCCTGCAGGAGCTGCTCGACATGTTCCATGAGAACGACATGCCCTGCGAGCCCGCCCAGACGCCGACCGACGTCTACGAGGACCAGAACGCCATCATCAACGAGTACATCAAGGAAGTTCCTTATCCCGATGGCCCGCGCTGGTGCCCGACCGTCCCCTGCCAGTTCGAGATCAGCGAGACCGCTCCGCTGGTTCCCACCGGCAAGATGGGCTGCGACACCGAGGCCGTCATGAAGGATCTCGGCTACACCGACGAGGAGATCAAGGCCGCCGAGGAAGAGGGCGCCGTCAAGGGTGCCACCGACCTCGCCGTTCTTCAGGGCAAGGCGTAAGCCTCACGTTTCTCCCATGAAGGGGCGGGCCTACCCCGCCCCTTCTTTTATCGCGCATCCGATAGGACTAGCATGATCACTGATCTGAAAATCAATGCCGAAGCGAAAGAGCGCTACTATCGGCTCGGTTATTGGGGAACGAAAACCCTGTGCGATGTCTGGAACGAGCAATCCGCCCGGTTCTCCGACCGCGTCTATGTTAAGGACGACCTTGGCGGCGTCCTGACCTACGGCGACGTCGACCGCCTTGCATCGCGCCTGGCCACCTGGCTCAAAGTGGAGGCAGGCGTGCAGAACGGCGACGTCGTGACATTCCAAGTGCCCAAATGGGTCGAATTCTGCATCGTGTACGTCGCGTGCCTCAAGGTGGGCGCGGTCATGCACCCCGTTGCCACCAACTTCAACGCCGATGACCTCAGCTATGCGTTCGGCCTCGTGAAACCGCGCGTCTACATCTGTCCCACCGTGTACAAGACGGCGGATTACGAGGCGCAGTTCCGCGAGATCGGATGCGACGTCACGCGGGACATGGCGGTTCTTCTCCTTGACCCGCATGACGCCCCGCGCGACGATTCCGTATTCGCAACGCTCTCCGACGTGCTCGAACGTTGCGAACCGTTGCAAGAGCCCGCCCCCTCGTCTTCCGACGAAGTCGCCTGCATCCTTTCGACGTCCGGCACCACCGGTCGCCCCAAGGCGGTATTGCTCACGCATAACAATATCCTGTTCTCGGAGCGCGCCTACATCTCGGTGCTGGACATGACGCCCGACGATGTGTGTTGGATGCCTTCCCCGCTCAACCATGCGACGGGATTCTTCCATGGCCTCATCGCCACCATGCTGGTGGGAGCCTCCACCGTCTTGGAGCTGCGATTCACCGCCGAGGACGCCGTGGACCTCATCAACCGCGAAGGCTGCACCTGGTCCCACGGAGCCACGCCGTTCGTGCACGACATCATCGCCTACATGGAAAAGACGGGCAAGCGCGCCGATTCGCTGCGCTTCTACCTGTGCGGCGGCGCACCCGTGCCCAGCATCATGGTGGACAGGGCCTATGCCCTGGGATTCCTCCTGTGCGAGTCGTACGGCTCCACCGAAAGCTGCCCGCACGTCTACGTTCCGCTGGACAAGTGCCTCAGGTGGGACGGCGCCTGGTCGGGCGTAGCCTACGACGGCATCGAAGTGCGCGTCGTGGACGACAAGCGCAACCCAGTGCCTCTAGGCGAGCAGGGCGAGGAATGCTCGCGCGGACCCCATCAGTTCGTGGGATACCTGAACGACCCCGAGAACACCGCCAAGGCGCTCGACGACGACGGCTGGTTCTACAGCGGCGACCTGTGCGTCATGGACGAAGAGGGCCGCATCCGCATCACCGGCCGCAAGAAGGAGATTCTCATCCGCGGCGGCGAGAACATCTCGGTGAGCGAGGTGGACGCCAATGTGTCCGGCTGCCCCGGCATCGGCAACCATGCCACCATCGGCATGCCCGATGAGCGCCTGGGCGAGCGCATCTGCACGTTCGTGGTGCCCAAGGGCGACGCGCGCCCCACGGTGCCCGATGTCCAGGATTATCTGCGCTCGAAGGGCGTTCCCAAGCGCCTCTGGCCCGAGCGCATCGAGTTCATCGACGCCATCCCCTACACCAAGACGGGCAAGATCAGGCGTTTCGTTCTCCAGCAGGAGCTCGAGCGTCGCATGAAGGCCGAGAAAGAAAACGCGCAATAGCGCAGCGGCGTCGCAAGGCTGCACCTACCCGCGCCGCAGGTTTTGAAGAGCCACCCGAAAGGCGCCTTACCATAGAGAGGATTGACCATGACCGCCCAGGAATTCCGCATCACCCGAACCCATGCCACGTGGAAGCCGCGCGTGACCGCCGAGGATATCCCGTTCTTTGCGGCCGAGGGTTCCAACGATGTGCTGATCGGCCTCGGCGGCGAGGTCAAATCCCATACCTCCGGCTCCGGCCGCTCTCTCGTGCATGAGCTTCCCTACGCGTCCATGCACGACGACGCCGTAAGCGCTTCTCACGTGGATTTCGTCACGCTGGCCGACCTGCCCGAAGGCGTCGAGCTCAACTACCGCATCGACGGCGGGTTCAACAACAACTGCATCGTGTTCTCGTGGTCGATCGATGACCCGGAGGCCTATGCGCTCAAGTGGGTGTGCGTCAAAACCTTCACGGGCATGCAGATTAAGTACGTGACCGAAAAGAAACGTTCGCCGCTCATCTTCGCCTTCGCCGATGAGGATGCATTCGCCTACTGCGACAAGATGCCGTGCGAGGAATGCGCCTTCCGATGCAAGAGCGGCTTCTATGCCTATGCGTGCATCAGCGGCGTTGGCATCGTCAAGATTCCCATCGACCGCGTGAGCATGATCACGTTCGGCAAGTTCGACGAATAACCGCCTGGCGAACGGGCGCACGCCACGGCGCTGACCGCTGGCATATACCGCAGCAAAACCAAAGGGCCGTCATGCGACGGCCCTTTTCTTGTTACCATATTTCCCACTAGCACAAACGTGCGAATCGGCGCTTTCGCTACTCTTCCTGCTGAGTGATTTGGGGCGCATGCGGAAACGCCGCGCCGGAATCCAGACCCATCACGAACTCGATGAAGCTCTCAAGCGCCAGGTTCTTGAATTCGGCCTTCTTGTACACCATGTATACCTGGTGGAAATCGTACGGCACCTCGTTCTCGTCGATGGGGATCACCGCCACCTTGGAGAACGGCTTGAGGCCGATGGTGTTGAGCACGAGCGCGCACGTATCGTCCTTGACGGCGGAAAGCATGCCGCCCACCGTGATCTCGTCGTCGAACTCGTAGTTCGCAGGAATGTGATGCTCGGCCAGAAGCTCGGCCATCTCATCGCCCACCGGCGTGCCGCGACGATAGGTAATCACGTTGTGACCCGCCAGATCTTCAAGCTTGATCCTGTCCTTGGATGCCAGCGGATGCTCCTCGTTGACGGCCACAACCACTTCCTGCACCGATACGGGCTCGAAGCACAGCGCGGGCTCTTCCTCGAAGCCCTTCGCAGCGAACACGATGTCATAGCGATCATCCTTGAGGCCCTGAATCAGCGGGTTCGAAAAGCCTTGCATGATCTCGAAGTGCACCTCAGCGCTGTACTTCTCGTGGAACGACTCGATGAGCGAGGGCAGATAGTCACCCGTTACCGTATAGAGGGCACCCACCTTGAGCGTGCCGGAAAGCTTGCCGGTGTATTCATGCATGACTTCCACGCCGCGGTCAAGCTCGCGCAGCGCACGGCCCACATAGTCGGCGAACTCGCGGCCGTAGCGCGTAAGGCGCACGTTGCGACCCTCACGCTTGAACAGCGGCACGCCCAGCTCGCGTTCGAGCGACTTGATGGCGTCGGAGAGCGCCGGCTGACTAATATAGAGCTCCTTGGCAGCCTTGGTGTAGTGCTGGAGCTCCGCGAGTTTACGGAAGTAATAGAGCTGGGACAGATTCATGCTGGAATCACCCTGTTCTTGTATGCAAGGGCCAATACGCGCTTCTCGATCAGGCATGCTTCCATAAGCGGGGGTTATGCATTCAACCAATCAATAAGCCGTGCCTATTATACGAGAAATCACTTCCACGCCTACGCGTTTGCTCATTATTTTCAAAAAGATTGACGTGCGTATGCATTCTGATGGTCTGTGGACTACGGGGGTGTGCAATCGACCGCCACCTCCCCCGCCTCAATCCTCTGAAACGTGGCCCAAACACGCATTTCTTTACACATATTTCTCATTGTGTCCGGTAAAAATCATAATCATTAGTTTTATCTATGATTAATAAGGAAATCTTGTAGTGTTACTGAATTGTATTTCCCACAAAAAGCTCGGATAATGTGAATCAGCAAGAGCAAGGAAGCTCAAGCAAGGATCCATTGGACAAAGGAGGTTTGAATGAATCCTAACGCTAAGATCACCGACGAGCAGTTTGAGGCGTACCTCAAGCAGATTCGCGAGCTGGTGGAGGGTCCCTTCGACGAGATGCAGAAGGAGATCGAGGTCACGAACACCTTCCCCGAGGAGTTCTACGAGCTCGCCAAGAAGAACGACCTGTATCGTTTCTACCTGCCCTCTGAGTACGGCGGATGGGACCTCAACGAGCTCGAGATCCTGCGCGTCCAGGAAGAGTTCTCCCGTGGCCCTGGCGGAATGCGCATGCACCTGCATCATGCCGCTGACATGAACTGGCGTATCCTTGACGACTACGGCAAGCCGGAGCTCAAGGCCAAGTACATGGACAAGTTCCAGGACAAGACCATCTACTGCAACTTCGCCATCACCGAACAGAACGGCGGCACCGGTGCTGACCTGCACACCACCGCTCTGAAGGACGAGAACGGCAACTACGTCCTCAACGGCGAAAAGTGGCTGATCTCCCACACCGACTGCTCTGACTTCACCTACGTCATCGCTGTGACCGACCCCGAGAAGTCCGGCAACGAGCGTCTGTCCGCCTTCTTCGTGCCCAACGATGCTCCTGGCTTCGAGATCGTTCCCATGCCCCACATGATGGGCTGCCGTGGCGCTGGCCATGCTGGTCTGAAGTTCACCAACCTGGTGCTGTCCCCCGAGTACCTGCTCGGCGAAGAGGGCCAGGGCATGGAGATCGCCATCCACTCCCTGTCTGTCTCCCGCGTGCACATCGCTATGTCCAACCTGGGTATGGCTCAGCGCATGCTCGAGATCTCCATCAAGCGCGCTCAGGATCGCGTGACCTTCGGTAAGCCGATCGCCAAGCGCCAGATGATCAAGGCCAAGATCGCCGACATGGACATGATGATTCATGTGCTCCGTTGCGCCATCTACGACTTCGCTCGTGACTTCGACATCGATCCTCACAACGAGTACGTCACCGAGAAGGCCGCTATCTGCAAGCTCTTCTCCATCAACACCGTCAAGCTCGTCTCCGACGAGATGCTGGAGATCTTTGGTGGCGACGGCTACTTCGAGGATTCCCCCTATGGCCCGACCGAGCGTCTGTACCGCGACTGCCGTGCTATGTGGCTGGAAGAGGGCGCTCCCTGCGTCCAGCGCATCACCATCGCCCGCGAGTGCGAGAAGCATGCCGGCCGCATCAAGTACAACTTCTAAGTCGTTGCTTGAATCGGCTGTGCGTTGCGCAGCTTGAATTAAGGCGGCATGCCCCTGGCGTGCCGCCTTTTTCTTTTGCCTCGCGCGGATATGAAAGAAAGGGTCGCTATGCAGCCACTATCAATCAGAAATGTTTCCATCGGCGAGGGCACGCCCGAGGTCATCGTGTCGCTCATGGGCAAGAGCGCCTCCGAAGCCATTGCCCAGGGCCTCGCCACCCTTGAAGCCGGCGCTGACTGTCTCGAATGGCGCGCGGATTTCTGCGAGAACGTGCACGATGCCCGCTCCATGGCGCTCGATGCGGCGGCGCTGCGTTCCGCGTTCGGTGACGCGCTGCTTCTGTTCACGTTCCGCTCGACGCCCCAGGGCGGCCAGATGGAGCTTCCTGTGCCCGAATACGTCGAGCTCACCGATGCCATGATCCGTACCGGAGCCTTCGACATCGTAGACGTGGAATCGTGGATCGGCGACGAGCAGGTGCGCGTGCTTTCCGATGCCGCCCATGAATGCGGCGTGGCCGTTATCGTCTCGCATCATGATTTCGAGAAAACGCCTTCCGTTGAGTGGATGGTCTCTGAGATGCGCCGCTTCCAGGAGCTGGGAGCCGATATCCCCAAGATTGCCGTGATGGCGCACGACGCATCCGACACGCTGCGCCTGCTGCAGGCTACCGAGGAAATGCACCGACTCTACGCGAACGGCCCGCTCATCACCATGGCCATGGGGCGCTACGGCGCGCTCTCGCGCCTTTGCGGCGAGGTTTTCGGCTCCGCGATGACGTTCTGCGCCGTGAAGGAGGCATCTGCTCCTGGCCAGGTGGACATCGCTCTTGCACGCACGCTCATGGAGGGCATCCACACCATCCACGCCCGCTAAGAGCCAAACGAAACGCATATCAACATGCGAGTTCCTTCGTCCCAAATAGTCTATTTTATGGGGCGAAATGTTCGCGCAAACCGAGTACTATGGCGGAAGGACGAAAAGAGCCACAACGGCCGTCCAACCCGTGTATCAGGAGGTATAACCCATGGGTGAAAAAGAACGCATCTCCGGCCACACTCATCTCATTTCGCTGATCGGCAGCCCGGTTGCCCATTCAGGCTCCCCTGCCACCCACAACCTCTCGTTCGAAAAGCTTGGCATCGACTCGGCCTACCTCGTATTCGATGTCAAGGAGGACGGCGTTGAGACCGCCCTCGCCGCTATGCGCGCGCTCGAAGGCTGGGACGGCTCCAATGTCACCATGCCCTGCAAGCGCGCCGTCATTCCCTATCTTGACGAGCTCGACCCGGCCGCCGAGCTCATGGGCGCCGTAAACGTCATCGAGAAGAAAGATGGCAAGCTCAAGGGCTACAACACCGATGGCGTGGGCTTCATGACCAACCTGCGCAAGCACGGCGTGACTGATAAGGGCGCAACCATGACGCTCGTAGGCATCGGCGGCGCCGGTTCGGCCGTGCTCACCCAGGCAGCGCTCGACGGCGTGAAGACCATCCACGCATTCGCACGCGCCAACTTCGACGGCACCTATGAGCGCGTCGCCGAAGGCCTCGTGCCTGCCGTGAACGCCAAGACCGAGTGCGACGTTCAGCTGCACGACCTCGCCGACATGGAGCTGCTCAAGAAGTGCATCGAGGAATCCGACATCCTGGTGAACGCCACCAACGTAGGCATGGGCGAAGGCTGCGAGGATTCGCTGATTCCCGTCGATTACCTGCGCCCTGACCTTGCCGTGGCCGACGTCATCTACTTCCCGCGCGAGACGCGCCTGATTCGTGACGCCAAGGCTCTGGGCTGCGTCACCGTGCCTGGCATCGGCATGATGCTCGAGCAGGCGGCCGCCGGCGAGAAGATCTGGTATGACGCCGAGATGCCCACCGACGAAATCGCCGAGGCGCTGTTCTCTGAATAGCCTTTAGTCAACGACTACCCCGTTGGAAAGCGAGACGATGCATCGTCTCGCTTTTTTCGTTCTGGGACCTTCCCCTCGAGGAAAGACAATAATCCCTACAGAGGCAGTCGAACCATTGCCATACATGCCAAGATTGAAGCTTCCGATCAATCACCCGAAAGATTCCCGCTAAAGGCAAATAACTCGAGTATGTAATCCATTTCATCGCGAATTCGCCACGTGCTGTCAATTTCAGCGAGTATGTAATCCATCTCGTGGTTTTATTCCGCAAAGAACAGCGGGAAAAGAATATGTATATCTTTACTCACCAGGGGAAATGTCATCACGACGATTGTTTTTCAAATTCTTCCGTAATTCTCCCCTGTTTCGTGGATGACATAAGACGAAAATCGGATTACATACTCAAGAAAACTGTCAGCGTCTCAAATTTGGAGGCGAATCCGGATTACATACTCCGCATAATTGCCATCCACATGAAACGGGCTCGGAACCGAAACGGTCCCGAGCCCAAAAAGTGCATACGGCTATTCCGAAGGCCCTTACTTTTTCGCCTCTTCCTCGGCGAGATGCTCATGGCTTTGCGCCCTGGCAGCTTCCATGTGCTCTTTCAGAGCCTTGAGCTGGCGCTCAGTCTCTTCGTCCTCAATGCGCTGCTCTTCCTTGTTACCCGCATAGTCGGAACGAATCTTGTTGTTGTCGCACAGAAGCAGGTACAGCGCGATGCCAGCAATCAGGCCAACGCCGCCGCCACGTGCCAGGATGAAGCCCGCGAGCATACCGGCAACGCCTTGGTCGAGCTTGTCTTTGGCCAGATCGAAGCAGATCTGCGCGCAGACGAAGCCCTGGATGCAAAGCACCACGACGAGCATGGCGGCCGATGCGGCTGCCGCAGCCTCGTAGATGGGATAGATGAACAGGCCCACAACCGTGAAAATGATGTTGGTGCCGCTTCCGTCGTAGATGGAATCCATGCCCTGGCGACCGTCCTGCTTGTAGCGCTGGTAGGTGGCCACGCAGTACGGGGCGGAAAGCGGGCCGGCGAGCGCCGGATACGGCGCGAAGAACGCAAGCAGCAGGTTACGAATGCCGCAGATGACGTTGGTACGGTTGGAGTCGAACTCGATGTACTCGTCGTCGCGCTGCGCCTGCAGGCCAAGCTGCTGCACGGTCACGAAGTCACCGTAGGCGATGACCCACGCGATCAGCGCGATGGGGATGGCGGAAATCCAGATATCAAGACTCGCGAAACCGATGCTGAACGGCGAAACGGCCATGAACAGCGCACCGAAATCGGGGACCTTGATGATCTCGCCGGAGAAGTTGTAGTGGAACTCGCCGGTGACGCCGCCCACGATGAACATCGCGAGCACGGCCCACAGGAAGCTGTAGTTGCCCAGAATCTGCAGCAGGCGGTTGGTTTCCATATGCTTGCGCACGCGCTTGCTGAACATGAGCACGAACACCACAGCCAGACCGGCCAGGCAGCCCCAGGTGACGGTGTCCATTGCGCCGCCTTCGACCAGACGGGCGTACACGGCATTCACGCCAGCGCCCAGCACGATGCCGGCTTTGATGGCCGGTGGCACAAGCGTGTTAAGCTTCTTTGATAGACCTGTTAATCCTAAGAATATGAATAGAAGCGCTAATTCTAATTGCACCGCCGTTAACGCTTGTATGCGCACCACACCGGGGTCGAACCCTTCGAGATACAGGATGACGATGGCCATGGCGGGCGTAATCCAACCGCAGATGGAGGGCTCACCGAACAGCCAGTTGCAGGTATAGAGAGCAGTTTCCAAAACGACAAGTGCCCACGCCACCTCGGGCTCGAGTCCAAGCGTCGTGGTCAGAACCGCGAGCGCGCCGTAAGAGGTGCAGGCATTCATCAGACCGGTCGCGATCTCGGGCGGCGAGATCTTGAAGTGGATGAAGGGTAGGCGAATACGGAATAGGCCTGCCTTGATACATGGCTGAATGCCGCCGTACGAACGTTTCATTAACGCCATCTGGTCCTCCCGTCGATCTTATTGGGAACCCCGACACTTCAAAGCGCTCTTGAACTCTTTATACAACGCCCGTGATCGAAGCCACGTATACTCGTTCACTATATCAACATATATCGGACAATCATAAGGACAAAACTCCGATTTAATCCGGTTTATTCATCCATAATTTCTATAGTTTAACCTCTCGCCGCTCAAACGATGCCGCCCCACTACCCAATTCCCCTAGATTAGCGACGTGGTTTTGGAAATGGTCGGACGAATCGTGCATTTTGTCCATACACCGTATTTGTCGCGTTGTCGATAATGGCGGAGAAGTCACAATTGATGCAGAATGCGAGGGCTTTTATGGAAACGTTGGCAATCATCAATGGGCCAAATAACAATTTCTATGGCATTCGCAACAAGGAGCAGTACGGCTCCCAAACCTACGATGATCTCATCGAGGAGCTCAAGGCCTACGGCGCCACGCTCGGCTTTGCCGTGGAAGCCTTCCAATCCAACAGCGAGGGAGCAATCATCGATCACCTGCAGAGCCTCTATCTCAGGGCGAGAGATGCCGGCACGTCCATCCCCCTCGTGATCAACCCAGGCGCCTACACTCACTATAGCTATGCAATCATGGACGCGCTCGAATCGGTGCACGAGCTGGTGCCTGCCATCGAGTGCCACATGAGCAACATCCACAAACGCGAAGAGTTCCGCCACACTTCCGTCACGTCGCGCGAATGCATCGGGCAGGTGGCCGGCTTCGGCAAAGACAGCTACAAGATTGCCATGCAGGCCCACCGGCTTCGCATCGACAGCGAACGCGAAGCGTAGACGACTCTCTCCCGCCCCGCTCGTAGCCGTTCAGCATCCGGCTCCTTGCGCCCCGGCCTACGCCTGCTTTTCCTGCGCATCGAAAGGATCACCCATGGATAAATCGATCTGCATAGAGAAGATATTCACCGAGGTTGATTTTTACGACCGCTTTGCCGAGGTGGCCAAAGAGGGCTTTTCGCATGTCGAATTCTGGAGCTGGAGCACGAAGGACCTCGGCCGCGTGACGGCCGAGCTGCGAGCGCATAACCTCTCCGTGGCGAGCATCTCGGGCGACCAGGACTATTCGCTCGTTTGCGCCGACGAGCGTGAAGGGTATCTTGACTACCTTCGTCGCTCTATCGAAGCGGCAAAGGCTCTGAGCTGCCCCACGCTCGTAGTTCATTCGGACGCCATCGGTCCCGATGGCAAGATATCCGCCTCCGCAAGCCACCTTTCCGACGAGGAGAAGTTCGCGGCAGCAGTCGAAACGCTGCGCTTGGGCGCTAAAATGGCGCGCGAGGCCGGTTGCACCCTTGTGCTCGAGGCGCTCAACACCAACACTCAACCCGGGTGCTACCTGCATGACAGCCAAACCGCGCGCCGCATCATCGACCAGGTGGATTCTCCCCATGTACGCCTGCTTTACGACATCTGGCACATGGAACAGATGGAGAGTAATATCCCCGCCACGGTGCGCGCGCTCGGAAGCCGCATCGGATACATCCACATCGCCGACTCCTGCGGGCGCCACGAGCCGGGCACCGGCAACATCGATTTCGCAAGCTTCAAGCAGGCACTCAGCGATATCGGATACAACGGAACCCTCGGGTTCGAGCTTACGCCCGCAAGCGATTCACGGAACGCCTGCGGAACGATCCGCGCGTTCTAGCGCACTACCCCCCCCCGAGGCAGAAGGAGGCAAGACGCCGTGCAGCACCAGAAAGACGTAGCGCACCTGTTCAAACGCGTGAAAAGCGGCCATGTGAAGGCCACCAAGCACTTTTACGCATCTGACACGTGTATCGGGTGCGGCATCTGCGCGCGCCTCTGTCCCGCCAACGCCATCGAGATGTTGGACGGCCGACCCGCCTGGGTGAAAGACCGCTGCTACGCCTGTCTGGGATGCTTGCGCGGCTGCCCCGTGGAGGCCATCACCTACGGCATGCACGAAGCGGATTAAGAACAATCGCGCGGATTCCCATCGCTTCGACCGGACGGCATCAGAAAGACGCAAAAACGGAAAAGGCACCCAGATGGGTGCCTTTTCCGTTGATAAGGAGCAACGAAATGGAAGTTACTTGCCCTGCCACACAGGCTGGCGCTTCTCGACGAAGGCAGCGGGGCCCTCGATGCCGTCGGCGGTCTTCTCGAGGAAGCGATAGGCGGCGTCGGAGTAGCGCATGGCGTCCTCTTCGGACATCTGGTCGGCAGCATGCACGATGTACTTGGTCCACTTGAGGGCCAGAGGAGCGTTCTTCAGGCACTGCTCGGCCAGCTCGATGGCCTTGTCCATGACCTCTTCAGCGGGCACGACGTAGTTGATCAGGCCGAGTTCCTTGGCCTCGGGAGCCTTGATCTTCTTGCCGGTGAGCAGGAGCTCCATGCAGTCCTTGCGGTTGATGTCGCGAGCGAGACGCACCAGGCCGCCGGTGGAGGCGATGATGCCCAGGCCAACCTCGGTGCAACCGAACTTGGCGTTCTCAGCGGCAACCACCATGTCGCAGGACACAGCGATCTCCATGCCGCCGCCAGCAGCGGAGCCGTTGCACGCAGCGATGACAGGCTTGGAGCACAGACGAGCGGTCAGGCCGCCGAAGCCGTGCTCGGTCACGGTCTGGCACTCGCCGCCCTCGGAGAGCTCGGAGAGATCCTCGCCAGCGCAGAAGACCTTGCCGGTGCCGGTCACGATGATCGCGCGGACGTTCTTGTCGGTCTCGGCATGGTTCATGATGTTTTCCATAGCCGCGGAAGTGACACCATTGAGAGCGTTAGCGACCTCGGGACGGTTGATGCGGATGATCAGCAGACCATCCTCGCGAAGGTCGGACACGACGGTGTCGGTGCCAAAGTAATCTGCCATTGTTCCTCCTTGTTCATTTGAACGTACGGCTTGGGTTCGTGGCGGCCATCCTGCGCCGTCCGAACCACGCCGCCTACGATAGGAAAACGCAGGTCGAATTCATATCACTCGAAATTGAGTATTCCCGAAATACTCGAAAATGGGCGGCTCGGCGGGAAATGGTGAGGGCATCGCAGGCACCCTCGCGTCATGGAGCGAAAGTGCAGATGGCAACAATGCGATGCCGCGCGAGGCGATAGATCAAGGATTCGAGCACCCTGAAAAAGCGACGCTCATCAGCGCCAACACTCATCCCTCTTTCAACGAAAACCCCACGGGTTTACGATATTGACGGCGCTATAATACGAACAGCAAGAATATTGACTTTCTTGATGCGCCAGACTGCATCATCAAGAGCAACACAATGACTGAGACGTGTGAAAAAGCAGTCCTTAGGTGCCCCATCGTGGCACGTTTCGAGTCTTCGGTGCCTGCGAGAGAGGAAAGGGGAGACCGATGAATCATTTCCTGACGGCGGAGCATTACGCGCTCATCGACGAGGTGCGTGCGTTCGCGAACAATCATTTCGACTTCTTGTCGGTCGCCCAGTGGGTGCGCGACGGTGGTATTCCCGATGAGGTGGTGAAGGCGTTCGTCCAGCTTGATTTCAACGGCTTCGGCGTCATCCACCGCCGTGATCATATGCATTACGACATGCTCGCCCAGGTGCTCGTGCTCGAAGAGCTCGCACGCGTCGCCGGCGCCACCCTGCCCTTCCATATCGATTTCCTGCACCTGCAGATCCTCGAGCGCTTCGCAGGTCCGCAGCGCGTGGATGCCATTCGCTCGCAGTACCAAGACACGGGGCGCCTCTCGTTCGCGCTCGCCGTGTCGGAGCCCGGCGGCGGGTCCGACACGGCCGGCATGCAGACGCGCGTGCGCACCGAGGACGGCCGCCTCATCATGCGGGGCCAAAAGATGTTCGTGAACAACGGCGAGTTCGCTCCCTTCCTGCTCATCGCTGCGCTCGACGGCGACGTGCGCAGCGACAGCGGCAAACCCGCGTTCTCGTTCTGGATGCTTCCGCGCGATCTGCCCGGCATCTCGGTATACCCCGAGGCCAAAATCGGCCAGCGGATGCTCCCCTTCGCCAACATCGTGCTCGATGACGTGGAGGTAAAGGAGGAATACCGCCTGGGCGATATCGAGTTCGGGTTCGGACGCCTCTACCAGCTGCTCGAGATTGGCCGCGTGTTCGTGTGCGCCACCGCGCTCGGCGAAGCGCAGGCCGCCATGGAGGACGCCGTGCTGTGGGCGCGTTCGCGCGAGGCCTTCGGCGAGCGGGTGTCCGATTTCCAGCAGATCCAGCAGATGCTCACCGACATGGAGGTGCGCCTGACCAATATGCGCAATCTGGTGTACCAGGCCGCCTGGGAATACGACAACAACTCTCATGACCGCCTGACCGTCGCCCTCATGAAGCGCTACGTACCCTCCGCCGCCACGCAGGTGGCGAGCGATTCCATGCAGATCATGGGCGGCCGCGGATACACTCGCGAGAAGCGCGTCGCCGCCATCTGGCAGGATTGCCGCGGCTTCCAAATCGCAGAAGGCACCGACCAGGTCATGGTGCGCATCGCCTCGCCGCTGATCATGCGCAAGTACACCGATACCAACGCATAGGTCTCGGATTAGTTCCTCGTATGACATGCGAAAACGTCCGTCGCAATGGCGGACGTTTTCGCATTCAAGGCACTCGTCGATAAGCCCGACGGTTCAATACTCGCTTATTGCATCCTAGAGCGCGCGGTGGCGGTATACCTTGGTGTTGTCGTCGAACGTGCGCTCAAGCCGTCCCTGCGCCATGAGGTG
>NZ_CALUMA010000059.1 GCF_944321625.1 uncultured Slackia sp.
GATTGTCGCACACTACTGAGGCGCGCCGCAGTTACCGCAGAACTTGGACCCGGGAGGCACAGGTGAGCCGCACTGCCCGCAAAAGCCGCCGCCGAGCTGTTTGCCGCACGAGAGGCAGAATTTGGAGCCGACTGGAACCTGGGCGCCGCACGAGGGGCACGCCGTGGCACCTGCCGCCTGCACCTGAGGCGCATGCTGCACCGGCGCCTGCTGGACGGGAGGCTGCACGTAGCCCTGCTGCATCGGGGGCTGCCCGTAGCCGTAGCGCTTGCGGGCCGAGCTGGACATCGATCCGTAATAGCCCTGGCGCTTGCGGGCGCTCGAGCCCATCATCATGCCGCCGAGCATGCCGCCCAGGCCGCCTTGCTTGGGCGCATAATAGTTGCCGTCACCGTAGTAGCCGTGCTTCTTACGCTTTCCGCTCATCGAGAAAAGACCCATGATGACACCTCTTTCCGGTTGGGGGTGCGGGCGAATTACCTGCATTCACCCTACCACATCGGCACCATTGTAAGGGCAACAGTTAGCCAGCTGAAACCATGCTGCCACTTTGCGCAAAACAGGTTGGCAAACATACGCGCCTGAGCGTACGCAAGGCACAGCGCTTTCGCCCACAAGACTGCGCAGGCCGCAAAAGAATGCGATTCGGTGCAGTTTTCTGACTCTTCGATATGAAGAGAGTAATTCACAACGCACTGAGCAGGCAAAATACTAGTCGGCTGTCTTCTCTATCGTGCGGACCAACGAAAAACTGCACTGAATCGCGTTTTGTTTCGTCCCAATAGGCAGAGGCCGCTACAACTCCGGGCCTTCTACGCCTTCCAGGCTTAGGAAGTCGGGGATGAAGCTCTCTTCGGCAGCATCCCCCTCTTGCCAGAAGTAATCGTCGCACCCGATGAAGTCGGCGAAGTCGAGCAACTCTTCGAATTCTTCCGGCGTCACGCGGCGATCAAGTTCAGGATGCTTGGGATGCTCGCCCACGGGCGTGTACTGGCTCATCATGCTCAAACGCACGCGGTCGCCGTACGTCTCATGCAGATACAGCACCGCGGCCTTTGCCTCATCCAGATGACCGGGCAAAAGCAGGATACGCACGATGATGGCGGCGTCTTGCTTCGCCATAGCCGCCAGTGCCGCGCGCGCGACCTGCGGATAGTCGGGCGCTTTGGAATACGCCTGCGCCACCGACGGGCTCATATAGCGAAAATCCGTCAGGTAGGTATCCACAACGCCGTCAAGCAGGGCAATGGTTTCAGGCGTCTCATAGTCCGAGGTGTTGTACACGACGGGGATGGAAAGACCCGCCTCTCGCGCCAGCGGCAGCGCGACCAGCACATGCGGCACGTAGTGGGTCGCCGTGACCAGATTGATATTAAGAGCGCCTTGCTCCTGCAACTCCAAGAAAATGCGCGCCAAACGCCGCACCGACACCGACGCGCCCACGCGTCCGTTGGCGATGGGCGCGTTCTGGCAGTAGACGCAATGCAGCGGGCAGTTGGAGAAAAACACCGTGCCGCTGCCCGCCTCACCTGAAATGGGAGGCTCTTCCCAGAAATGCAGGGCGGCGCGGGCAACCAGCACCCGGTCGTCCGCCCCGCACACCCCGCGCTCCCCCGCCGCACGATTAGCCCCGCACGCCCGCGGGCACAACGTGCAATGTGAAAGCAACCGGGTAATTTCATCAGGATTCATACGAGCCTATTCGCCTTTGACCTTGCGGGCGATGCGGTCGGCCACCGAGAGGTCTTCGCGGCGGTCTTTGCCCCAGAACACGACGGCGATCATGCCCGGCCCCACATGGCTGCCGATGACGGGTCCCACGCTGCTGTCCAGGAACAGCACGCCCTCGTCTTCCTTCGCCACCGCATCGTGCAGACGCTCGACATCCTTGGGACAATCGGCATTGCCGGTGACGACGCAGTTGGACGGCGCATCCTTCGCGGCGCGCGTGGCGTAGTAATCCGCCAGCTGCTTGATGCCCTTCTTGCGTCCGCGCGCCACGCCCTTGAGCGTCAGGCGCCCGTCGGCACCGATGGTGAGCAGGGGCTTCACGTCCAGCTTGGCGCCGGCGTAGGCCACGGAATCGGGAATACGGCCGCCGCGGCGCAGCGATTCCAGATCGTCCACCATGAACAGCGCGTTCACGTAGTTGCGCGCCTCTTCAGCCCAGGCGGCAAGCTCGGACGCCGAAAGGCCCTTCTCGCGCTGGCGCAACGCCTCATACACCAGCAGAGCCTCCGCCACGCTGGCAAGACGCGTGTCCACGATGTAGAACTCGAAATCGGGATACTGCTCCTTGATCTGCTCCTGCACCATGAGCGAGACGTCGTAGCTGCCCGACAGCCCCGACGAGAAGCACAGGTACACCGTGGGCACACCACTTTCGGCAGCCTCGGTGAATGCCTTGGTGTACGTGGGCACCGACACCTGCGCCGTCGTGGGCTCTTCGCCCGCACGCATGCGCCCGTAGAAATCCTTGGGCGTCATCGTCTGGTACAGGTCATCCAGATGCTCCTCGTCGCCGAAGAGGAACGGAAACTCGACAAGCGTCACGCCTTCGCGGTCGACGACCGAAAACGGCAGGTCGCAACACGAGTCGATAATAAGATTGCATTTGGCCGTCATGGGAGGGGTTCCTTTCTCTGGGAATCGACGGTTGATGTCTTTTGGCAAGGCACGGCAGTGCCTCATGAAAAACGAAGAGCGGGGCTCCGAAGAACCCCGTTTGCCTTATACGTAGGCGAAAAGCGACGAAATGTCGCCGGTGATTTTTCCTTCGAGCGGACGCTCGCAGCGATACGCGATGCCTGCCGCGGGGCCCACGTGCAAACCCACTACAGGACTTACCGGCTGCACGGCAACCTCATGTCCCAGATACGGCTCGATCGTCTCACGCGCCCACGCACGCGCCTTATCGGGTTGGCCGATGTAGTGAATCATCACCTCGGCGAGACCGTTGCTCTCCACGTCGGCCTTAAAGCGCTCGAACATGGCGGCAAGAACCTTTTTCTGGGTGCGAACCTTGGCGATGTCCACCGGGCTGCCATCGCGCACCGTAAGCACAGGCGCGAGCTTTACCAGATTGCCCAGCAAGGCCTTCGCGCCGCCGATGCGGCCGCCCTTCTGCAAATAGGTCAAGCTTTCAGGCGCGAACAGGAAACGCGAGCGCATGATGGCGTCGCATGCGGCGTTCGCGCACTGCTCGAGCGTTTTGCCCGCGCGGCTGGCGCGTGCCGCCTCGAGAATCGCATACGCCTCGTCATATCCGGCGGATGCCGAATCGATCAGAATGGCGCGGAAATCGATGTTGTGCGCCTTCACGGCACGGGCGGCACGCACGGCGCCGTCGAACGTGCCCGAAAGCCCCGAGGAAATGAATACGCCCAGCACCTCTTCGCCAGCCCGGGCAGCGCGCTCGAAGATGCCCTCGAGCGTATGCTGAGACGGCTGCGACGACGTAGGCAGGCAGTCCACCAGCGACGGAAGCCTGTCGTAGAAGCCGGCGGTGGCATCCATGGTGTCGGCGAACTCGCCCTGGGGCTCGTTGATATAGAGGGATACCACCTCGATATCCTCGGATGCTGCCACCTCATTGGGCAGAGACGCAACGGAATCGGTGAGAAGCTTGACCATTGGATCCTCCGCTTCTATACGCTGAAACATTCAATCCATTGTACCCCATAACACGGCGCAGCTACGCCGCCATGCGACTTCTTGCGATATTCGCACCGCTGCGCCAGAGCACACAGAATGGCACGGCTAGATGACGCCGCGGCATCCGCGCAGCTCAGAAGCCATGCGCGCGCGGCGATGCCACAGGCCCTCCTCCAGACCCACGGGATACGAATGAGGATTGAGCAAGCGCTTCTGGGATTCGTCAAGCTCTTCCAGACCCGCCATGGTGCGCTCGCGCGCCGCCGTGGCGCTGCGCTCGTCGGCGGAAAGCACCGACACGCCGCCGCGCGCAAGAGGCGCGAGCAGCGTGCGGCACGACAGCGCGCCCAGTCGCTTCTGGCGCAGAATGTCGGTGGGGTCGACGATCACGCCTTCGTCGTTGATGGGCTCGTTCACGTCGAACACCATGTCGCCTGCAAGCTTGCCGTTCTCCCATACGTAGCGGCGGACGTCCAGCACACCGGGAAGCGTGAGCTTAGCGGACTGCTCCGACACCTTCAAACGCCCCGTCCATGCAGCGTCGCCCGGCATGCGCGTGGCGGAAAGCTTGTACACGCCGCCCAATGACGGCTGGTCGTACGCGCAGGCCAACTTGGTACCCACGCCCCACGAATTCACCTGGGCGCCCTGCGCACGGATGGAGGCGATGGTGTGCTCATCCAGGTCGTTGGACAGCACGATGCCGCAATCGGTGAGGCCCGCCGCGTCCAGGCGCTCGCGGGCGTAGCGTGCGAGCCAGGCAAGGTCGCCCGAATCGATACGGATGCCGGACAGATGCTCGCCCGCCTCACGCATCTCCAACCCTACCGTAATCGCGTTCTCGATGCCCTGTTTGACGTCGTAGGTATCCACCAGCAGCACGCAATTCTTGGGGAAGATGCGCGCGTACTCGCGAAACGCCGTGAGTTCGTCGTCGAACGCCATGACCCACGAGTGGGCGTGCGTGCCCGAGACAGGCAGGTCGAACATCTTGCCCGCCATGACGTTGGACGTCGAGGCGCAACCGCCCACGATGGCGGCACGGCTCGCCCACAGCGACCCGCCCGCGCCTTGCGCACGACGCAGACCGAATTCCGCAACGGGCGCTTGGGCCGCCAGGCACACGCGCGCTGCCTTGGTGGCGATGAGCGTCTGAAAGTTCACGCAGTTCAGAAGCGCCGTCTCAAGCAGCTGGCATTGCATGATGGGACCGACCACGCGCACGATGGGCTCCATTGGAAACACCGTGGTGCCTTCGCGCACGGCATCGACGTCCACCGTCAGGCGCAGATCGCGCAGGTACTCAAGAAACGCCGGGTCGAACAGTTTGCCGCCGCCCGGAGCGTCAAGCCCGGCCAGATATGCCAGGTCATCTTCGGAAAAGTGGAACCCGTCGATCATCTCGGCGAGCTGAGAGGTGCCGCATGCCACCGCGAAGCCGCCCTTGAACGGGGTCTCACGGAAGAACATATGGAAGCACGCCTCTTCGTCGGTCTTGCCGCATGCCCAATAGCCCTGTGCCATAGTGAGCTGATACAGGTCGGTGAGCAGCGCGTATGCAAGCGTGGGGCGCTCCTTATCCGAAGTTGCCATCGATTGGCCCATCGTATTACCTCCTTATAAGGAACCGCCGCACCTAAGGCGCGGCGGCGTGGATTGCTAGTCTTGGCGCGTTTCTCCGCCTTGGGCCTTGTGGCTGCGGCGACGCGATTTGCGGTGCTCGGACGTCTGCTGCTGAGCGGGACGTTCTTTGCGGGGCGCGGGCGCAGAGCCCTTCTTGGCGGTAGCGGAAAGCCCCGAGGAACGCTGGCCGGGACGCACCGACCCGCGATTGCGGCGGGATTCCTGCTGCTTACCCTGCTGAGATGCGCCCTGCTGCTGGCGGTTTGAACGTCTGCTCGGCTGCTGCTGGCTCGATTTACCGCTCTTCTTGGACGAAGAGTCGCGGCGCTGGGCGGTCTTCTCCTGCGAAGCGTTCTGCGCAGCGCCCTCGTCCGACGTGCGGCCGGAACGGTTGCGCCTGCGACGCGTGGGCTTCTTCTGCGCCTCTTCCTCTGCCCTGCTGCGGTCCTTCTGCTGCGAACGGCGCGAAGTGCCGCCCGACCTGCGCGCGACAGGCTTGTCGGCCAGCTTGTCGGTGCCGGTGAAGATGGGACTCACCAGCGACTCGATCATCGAGGCGCCGGCGTTGTTGCGGTTGGCGTACTCGTCCAGCACGTCCTGCGTGACCGAGCCGGGCTTGCCGGTCTTGGGGTCGATGTCCATCTCGGACACGGGAATCTTGATGCGCTTACCCTCATGGTCGATAGTCACCGTCTCGCGCGGCACGTTAATCTCCACGACCTTGGCATCGCCTTCGGGGGTGGAGATCATGGAATTGACCTTGGGGCAGCGGCCCTTGAACTCCTTGTAGGCATCCGCCTCGTAGCGCAAACAGCACATGAGGCGCCCGCACACGCCCGAGATCTTCTGTGGGTTGAGCGAGAGGTCCTGGTCTTTGGCCATACGGATGGACACAGGATTGAATTCCCCGCCCAAACGCTTGCAGCACAGCTCCTGGCCGCAATGGCCGAAGCCTCCCACGATGCGGGCCTCGTCGCGCACGCCGATCTGGCGCATGTCGATGCGCTTATGGAAGCGCGACGCCAAAGCGCGCACCAGTTCGCGGAAGTCGACGCGCTCCTCCGCCTCGAAGTAGAACACCGCCTTGTCGCCGTCGAACAGGAACTCCACGGTGACGGGATGCATGTCAAGGCCTTGCTCGGCCACCATCTCCTTGAACACGGGCAGCGCCTCGGCGGCCGCGTTCTTGGTTTCTTCCCACGTGCGCTTGTCCTCGTCGGTCGCCTTGCGGATGACGGGCTTGAGCGGGCTTTTCAGCTTAGCGATGGCGGTCTCGTCAACCTCTTTGATGTCCTCTTCGGCGACGCCGTATTCCTGGCCGCGCTCCGTCTTCACGATAAGCGCGTCGCCGCGATGGATATCAAGGTCTTTGGGGTCGAACCAAAGAATTTTAGGGTTATAGGTCAGCCTTACCGGGGCGACGCTGGGCATACAGTACCTCTCTTATCTCAAAAAGCATTGCTTCGATAGTCGTTTGAGGAGACACATTATACGAGATGGCCGCGTCTGCTGCCTCCGCGCACTCATAAGCCCTCCACACACGCTCAAGCGACGTGTAGCTGGCGGCGTCGCGGATGGCGTCGGCGGCATCCACGTTGAGGATGAGCTCGGGCGTGCCCGCGCATACGGCCGCCACGTCACGCAACCACGAACGCACTACCGACGTCATCTGGTGCAGAAGCTCCAGCGACGCGTTCGAAAGCGCGCGTTTGTGGCGCGTTTCGAGCGTGCGCAACGCCGATTTCTGCAGGAATTCGGCGCGCTCCTCCATCACGCGCTCCTGCTCGCGGCGCACCGCATCGAGCGGCGCCTTGGACGCCAGCACGATTTCGCTCGCGTATTCGAGAACGTCCAGATCGTCGGCACGCACAAGCGAGGCCAGGCTTCGCAGCACCTTGCCCCTGAACTGCCCGCGCTCGCTCGAGCGAAGGAACTCCGCCGCCTTGGAAAGCGACCCGCCGCTGGCCTCGATAGCGATGCGCGCCTCGGGCAGCGTGCATCCGGTGTTCTGCACCACGATACCCGCCGCCTCGCTGGGCGGAATATGGCGAAACGGCACCACCTGGCAGCGCGACACGATGGTAGGCAGCACGCTTTCGCGCGTGCGCCCCAGAAGGATAAGCACCACGTCGGCCGGCGGCTCCTCCAGCGTTTTGAGGAATGCGTTCGCCGCGGAGGTGCCCAGCAGGTCGACGCGGTCGATGATATACACCTTGCGCTTGCCCTGGATGGGCGCCAGCGACGAATCTGCCACCACCTCGCGAATCTGGTCCACCACGTAGCCCTGCGCGCCCTCGGGCGCAAGGTAATGCACGTCGGGATGGACCTGTCGCATAATCTGCGAACAGGACCCGTTAGTGCAGCCGTCGCAAGAGGCGCACGGATCGTGCGGACATAATATGGCGCGCGCAAATGCGAAGGCGGCGAGCGTCTTGTTGGAGCCAGCGGGGCCGGTAAACAGGTAGGCATGGCTCACGCGATCCTGCGACACGCAGGCGCGCAGAAACTCGCGCACCTTGGGCTGCCCCACCACGCATTCGAACACATCGGCCATCAGGCGTCGCCTTCTTTCACGGACGCGCCTTCTTTCTTCTTATCCAGCGATGCGAAGAACGCTGGGTCAGCAAGAAGCTCCTCGAACTGGGGAAACAGATCGGCCAGCTCCGCGAACACGGCACGCGAGGTGTCGGATTTCTTGGATGCGGAATGCACCGTGCGGATGCGCGCGGGCTCCTCGGACGCCATCTGGGCAAAAGCGGCGTTCACACGCTCGTGGAACGCATCACCGGCGGATTCCAGGCGGTCGGCGCCTTCGGTGGTCGCACGGGCCAGACCGGCGCGCGCCGAAGGAGGCACCAGCAAGATGGTGCGATCGGGACGGATGCCCTGGCAGGCGAAATCGTTGGCGCGGCGCACCAGATCGCGGTCAAGGCCGCGGCCATAGCCCTGGTATGCCATCGTCGAATCGAAGAACCGGTCGCACAGAACCACCGCGCCGCGCTCGAGCGCCGGCTTGATGACCTGCGACACCAACTGAGCGCGAGCCGCCAGATAGATCATGAGCTCGCATTCGTCGGACATAGCATCATTCTGGGGGTCAAGCACCACGGCGCGCAGCTGTTCGCCGATGGACGTACCTCCCGGCTCGCGCAGGCAAAGCACCTCGCGGCCCATGGCCTCAAGCGTGTGCGCCAAAAAGCGGATATGCGTGGTTTTGCCGGCCCCTTCGCCGCCTTCGAACGTGACGAACACGCCCTTCTGCGGCTCCCCCGCATTATTGCAGGTCATATACATTTCCTCCCCGCGTATCCAACCCCACGAATACGGGGAAATCGCTCACGGTTATACGGCGCAGAGCTTCGGTGCCCAAGTCGTCGTAGGCAACGACTTCGCCCGATTCCACGCGCTGCGCCAGAAGCGCCGCCGCTCCGCCGGTTGCCACAAAGTACACCGATCCGGTTTCTTGGCATGCCTCAGCGACATCCGCCGAGCGCACGCCCTTGCCCACCGTAGCGACCACGCCGGCACGATAGAGCGCGGGCGCGGCGAAGTCCATGCGCGAAGCCGTGGTGGGCCCCACGGCGCCAAACGGACGGCCGGCGGCAGCAGGCGTCGGGCCGGCATAGAAGATGGTCGCACCGTCCAGGCCATACGGAAGCGCGCCCTGCGCCTCAAGCTCCTCCAGCAGGCGGATGTGGCCCGCGTCACGCAGCATGTACATCTCACCCGTCAGCACGCAGGCATCGCCCGCCTTGAGCTTGGCGAGCTCGGTCTTATCCAACGGAAGCGTCAGCTTGATGGGAGCGGCTTCATGCGCGGACGAACCCATCTCGTGCGCGTCCTCCTCGCAGGAGGTCTCGGCACATGCGGCCGCATCGCTCGCACTCTCCCCCGGCTCCTCGGCCGGCGGCCATGCGACGGACGCAGCAACATCGAGCTCCACGGTGGCGCGACGCATGGCGGAGCACCCCATGTTGATGGCAAGCGGCAGCGCGGCGATATGGCACGGCGCCGTATTCACGTGCACGGCGAGCGCCAAAGTCTTGCCGCCCAAAGCGCCCGGTCCCATGCCGGACGCGTTCACCTTGTCCAGCAGTTCGCGCTCGAACTCGGCTACGCGATGATCCGCAGCGGGGGTGCCGACCTCGCGCAGCAAGGCGGATTTCGCCATGCCGGCAACCTTGTCGAACGTGCCGCCCACGCCGATGCCGATTACGAGCGGCGGGCAGGCGTTCGCCGCCTTGTGCGCCACGCAATCCATGACCTCGGCGATGATGCCCTCGCGGCCCGCGCCCGGCGTAAGCATAGTCACGCGCGAAGCGTTGTCGGATCCGCCGCCTTTGAGCAGCACATGCACGCGCGCACCCGGCGTGTCCACGAAGTGGATATCGGTGAAAGCCGGCGTATTGTCGCCGGTGTTGGCGCGGTCGACCAGGGCATCGCGCACCACGCTCTTGCGCAGACGCGCCTCGGTGTAGGCGCGCGCCACGGCGTCATCCACGCAGGCGAACACGTCGCCCGGCACGGACACATCGGGCCCCGCCTCCAGGCATACCCAAACAGTGCCGGTATCCTGGCAGATGGGCACGTGGTCACGCTCCGCTATATCGGCGTTTTCCAGCAGATGCCCCAGCACCACGGCACCGCGGGTGTCGCCTTCCGCGGCCTGAGCATCCTCAAGCGCCGCGCGCACATCGCACGGCAGCACGCACGCAATGCGGGGAATGGCGTCATAGACCGCACGCGCCACCTGCTCTTTTGTAATCGTCGTCATAAGAATGAACCTGCCTCGAGGTATTAGCGTTTTTCCGTAACTTATTATTATAGATGCTCGACAGGCGGAATCGGGGGCGTATACAAAAACAGGACCCCGGAAATCCAGGGTCCTGACGTTTGCGCTAAGCGGGGCGCGTCTCTTTAGAGCGCATCCCTCTCGAGCATTGCCATTCGAACGCAGCCTTCTCGAGCGCGCCTACTTCTCGATAAGCACCGGGCATTCGGCGTTGCGCAGAACGGCGTAGCTCACGCTGCCCAGCATGCCGGCGACGGCGTTGAGGCCGCGGCAGCCCATGACGATCAGATCGACCTTGTGCTCCTCGGCGTAATCAAGGATGGCCTTGCTGGGCTTGCCCTGGCCCATGGCAACCTCCACGTTGTCCAGGTTCATGATGTCGCCCAGGTCCTTCGTGAGCAGGCCGCGCTCGTACTTGATGTACTCATCCTGCATATGGGCAAGCTCCTCGCGGGACGAACGGATTGCCCCCGACATCCTTTCGGCGATCATGAACTGGGAGGACTCGAACTCAGGCACCGGAGTCGCGAAGAAAATCGTCACTTTGGCGCCCTCGGTCTCGTTGGCCATCGCAAGCGCCGTGGCCAACGCATGATGAGCGGATTCGGAACGGTCGTACGGAACCAGAATGTTCTTGTACTTCATGGCGGCCTCACTTTCCTCGTGCCATGATTTCCACCTCCATTGTAGCAGTCCTCGCAGCAAAATGCGCTGCGTAACATGACGCAAAATGAAGTACCATGGCACTGGCGCCCTATGCAAGGCGGACGGTGCCGACACGCTTATGACCTCGTCTTTCCGGCATGCGACACGCCCTTCGAATTATTCGGATCGCGCGATGCATCCCGAGGCCAAGCTGCCGGCAAACAGGCAGACAGGAGAAGCTATGTCGTACGAAACCATCATCGTCGAAACGCGGGGAAATGTGCTTTTGCTCACGCTGAACCGCCCGGAGGTGCGCAACGCCCTCAACTCAAAGATGTGGGAAGAGTTGTGCGATGCGATCGACGATTTCGACCGCGACGATAGCCTCGCCGTCATGGTTATCACCAACACCGGCAAGTGCTTCTGCTCGGGCACCGACCTCAAGGAGCTTGCACGCGGCGAATACCACCCGCCGCGCGGACGCGAGGACTGGGGCTTTGCGGGCATGACGCGCCACTACGTGTCGAAACCCGTCATAGCCGCCGTGAACGGCATCGCAGTGGGCGGCGGAGCCGAGATGGTTGTGGCCGCCGACCTCGCGCTTATCAGCGATGACGGCAAGATTGGATTCCCCGAAATCAAGCACAGCCTGCTTGCCACCGGAGGCGGCGCGCTGCTTCGCATGGGACGCTCCATGTATACCAAGCGAGCGATGGAACTGGTGCTCACGGGAGATGCGATAGACGCGCAAACCGCCCTTGAATGGGGGCTTGTGAACCATGTGGTTCCCGCCGAAGAGCTGGTTGACCGCGCCATCGAACTGGCGGAGCGCATCGCCAAAAACGGCCCCATTGCCATTCGCATGACCAAGCTCGCTTTGTACGACTGCATGGACAAGAGCTTCCTGCCCGCCACCGACGGCTGGCGCATGATGGCTGACTTCGATGCGGCAATCAAGCGAACCGAAGACTCCAGGGAAGGCGAGAGGGCCTTCGCCGAAAAACGCGAGCCCGTCTGGAAGAATCGATAGCGAGAAAGAGAAGCGGCACGCAGAAGTTGATGAGCTGTCCCAGCACGTATTTGACCGTGACCACGACGTTCATGAACGCCTCGTTGGCAACCAGGCCCACAAGGATGCCCAGAACAACCGACACCAAAAGGATAAACGGCAGGCTCGTAACAATCTTCTTCATGGTTATGCACCTCTAGCGATCTAAGCAGGCGCAACACGGCGCCCGTCGTCAAAGACAAAAAGAGGAGGTACTGTACCACAAGTTGCACGCGCAACGGACGCATGCGTCAGAAAGCGGCATGAAGAACCCAGGAGGCGGCCGTGCTTAGTCGCGGAAATCCTCTCCAAGCTCTTCCTCAAACATGTGGAGCATCGCCGACACGAGGTTGACCAGTGACGAGAAATAGCCCCCGGGCATCGCACCCGATACCTTTGCAGCAAAGTCATCGCACCAGGATAGCGGTCGCTCCGAAATGAAATCCAGGATGTCGGCAGCCTCGCAATCTCCGCCTTCGACACGTCCCAGCATCGCGGACAGACACAAAAGTTCGATGCCCATGTGGTCGGCATACTGATTGTTTTGATTGCGAACCTCAAGCCCGAGATTTGCGAGCGTACGGCGCATCGCCACCGTCGCCTCGCCGAACCCGACGAACCCATCAGCACCCTGGGCGCCCCGATACGCTGTTTCCCAAGGAGCGGCAGCGGGACGAGGCGGACCCATAAAGAGGCGCGTGTACTCGACGGAAACGCGCTCGACCATGTTCTCCCCCGCCCCCTCGCGACGATGCGCCTCGCGGGCGAACTCAAGGCATCCTTCAATCGCGTCGCCTACTTCCTTATTGTCGAAATCAGGAAATTCCTCCCAAAATTCCGGTAAAAGCCCGGCGGGAGAAGTCTGCGACATGGGCGCCAGCAGCGAATTTCCCAAGAAGGCGAATGCTTGCGAAGCGATTTCATAATCGAGAGACATGGGATTGCCCTCCTATCGAAAGGCCCGCCGAACCTATCGGCGGGCCTCAAATCCATTGAGCAAGACGATGCGAATTGCACCGCGCCTCTAAACTGTCGCTATCGCTTGGGCAGAAGCTTCGAGCACATCACCATGAAGGCAAGCACACCCAGGGCGAACACGGCGATCACGATGACGATTTCAGGCCAGGTGGGCGCATAGGTGCCGGTGAGCGTCCAGATGTTGGCACCGCTCTGCTGGGCCGCCTGCGTACCCAACGTGATTCCGTTTGCGCCGGAGATGTTGGGCTCGAAGAACGAGGTCAGAAGCAGCCAGCAGCGCTTGCAGAACACGCCGAGCACCACCAGCGCGCTTGCGAAGAGCACCAGACCGGTCTTCTGACGATTACGCGAGAACACCAGGATGCAGAACGGAATGGCCAGACCACACACGATCTCGAACCAGAAGAAGGGTGCAGTGGGTCCGCTCGTCATGAGCGCGAGCGTCTGCGCGCCCTCGGCGCCGGGGTATGCCATGGTCAGCACCTCGCAGCCGATGAAGTACGCATCCACCGCGATGCAGGTGGCGAGCAGGCCCGCCAGGCTGCTGAAGAGCTTCTGCTCGACTTCGAACACGCCCGCACGGCGCAGCGCAGCAAGTGCGATCAACAGCATTGCCAGACCAGAGTCCATGGCCGATGCCACGAAGATCGGCGCCATGATGGCCGAGTACCACCCCTCTTTAGCGATCTGCAGACCAAAGATCCACGCGGTCACGCTGTGCACCAGGATGGCAACAGGCAGAGCGAAGCGGCTCACGATGGCGACCTTGTCCTGCGCGCCGGGCTTCTTCGACGTCATGAAGTACAGATACACGATGTTGATGATCAGGTAGCATGTGATGATGCAGATGTCCCAGAACAGTGGCGAGGCGGGATTGGGCCCCGTAATGATGCGCCACACACGCTGGATTCCGCCGAGGTCGATCAGCACGAACATGCCTGCCATGCAGATGCACACCGTGGAGAGGATGACCGCGGGAAGCGCCACCTTCTTATACTCGGTCACGTGGAACACGCTCGCCGAGGAAGCCACAATCAGGCCGCCAGCGGAAAGGCCCACCATGAACATGAAGCAAATGATGTAGAGGCCCCACGAGTTGGAGTTGTTCATGCCCGTAACGCCCAGGCCGCCCATCAACTGATAGATCCAGGTGGCGATGCCGATGAGCGTCACCACGCCCAGCACGCCGTAGGCGATTTTAGCTTTGCTCATAACCCTTCCCCTTACGACTCAAAGTAGTGGACCTGGGGCTTCGTGCCCTTTTCCTCAAGCAGCACGTAGCCGCCATGCTCGCGGATGGCGACCGAAATCTCGGAATTCGGATCGTCCAGATCGCCGAAGATGCGGGCATCGGTCGGGCAGCACTGCACGCAGCGCGGCTCCTCCCCGGCGTCGGTGCGCTCTTTGCACAGCGTGCACTTTTCCATCACGCCCTTGTGACGAACGGGCACACGAGCATCACCGTAGTTGAAACCAGTCGAGCGAACCGGCTCGTTCCAGTTGAACACACGGGCGTTGTAGGGGCAGGCGGCCATGCACATACGGCAGCCGATGCATTTGTCGTAGTCGATTTCGATGCGACCCTTGTCATCTTTATAGGTCGCCCCCGTGGGGCACACGCGCTGGCACGCTGCGTTCTCGCAGTGCTGGCACGCAAGCGGCAGATAGGTGCGCGTAAGGTTGGGATAGATGCCCTCCGCGCCATCATAGATGTCGCAGTTTTCGGTGAGCACGCGGTTCCACAGCATGCCGTCAGGCACGTTGTTCTGCATCTTGCATGCGAGCGCGCAAGTGTTGCAGCCGATGCAGCGATGCAGATCGATTGCGATGGCGAGTTTCGTCATTGCCTATTCACCGGCTTTCTTGATCTCGATGAGGGTGTCGTTGAACGGAATCATAGGGCCGTACGGCAAAGCGTAGCCGCGCTCGTTGAGCTGATCGTTGGATACGCTCTGCATCAGCGTGCCGCCCAATTGGCTTGCATACGTGCTTTCGGCCATATACGCAGTGCCAGGCTGGATGGCCTCGTTCAGACGAAGCTTGGTGGTGAAGCTGCCGCGGTCATTGAACACCTCCACCTGGTCGCCATCGGCAAGACCGCGAGAGGATGCCTCGACGGGATTGAGCTCGATGTGCGGTTCGTAAAGCTGCTGAATCCATGCGGCGCCCGAGTAGGTCGAATGCACGCGGAAGCGCGAACGGCTTTGCGTGAACGCAAGCGGATATTTATCACGCAGCGGGTTGTCGGCGTAAATCTCGTTGGGCTCCTCCCATTGGGGGAACGCCTGACCCCACTCGATCATGTTCTCGTAATACGGCTCCTGACGGCCCGAAGGCGTGGCAAGCTCGTAGCCCACCTCGGGGCCCAGCGGGTCTTCGGTGCCCACCAGTTTGACGGCGCCGTCCTCCTCGAAAAGCTTCTCGAGCGTGATGCCGGCCATCTGGGGATCTTCGGAGGTGAGCAGCGCGCGGGCAAACTCCTCGCCGTTTTCGGGATAGAGATTCCCCATGCCCATGGCATCGGCGATGCCCTTTTCGATGTAGAAGTCCGATTTCGCCTCAAACAGCGGATCGAGAATCTTCTGGTTCTGCAGAATATAGCCATTGGCGTTCTTCACGCCGCCCACTTCGTCCTGGCATTCGAACTTGGAGCACACGGGAAGAACCAGGTCGACGTAGTCGCAAACGGAACTCTGATAGATGTCGGCAACGCATACGAAGTCGAGCGACTCAAGCCATTCGCGCGTCTTGGCCCAATTGGCCGCCTTCTGCGTGGGAATGTCGCCAAAGAACATGGCGGCGTGCACGTTGTCAGCCTTCTGAACCATATCGTAGAAGCCCATGGGGGAAGGAGCCGCGCCCGCGCCTTCGGGCAGCGGCCACGCGCCCATCATGGCGTTGTAGGGCGTAACGTGGTAAGCGTAGATGCCGCATCCCGTGCCGCGCTTGCCGTAGTTGTCGGTGAGCGATGCGCACAGGGCATACGCGTGACCGGCCACATCGTTATTGCCGATCTTATCGACGCCGCCCACGCCGTTGCAGATGACCGAGGGCCCCTCGGCGTATTCCTCGGCGATGCGCGCGATGGTGTCGGCGGCAACGCCGGTGACGCCCTCCGCCCACTCAAGCGTATACTCCGCAAGGTCTTCTTTGAGGCGCGTGAATTCCGTCACGCAAGCGCGGCCGTCAACCTCAAAAGAGCCTTCGAGCGCGGCATGCACGCCTTCGGTGTCGAAAGGCACAGCACGTCCCGCTTCTTCGTCCCACACGTACGGAGCCTTGACCTGCGTGGGCTCGCCTGTGGTTGCGTCCACGGAATCGCGCATCTCGCCCAGTACCTCGCCCGTCTGGGCATCGATGAGGAACGGGAACGAGGTGTGCGCCAGCAGATGGTCAACACTGTAGAGCTCGTTGTCCACGATGTGCTTGGCGAACGCGAGGAACATCGCAGGATCGGTACCGGGCTTGAGATTCACCCATTCGTCGGACTTGGACGCCGTGGCGCTGAAGCGCGGATCGAAGCAGATCATCTTGGTGCCCGCCTTCTGCGCGTCGAAGAACGCACGCGACCACATCATGCCCGTCTCAAGCATGTTGCAGTTGACGAGCAGAACCGTCTTGGCCTGCGGCCACTCCCAGATGGTGTTCTTGGCGAACATGCCGTCCCAGCCGAACGCCTGACCCTGGCCGTTGCCCTGGCCCATGTCGTAGCCGTTCATGCCGCCCGCCTGCGCGCCCAGAAGCGGCGCAAGCAACGGCGTGAAGCGCTGCGACGCCTCGGTGGAATACTGAATCCACAGGGAGTCTTTGCCATAGGAATCCTGGCATTTCTTGAATTCATCCGCGATCATCTGGAACGCTTCATCCCAGGCAATGGCCTCGAACTCGCCGCTGCCACGCTCGCCCACGCGCTTCATGGGCGATTGCAGGCGCGCATCGCCGTAGATGTGCTGAATTTCCGAGATGCCTTTCAGGCACACGTTGTGGAAGCGGTTGTCCTCGTTTGGCCTGGGCTCGATCACGCTCAGGCGACCGTCACGCACTGTGCATTTGAGCATGCAGTTGCACAGGCAGTGTTCGTTGTGATAGGTGAATGCGGTCCGCTCGCTTGCGGCCCCTTCATCCGCCTGCGCCGGGGCGAGCCACTCGCCCGTGGTCGCCATAGCGCCGACTCCTGCAAGGCCTGCAACTCCGGCGGCACCCTTGAGGAATCCGCGACGGCTGATGCCGCGATGCCATTCATTGGCTTGTGCCATTGTTCCCCCTTCGATTGTGTCGGATTGCAACGCATCCATGGGTACCCGGGCGTCAAGGATGCGTTAAACTCGCAGGTAGAGTGTATGAAGGGCACCATCGAGATGCACTTGCCAGTGTTTTAGAAGCGAGGCTTACGCCACACGTTCGCAAAACTGGTAATTTGCCAAGAGCACCATCGCCCGAATTTCGAAGGAGAAACGATGGCAGAGAAAGCGGAGAAAATGAATGACCTGCGCGTAGAGCGCACACGGCGTGCCATTCAGCAGGCTTTTCATGAAATGGTGAACGAAGGGGCCAAGCGCATCACGGTAAAAGAATTGGCGGAACGCGCCGGAATCAACCGGAAAACGTTCTATTTGCACTATGATTCTATAGAAGCGCTCTATTCGGAAGAGCTCGAACGAATCCTCGACGACTATTTTGATAATTACGAGACGACACCCGAAGCGCCCGAGGATATTGCCGGCCACGCGATTCGATTCTTCCTCTACCTTGCGCAACAGCCGCCAGCAATCGAGCGTCTAATCTGCACCCCGGCATATTTCGACGATTTTGGCGATAAGCTGTACCGTCATCAAATGGACCGTTACGCATCGGCGGGAAACCCCTTTGAAGATTTGCCCTATGTGTCCTACGGCAAATCGGAGCTTGTGCTGAGCTTTATTCGTTCGACCGCCCTTGGTTTTTACCGCCAATGGATCAGAGACAACAAATCGGTCGACCCGAACGAAGCGGCGGAGCTCTTGGCCGCCCTCACCTGCCATGGCATCAATTGGCTTCTTGTGGACAAGCAGTGCAATCAGCTGGCCACCCCGGCACCGTCAAGCTCCGCTCGGCTTTAGGCCCTCGCGAAAGCCGGCCAAAACGGTTCAGACGTCAAGACAATGCTCTATGCGGCCTTAAAAGCGTAGAGCGCGATCGTCTGGTTGAGGATTGTGTCCGCATCCCACGTCTGGGCGCTGCGCACCGAGGAATACGGGTCGTTGATGGTGAGCTTGCCGTCGCCATCCTTACCCGTAATCACGAAGAAGTGGCCGCCATCGGTGAAGTCGCCCGCACCCACGTTGCAAATGACCACATAGCCGCTCTGGAGATACGACGTGAGCACGTCCGCCCCGGCATCGGGATAGAACGGCTCGCACTGAAGCCCCAGGCCGGGCGCTTCATCGATGAGGAACGAGCCCACGGTGCCCTGGTAATCCACGGCGTATCCATCCTCGGTGGCGAGCTGACCCATATCGTAAGGCGTCATATCGGTCTTGCCGGTGAGCCCCATGTACACCATGGAGAACGACGTGGGGCAGCAGCCCGCCGAGGCAAACGACGAACCGCAGTAGGTGGTATAGCCCCAGCGCTCGTCCCACTGCATGAGCAGGGGAATCTCGCCCTTAGTAATCTCGCCGTCAAACGCCTCGCCCGCATCGGAAGGGAAATGATCCGCCATGCCGGCCACAAAGTCTATGGCCTCGGGATCGTCAGCCGCCAGCTCGAGCATCTTGACCTGCTCGGCCTCGCCCTCGTCGCCGAGTGCCTCGCCAATGGTATTGATGATGTGCGCCACCCGCTCGTCAGTTGACGCCATGTCTGCCAGCTTATCTGCCATATCCTGCGAAAGGCTCGATGGGAGCTTGGAAAGATCGGCCTGCTCAACCTGAGGTTCGGCCTGCTCCTGCTCGGCCGAAGCCTCCTGCGTGGGCTCCGTCTGAACAGGGGTCGCCGTTTCAGGCCCCGAGCATGAGCGCTCAACCGCGCCGATGAGCACGAAAAGCAGCACCAGCACCACGACGCCGGCCCCGATGATGAAAGGTCGCGGCAGGCTGATGAAACCGCCCAGCATCGAGGCCAAACGAGAGGAATGCGACGAAGACCGGGAGCGGCGAGAGGATCGATGCCCGCGCGAATCGGTGCCCTCCCCCAAAAGATCGGCGTGGTCGACCGATGCGGGAAGATCGCTGTCGGAGGCATCGCGCGAGACGCCCCTTTGCCTGCCTGCGGGCGGTTCCGCCCGATGCGAGGCGCCATCAGGGCGCGCCTGCGAAAGCCCGCCCTCGCCTTGAACGCCGGAGCGCGAGGCAAGACGGCGTTCAAGCCTCCTGCGAGCAGCGTCGCGCGGGTCGTCGGTCAGATCGCGCAACGGGTCGTCGGGGTTGAGGCGCTCCCGTGCTTTTCTTTTTCTCTCATCGCTTTCGTAGGTCATAGACGTCCGTCACGCTCCAGAACGGCCTAGAGGCTCTGCGCCTTGTCCACGGTAGCCATCAGCGCATCGATCACTGCGCCGCGCATGCCCATCTCCTCCAGCGTGCGCACGCCTTCGATGGTCGTGCCGCCCGGAGAGCACACGGCATCCTTGAGCGCGCCGGGATGCTGGCCCGATTCGAGCACCATCTTGCCCGAGCCCACCGCCGCCTGGGCGGCAAAGCGGTACGCCTGCGCGCGCGGCATGCCTTCGAGCACGGCGGCATCGGCCATGGCCTCGATGAACATATAGAAGAACGCGGGCGCGCAACCGGCAACGGCGCTGCCGGCATCGATCAGCTTCTCAGGGATGAACTCGCTTTTGCCGAAGGAGTTGACGATGGCCAGCACGCGTTCGATATCCTCCTGGGTGCAGGCGTCATTGGGCACCACGGAGGTCATGCCCTCGCCCACCGCGGCGGGCGTGTTGGGCATGAGACGCACCACCTTGGCCACGCCGGCGGTCTCGGCAAGCCACGCGAGCGTCTTGGCAGGCGCGATGGAAACCAGGATCACGCCCTCGGGCAGTGCGGGTGCGATCTGCGGCACAACCTCGTCGAACATGTAGGGCTTGACCGCCAGCACCACGATCTCGGCCTGGGCGGCCTGCGTGTTATCCAGCGTGACATCGATGCCGAACTGCTCGTGCGCGGCATCGATGGTTGCCTGCGTATGGGCGGAGGCGATGATGTCGCCCGGCTCGCACACGCCCGACGTCACGATGCCCTTGATGATGGCGCGGCCCATGTTGCCGCAGCCGATGAAGCCAATCTTATGCATGATGCGCCTCCTGCGCTCGAAAATGTGCGGTTTTCCAAGGATACTACGTCGCGATACAAAAGAGGCGGCCCGCAAGACCGCCTCCGCATCAATATCTTAATTCGACATGCGAATTATTTCGCAGCAAGGATAGGAGCCGCAACCTGCTTTTTGCGGGAAAGGACGCCGGGCATCCAAACCGCCTTGCCCTCCACGTCGATGTCGAAGACGCGGTTCACCAGCTCGCAGTCGCCCTCGCAGATGAAGTTGCTGCCCTCGGCGAGGATGTCGGTTGCCATGAGCAGCATGAACTTGTAGCCCTTGTCGGCGACAACGGCGCGCATGGCCTCGCGAATCTCCTGCTCGCGATCCATGACCGCCTGAAGATCCACCGTCTCGAACGCCACGATGAACACCGTGGAGCCATCGGCCAGAGGGAACTCCTTGGCGTCGGCGCCGATGATCTTTTCAACCGGCATCTCGGCGGGGTTGCTGCGGCACTTGAAGATGGACATGCCGTATTCCACCGGGTCAACGCCCACGATCTTGGCAGTGCGCTCGATGATTTCGCAGTCAAGCGGCGTGGTGGTGGGAGATTTCATGATCACGGTGTCGGTGAGCATGGCGCCCAGCAGCACGGCGGCGATGTGCTTGGGAAGCTCGACGCCCTGGATCTCGAACTCGCGCGCAACGATGGCCGCAGTGGAGCCGATGGGCATGTTGTTGAAGCGAATGGGATTTGCGGTGACCAGGCCGCCGATGCGATGATGGTCCACAATCTCCACGATTTCGGCGCTATCCAGGCCGTCGGCGGACTGCAGGGCCTCGTTGTGGTCGACCAGGATGACCTTATCGCCCTCGCCCACGTGGTCGATCAGACGGGGCGCCTCGATGCCGTTCTCGCCCAGAATCCACTCGGTCTCGGGCGGAAGCCCGCCCAGGCGACACGCCTCATACGTCACGTTCTCGCCGCATTTGCGGGCAAGCTCGTTTTTCAGATAGGCATAGCCCACAGCGGCGGAAATTGCGTCGTTGTCGGGATTCTTGTGACCAAACACCAGAATCGGCGAAGTCATCGATGTTCCTCCTTGACTCGTGTCTCATTTTTGCGACGAATAAGTGTACCATGCACATCGGCATGATTGCTGGCGCAAGCGGCGAGCATGCCAAACATGCACCCGAATGGACTGGACGGAAGGAATTCGCCCATGAAGTCTTTGAGCATCCGCGACATCATCGGCCCGGTGATGATCGGCCCCTCGAGCAGCCACACCGCCGGCGCCCTGCGCATCGCACGCATGTGCCGTCGTCTGCTTTCCGCAGAGCCCGTGCGCGCCGTCTTCACGCTCTACGGCAGTTTCGCCCACACCTACCAAGGCCACGGCACCGATCGCGCGCTTGTGGCCGGCATGCTGGGAATGGAGCCCGACGACGAGCGCATTCGCGACTCGTTCGCACTGGCCGAGAAGGCGGGGCTCTCCTTTGCGTTTACCCCCTGCGACGACGATTCCGACATCAACCACCCCAACACCGTGGACATCGAGGTGGTGGACGCAGCGGGCGGCACCACATCCATGCGCGGCGAGAGCATCGGCGGCGGCGCTGCCGTAATCAGCCGCCTCAACGGCATCGACGTGAGCCTGACCGGCGAATACCACAGCATCGTGGTCAAGCAGTACGACCGCCGCGGCGTGTTGGCGCACATCGCCACGTGCCTGAACGTGTTTGACGTGAACATCGCCACCACACGCCTGTTCCGCAAAAAGAAGGGCGACATCGCCTACACCATCATGCAGACCGACGACGAAATCCCTGAGGCGCTGGCGGCCGCCGTTGCGCGCCATGCCGACATCCTTGACGTGCGCGTGGTGGAAAGCGACCGCGCAAGCGAGACCGGAGCGCCCGTACGTGCCGAAGGAGCCGAGGCACAGGGGTTCGGCGCGAACATGAGCGTCGCCGAGGCCGAAGAGATGCTGGAGTCGCTCGACTTCGCAAGCGGCGCCGAACTTTTGGCGTATTGCGAGGCGGAGGGCCTGCCCATATCCGATGCCATCTGCCGACGCGAGCGCTGCCTGCTCGCCGCCCAGGACATCGCCGTGGACGACACGAAGCACTACCTCCACCGCGTGCTGGACGTAATGCGCACCTCCGCCACGCGCCCACTGGATGCGCCGCAGCCCTCTATGGGCGGGCTCATCGGCGGCGAGGCGCAGAAGCTTGCCGCCATCGAGAAGACGGGGCTCGCGAACCCGCATCTGGCGCGCGCCACCACCTACGCGATGCCGGTGCTCGAGACCAACGCTTCTATGGGCTGCATCGTGGCGGCCCCCACCGCTGGATCATCCGGCGTGCTGCCCGCCATGCTGCTGGCGTGTCAGGACACGCACGGCTTCGACGACGAACGCCTGGAGCGCGCGCTGGCCAATGCCGCAGCAATCGGGTATCTGATCACGCGCAACGCCACCGTGTCGGGCGCCGAGGGCGGCTGCCAGGCCGAGGTGGGCGCCGCGAGCGCCATGGCCGCGAGCGCCGCTTGCGAGCTTTTGGGCGGCACGCCGCGCCAGTGCCTCGCCGCCGCATCGAACGCGCTCACCGGCCTCATGGGCCTGGTGTGCGACCCCATCGCGGGCTTGGTGGAGGCGCCGTGCCAGAAGCGCAACGCGACCGGTGTGGCCAACGCCATCGTGGCTGCGCAGATCGCACTCGCCGGCATCGACAACCTGGTGGATTTCGACCAGACGGTGGAGGCAATGCGCCGCGTGGGCTGCGCGCTCCCCTTCGAGCTGCGCGAAAGCGCCCTGGGCGGCCTGGCCGCAACACCTGCCGCCTGCGCCTTCTGCGGAAAGTGCTAATGGGCTCGCGCAGCATCGAAGACAACATGATTTCAGTCGGACCGCCCGCAACCAGGCGGTCCGATGCATTTCGCGTATACTGTACGCAAAAGCTGGTAAGGAGGTGTGGCGATGGCGGAAGCGTTCCGATATCTCAAATGGCACGATGACGTGATTGGCGTTGTAATCGATGACTGGTCGGTCACCTTCACCGAGCCTCGCTACAACTCTACCGTTTCGCTGTATACGCACGGCGCCTCTTCATGGACACCCGCCCAATTCGCCGAATTCCTTGCCGAGCGTATTCCTAGCCCTTCGCGGCGCGACATCGAACGCATCCTATTCAGGTGCGGGCTTTCCGAATATGACATCTTCAAGATTGCCGATGCCACCCATGCCGTGAACGCCAAAGACGAGTTGTGGTTGGCCCATGCGAAATCCGACCGTTTTGAAGATGCGCTCACCGATGTATTCGAGTCAATATTTCTCCAGCGCATTGATGCCCAAGGTGACAGTGTGAATACGCCAGAGGGATTCAACGTGAAACGCTACGGAGCCTTCGACGGTAAGTACGGGATTGTGAAGCGACGCATCAGCCCCCTGACCACCGATGTCGAATCGGAAATCGCCGCCTTTCTATTGGCGCAGGAAATGGGCGTCCCCTGCTGCCCCGCGCGTCGCTTCGATGACGATTCGGTATTCTCGGAATTCATGTACGACGTCACAAACGAATATGTGGTTCATATGCGCCGCCTGTTTGATGGGCAGCGTGGCGAGAACGAGCTAGACAATTTGCTCGCCGTTCGCCCGCAGTACGCCGACGATTTCTACCGCATGATTGCATTCGATTTTGTCACGCGACAGGACGACCGGCATCTGTCAAACATCGCCGTAAAGGTGACCGGCAATGGCGAGTCGTTTTATCCGCTCTATGACAATGGACGCTCGCTCTTTTACGAAGACACCGAACGCATGGTAGCGGATGCCGTAGCAGAGCCTGCCGCCTTCGCCACGACATTTGGTCCTACGGGAACCTATTGGGAC
Source organism: uncultured Slackia sp. (assembly GCF_944321625.1). Classification (GTDB taxonomy): domain Bacteria; phylum Actinomycetota; class Coriobacteriia; order Coriobacteriales; family Eggerthellaceae; genus Slackia. The sequence goes on from NZ_CALUMA010000059.1 coordinate 23,867, forward strand.
CACGCACGTGATATTGCCGCACGAGGAGTTCGCTTCGGCGAGCTGGTCAACCTCGAGATTGCGCCACAGCGCATCCGAAACATCCTCGAAAAAGCCGGATTCACAGGCTATCGCCTCGTTGGCGCACAATCATGGATCGAGCAAACGCTGGGAATGTTAAGGCGTTTGTAGGCGAAACGACCCAGAGCCAACCAATCTCAACGCAGAAAGACCCGACTCACGTCGGGCCTTTCTGTTTAGTTGATCTTCACGATGGGTGCGTAGTCCTTGAGCAGCTTCTTGGTCTTGCCGGTCTTGGCGAAGTGAACGTGCAGCAGGTCGCCGTCCACCTTGATGACCTTGCCCTTGCCGAACGTCTTGTGGTCCACGGTATCGCCCACGGCGAACGTCATGTTGGCCGCCGCCTTCTTGCCGGCGTTGGGGTTGGTGCGCACGCCGGACGAGCCAAGCGATGAGCCCGAACGCGATGCGCCGGACCCGCCGCACGAACCCGAAGTGCCGCGTGAGCTCGCACCGCCCATGAAATCGGCGAACGACGAACCCGCCGCACGACCCGCATTACGAGGACGGCTGCCACCGGCGCTCGACTGGCCGAACACGCGACCGCCGCCCGCCTCGGTGCCGCTGCCAGAGATGCCGCGACGGCTGCCGCGCTTCTCCCAACCCGTGCCCGAGAAGCCGGAGCTTCCCAGTCCGATGGTGCGGCGCAGCTCGGAGGGAATCTCGCCCACGAATCGCGACGCGGGGTTGGCCACCGTATCGCCGAAGATCTTGCGGGTTTGTGCGCACGTCAGATACAGCTTCTTGCGGGCGCGCGTAATGGCGACGTAGGCCAGACGACGCTCCTCCTCAAGACCCGCCTCGTCATGCGCGGAGTTGCTGTGCGGGAACAAGGTCTCCTCCATGCCCGCCACGAACACGCAGTCGAACTCCAAGCCCTTGGAGGAATGCACGGTCATGAGCGTGACCGCCTGGCCGTCCTCCGCCTCGGCGGCGTCGAGATCGGTTCGCAGGCGCACCCATTCGATGAAGTCAGCCAGCGAATACGGCGAAAGCGTGCGAATGGCCGCCAGCCCCTCGGAGCCGGACGCGCCGAACGAGCCCTCGCCGTCGCTTGCGACCAGCGTGGTCATCGGCAGCTGACCCTGGCCCGTGCCGGAATCCCCGAAGGTCTCCCCCGCAGGCTCTTCCCCGCCGGTGCCGACGACTTCGATGAACGCATCCTCGTCGTTGTCGCGGTGGCTTTCCACATACTCATCCACAACGGACAAGAATTCCTTGATGTTTTCTATGCGCCCACGCGCCTCATCGGTGTTTTCAGCCTGCAGCGCCGCGATGAGCCCGCTTTTGTCGATCACGGCCTCGATCACCTTGCGCAGGTCGCCGCCGTAGCTGCGCGCCTCTTCGATCAGGCTCACGAACGCCCCCAGCGCCGTGCGGGCGCGCATCTGCAGATGGTCGTCGGCCACGCACAGCTCTGCCGCCATCATGAACGGCATGTTGGCCTGGCGCGCGGCGCTCTCGATATACTCGATGGTGGTTTTGCCGATGCCGCGGCGGGGCGTGTTGATCACGCGTTTGGCAGCGATATCGTCAGCGGGGTTCACCAGCAGCGTGAGGTACGCCATCACGTCGCGGATCTCTGCGCGGTCGAAGAATCGCGTGCCGCCCACGATGCGGTACGGCACACCCGCGCGCAGAAGCATATCTTCGAGCGAACGGCTCTGCGCGTTGGTGCGATAGAACACGGCAATCTGATCGTACGGGATGCCTTCGGCGCGCTGATGCTCGATCTCCGCCGCGATCCAGCGGCCTTCGTCGCGCTCATCAGCGGCCATGTACACGTTGATCTTTTCGCCTTCGCCCGCCTGGGTGTACAGGCGCTTCTTCTTGCGATGGATGTTGTTTGCCACCACGGCGTTGGCGGCAGACAGAATGTTGCCCGTGGAGCGATAGTTTTCCTCCAGCTTAACGGTGTGCGCGTTGGGGTAATCCTGCTCGAACTCCAGGATGTTGCGGATGTCGGCGCCGCGCCAGCTGTAGATGGACTGGTCGTCGTCGCCTACGACCATGATGTTCTTGTTCTTGGCGGCGAGCATACGGCAGATCTCATACTGCGCGTGGTTGGTGTCCTGATACTCGTCCACCAGAATGTAGCGAAAGCGATCCTGGTAGGCCTCCAGCACGTCGGGGTGGTTCTTCAGCAGAAGCCACGTGTACACGAGCAGGTCATCGAAGTCGAACGCGTTGGCGGCCTTCAGGCGCTGCTGCAGCTTCTCGTATACGCGGGCCGCCACCTTGGCTCCGGGGTCGCGCGCGTCTTTGGCGAAATCGCCCGGCACGATGAGCTCGTTTTTGGCCTGCGAGATGCGGCTGCGGATGTTCTGGATGGGAAAACGCTTGGGGTCGATGTCCAGCTCGGCCATAATTTCTTTGACCAGGCGCTTGGAATCGTCATCGTCGTAGATGGTGAAGCCCTTGTCGAAGCCCAGACGTTCGCAATCCACGCGCAGAATACGCACGCACATGCTGTGGAACGTGGAAACCCACATGCCGCGCGCGGCGGGCCCCACCAGGCGGCCGAGGCGTTCGCGCATCTCGGCGGCGGCCTTGTTGGTGAACGTGATGGCCAGAATCTGCCAGGGCTGCACGTCCAAATCGCTCAGCATATGCGCGATGC
>NZ_CALUMA010000060.1 GCF_944321625.1 uncultured Slackia sp.
GTTGGTCACGTGTTACTCACCCGTTCGCCACTCTATTCCCGGCCGAAGCCGGCTTACTCGTTCGACTTGCATGTGTTAGGCACGCCGCCAGCGTTCATCCTGAGCCAGGATCAAACTCTCCGTTGAAAGACCGGACTTCCGTCCGGCAACGTTAAAAGAAATGATCCGGGTTCCCCGGAGCTTGGATGCTCCGTCCTGGCTTATTCTCTCACTCCACAGTATCCGGTTCTCAAGGTTCCCCCGGCTTCCATCCGGAAACCGGATCGCTCTCCGCGGTCCCCCGCGGCGCAAGGTGGTATACTACGCCCCTCCCCGGGCGAGGTCAAGGAAAAAGTCCCGATTCGTTCGGGAAATGTCGAAATTATTTGCTTTAACACTCGTTTGTCAATCCATTTTGCCTGATTACAACCAAAAGTTGCTATGAGTCACTTTCCTTCCAAAGATATGAAGCCATCTTCACAACTCTAGTTTTACTCATGTCGGGCCTCGAGATAACCAATTATGCAGTCGCAACCCATTACTGCGCATATAGCTCCCCATATGCATATATATAAAGAGGAGACGCCTCTAGGAAGCGTCTCCTCTTATTGCATATCTATATGGAGAGCAAGCAGCGTGCCTTACACCAGGCGGAGGAACTTCTTCTTGCCCACCTGAATCTTGGCATCCTCAAGGAACGCGGGCTCCACGTTGTAGCGCTTTGCCTCAACGGCCTCGCCGTTCACCTTGACACCGCCGCCGTCGATAAGGCGACGTGCCTCAGAAACACTAGGCGCAACGCCCGCATCCACCAGAAGCTTGGCAAAGTACACGGTGCCGTCTTCACCCGGAGTCAAATCGGCCGCATACGTGGGGGCGTCCTCAGGGAACCCGTGATCTTTGAACTTGAGGTCGAAATCGGCCTCGGCGGCCTGGGCGGCTTCCTCATCGTAGTAGGCGGCAACAATGTTGCGTGCGAGGGCGCGCTTCACCTTGTTGGGATGCAACTCGTCCGCGGCAAGCCCACGCTCGATTTCGTCAATCGCAGCAACATCCTCGGTAGACGCCAGGCGATAGTACTTCACCATCAGCTCGTCGGGGATGCTCATCACCTTGCCGAACATATCGTTGGGCGCATCGGTGAGGCCGATGTAGTTGCCGTAGCTCTTCGACATCTTCTGCACACCGTCAGTACCCTCGAGCAGCGGAAGCGTAAGGGCAACCTGGGGCTCCATGCCCATCTTTTCCATGAGCTCGCGACCGGCGAGCAGGTTGAACAGCTGGTCGGAACCGCCGATCTCGACATCGGCCTTGATGACCACGGAGTCATATGCCTGCATGACGGGATAGAGGAACTCATGCAGCGAGATAGGAAGGCCGCCGGTATAGCGCTTATGGAAGTCATCGCGCTCGAGAATGCGAGCCACGGTGAAATTGCTGATGAGCTTCAGCAGGCTTTCCATATTGAGGTCGAGAATCCACTCCGAGTTATAGCGAAGCGTGGTCTTTGCCGGATCGAGAATCTTGAACGCCTGATCGACATAGGTCTTGGCATTCGCGGCAATCTGCTCGCGTGTAAGCTGCGGACGCGTGGAATTGCGGCCGGAGGGATCGCCAATCAGCGCGGTGCCATCGCCGATGATAAGCGTGACGTGATGGCCGAGCTCCTGGAACTGGCGGAGCTTGCGCAGAGGAACGGCATGGCCAAGATGAATGTCGGGCGCCGTAGGGTCGACGCCAAGCTTGATGTTGAGCTCGCCGCCACGCTTGAGCTTTTCGAGCAGCAGGCTCTCGGGCACAACGGTGTCAACGCCCGACTTGATGATATGGAGTTGCTCTTCGGGGGTTATCGGACTCATCTCCTTCTATTATTCAGGGACGCGCCTGGGCGCGCGATTTGCCTATAGTAGCAGAAACCCGGCATGCGGTCAGGCACACCGGGCATCGACTCTTGGTAAAGTTACGATACGCCGCGGAACAGGTGCCCCGTCGTACACCCCTCCGCCTTGGGAAGACGATTGTCCCCCTTGAGCGCGATATCCCTCGCGCGCACGGCACGCGATACCACCTCGGTCGTCTGCTGGACGTTCATGAGGGTGGTGTCCACCATGAACGCCGAGACCCCGGCAGCGATGAGGTCGCATGCGAGATGGATGGCGTCCAGACGGACCGCATTGTACAGATGGCTCCTCCCGCATAGGTCGGTGACCACCTGGAACTGATAGCCCTTGCGATCCTCGAGGAAGTGGGGGCTCTTGCGACGAGCGCACTGGCCGCAACGCTGGTCGCATGGACCCTGGCTCATCAGGAGGCAGTGTTCGGTCACCATGAGTTCCTGATATCCCGCTATGGTAAGCCCCAGGGGCACCGGCGAGGAACCTCCCAAAGCCTCTATCTGCTTGAGGGACAGCTCGGGCGAGAGCCAAACTCGCGATGCGCCGGCCTCGGCGAGCGCATCGAGCGTGAGCGCATTCGTCACAGGCACGTGAGGGCCGACCTCGATTGTGCGCCCCTCGCGAAGACCCCCATGGAGCTGACCGAGCGACTCAACCATGACGGGCGCATCATCGTCGACAAAGCTCCAGGGATCGAAATCATCCTCGGCGTTCATCGACGGCTTATCCACAACGGGAAGCACGACGAGACGGTCTTTGGGATACGACGCCCCTTCAGGCGCGGCGTTGATTTGCCCCGCCGAGCACGCCTCCCCCGCAACGAGATTGAGCGCGGGAACATACACCGCATCGGCCCCTGCGCGCTTCGCGGCGCGGGCGCATGCGGGGTTGGTCGCAAGAACCATGACGCGACACGACCCGAATCGCGGCTGGCGCGAGGGCCTGCGCTGTTCCGCCTTGGGAAGATGCCTGCTCCGCGTTCCTTCCAGCAGCGCCTCTTGAAGCATAGCAAGCGCCTGGGCGCGCGCTTTGTGCAGCGTCGAAAAGCCAAGGCCCACACCCTCGTCGAGTTCGACCTGAAGCGTCTCGAAACGAAACGGCGTATTTCCCACGCGATCGATATGTTCGCTCACATCGTCGAGCGTTATAGCCTTGGTGCGCGCCGCCTCCACCACGTCGCCCTCGAAGCGCACGCAGACGCCGCGCGCCGCCACGTCGATGGTGAGGGGTTCGCCGATGTGCAGCGTCACGACTGCGTCCACGGCGACACGCGGCTCAAGGGAATCGTCCTTAAACGCGAGCGAGGCGTCGCGCACGCGGAACACGCGGTCACCCTTGGCGACCTTGCGTCCGGGATTGAGGCGGTACTCTCGCCCCTTTCTAGAGAAGGAAGAATCAACCGTGACAGCAAAATGGCCCTTGTTCGTCCAGAATTCGAGCACATCGCCTTCGTGAAGCTCAACCGTCGACTCGATGAGCGCCTCACGTCCGGAAACGCGCGTGACGCGTCCCACGAACACGCCGCGATTATTGGGACGGCGATAGCTCATGATGTCGTTACCGCGATGGCGCTTCAGATATCCCTGCGTGAAGCCACGGCTGAACGCCTCGGAAAGAGCGCGGCGCTCCTCGTCGGTTGCGCCCTCCCCCGACTCTTTGACGGAAAACAACGCATCCGAGTCGGTTGCGCCGGACGCCTTCGCGGCGTCATATGCCGCCGCGAGGCGGTCGATCGCCGCACGGTACACGCCCACCACGGTGGACACGTACTCGGGAGACTTCATGCGGCCTTCGATTTTCACGCTGTCGACGCCCGCCTGGACGAGGTCGCACAGCATATCCACCGTGCACAGGTCCTTGGGCGATAGCAGATGGTCGCCCTCGGACGGCAGCGAGTTTTTGACCGCCGCGTTGTGGAGCGTATAGGGCAGACGGCACGCCTGGGCGCACATGCCACGATTCGCCGAACGTCCGCCAATGAGCGAGCTCATGAAGCACTGCCCCGAATAACACACGCACAACGCGCCGTGCCCGAACGTCTCCACGGACATGCCGAGTGCGTGAGCCTCCTGGGCGGCGCGCGACACCTCGGCAAGCGTCAGCTCGCGGGCGAGCGTGACCCGGCTTGCCCCCAGCGCCGCCGCGGCCTGCACGCCGTCAACATTATGGGTGTTCATCTGGGTGGAAATATGAACGCGCGCATCCGGCAGCGTTCGCACGATTTCCGCCGCAACGCCGATATCCTGCACGATGAACGCATCCACGCCGCGACGGTACGCCTGGCGCGCCAGTTCGAGAGCGTTTTTTGCTTCGTCGGGCATGACGGCGATGTTGAGCGTCAAATATATTTTGACGCCGCGCAGATGGGCGTAATCGCACGCCTCCTGCAGCGTGTCGAGCGTGAAATTGTCCGCGCCGCGGCGGGCGTTGAAATCCTCGCACCCCAGATAAACCGCGTTGGCACCTGCGGAAACGGCCGCATGCAAACACGCCATCCTGCCCGCAGGAGCAAGCAGCTCAAGCGTGCGGAAAGGGTTGGAATTCGTCAAATCGGACGCCTCGTGGGCGCTCGCGTCTTTATAAGTATGTGAGTTCGCCATGAAATAATCCTATCGTCACGTAACGAAGCTTTGCGAATGATAGCGCTTTCAGGTATCGTGCCATCCATGAAAACACGGAGAAAACAGCGCGAGAAGCGCGCACACGCAGGAATTTGGACCGTACTCGTCGTACTGGTGGGCTTCGGCCTGGCCATTTTCGGCGGCTATCAGGGCGCAATGGCCCTTGTTCACAGCTGGTGCGAGGATTTGCCCAGCGTGGACGACACCAACGCGTTTGCGGTACCCGAACAATCCACCATCTATGCCAACGACTACAACGAGGAAACCGGCGAAGGCACGGTGCTCGCGGAGCTCTATTTGGAGAAACGCGATCCCCTGACCAGCCTTGACCAGGTAAGCCCGTATGTGGTCAACGGCACCATCGCAACCGAGGATGAACGCTATTACCAGCATCATGGCGTAGACCTCCAGGGCATCATCCGCGCGGTGTTCGTGAACCTGTCGGGCGGCCAGGAGGGCGCATCCACCATCACGCAGCAGTTGGTGCGCAATACGCTGCTTTCCGACGAGGCGACCGAAATCTCGTACAAGCGCAAGGTGCGCGAGATCGAGCTGGCCACCCAGATGGAAAAGAAGTTCTCCAAGGAGGAAATCCTCCTTATGTACCTCAACACCATCAACTACGGTGACGGCTGCTATGGCATCCAGGCGGCTGCCGAAAACTATTACGGCGTGAACGCGACCGACCTGACCATCGCACAGGCCGCCACGCTCATCGGCATCCCCAACCCCCCCACCATGTACGACCCCTACCTCAACCCCGAGGCATGCATGGAGCGCCGCACCGTGGTGCTTTCGCGTATGCTCACCAACGGCGTCATCACGCAGGAGGAGTACGACGCCGCCAAGGCCGAAGAGCTCAACGTGCGCGAGAAGACCGAAGAGGAAGAAACCAACAACGGCATCTACCGCTACAAGTACTTCACCACGTACGTGCGCGACCTGCTGCTGAAGCCCGTCGAAGAAGGCGGCTGGGGGCTTTCCACGTCCGACCTGTTCGAGGGCGGCCTCAAGGTGATTACCACCATCGACCCCACCATGCAGCAGTACGCCGAAGACGCGGTGACCAAGCAGTATGAAAGCGGTCGCGTGGGTGAAAACCAGGAATTCGCCCTGACGCTCGTTGATCCCAACACCGGTTTCATCAAGGCGATGATCGGCGGCCGCAGCTTCGAAAAGGACCAGCTCAATATCGCCACGAGCGAGAACGGCCGCCAGATCGGCTCTACCGCCAAGGCATTCACGCTCGCTGACGCCATCGAGAAGGGCATCAGCCCTCAGACGAGCATGAACTGCAACGGCCCCGTCGAGACCGTCGAGGGACACGAAGTCCACAACTACGGCAACACAAACTACGGCACGCTTTCAATTGCCGACATGACCGCCGTCTCATCCAACACCGGTTACATCAGGCTTTCGTTCACCGATTCCGCGCAAAGCGGCGTGACGCCCAGCTCCATCGTTGCCATGCAGGAGAGGCTCGGCCTCACCCAGAAAGACATCGACGGCACGCCCAAGCTTCCCGCCGTTGCCACCACCACGCTCGGCGTCGGCCAGGCGAACACCACCGAGATGGCGAGCGCCTACGGTACCTTCGCCACGGGCGGCACCTATCGCAAGGCGACGCCCATCATCAAGATTCTTGATAAGAATGATGAAGTGGTAGGCACCGATTACAGCGCCGGCGTCGAAGGCGAGCAGGTGCTTTCGAACGAGGTTTCCTACGCTGTCACTCAGGTGCTCGAAGGCGTTATCTACAAGTCCATGGGTACCGCCACCGCCGCCGCTCTCCCCTCTGGGCAGATCGCGGCAGGCAAGACCGGTACCCCGAACAACTGGCACGACCTGTGGTTCGTGGGCTACACCCCGCAGCTTTCCTGCGCGGTGTGGACGGGCGACCGCAGCTACGAGGACACGTACTACACCGACACCTGGTGCCAGGACATCTGGCGCGACCTGATCAGCGATTGCCTGGACGGCCAGGCTCTCGAGGACTTCCAAAGCGCTCCCGACCCTGCGTACAACAGCGCCTACAAGGGCTCGTACAGCAGCAAGGACGACGAAGACGAAGATAACGAGAAGACCGAGGACGAGGAAAAGCAGGATCAGGAGAAGGACGAGACTCCGGACACCCCGGCCACCGACCCCGATGATCAGCCTACCGATCCGGTTGAGCCTACGCCCGACCCGGAACCCACTCCCGATCCCGGCACCGACCCCGATCAACCTGTTGATCCCGATCCCGGCACCGACCCGGACCCCGGCACCGACCCCGATCAACCTGTTGATCCCGGCACGAGTCCTGGCGGAGGTGGCACCGATCCCGATCCCGGCGAAGGCACAGGAGGCGGAAGCGGAGCAGAAAGCTAGCCAGACAGCTAGCAGACAGACCATTCTTCTGTAACCCACAAGGCGCGCATCATCACGATGCGCGCCTTTTTCTTTTACCCCGTCAACGCAAAGCATGCCTCACGAGTGCTATCATCCTTATGCAACAATAATTACCTGTTTCGCGTATGTAGAAGGGGGATCCCATGAGCGAAGCAAACGAAACGCAGCCTACGCCCGATACCTGCTCGCATGAGTGCGGCAGCTGCTCTGCGACGTGCGGAGAGCGAACGGCACCCAGCAAGCTCACGCCCAACTCAGTGTCGAACATCGGCAAAGTCATCGGCGTCGTGAGCGGCAAAGGCGGCGTGGGCAAGACGCTTGTCACCTGCCTCATTGCATCCGAGCTTGCACGCGCGGGCAAGAAGGTGGGCATCATGGATGCCGACGTCACCGGCCCGTCCATCCCCAAGGCCTTCGGCGTGTCCGGCCCGCTGCACGCCGACCAGAACGGCATCTTCCCCGCCGAGAGCAAAGAGGGCGTGAAGATCATCTCCACCAACCTCCTGCTCCCCCAGGGCGACATGCCCGTAGCATGGCGCGGCCCTGTCGTCTCCGGCATGGTAAGCCAGTTCTTCAACGAGGTGAACTGGGGCGAGCTGGACTACTTGCTCATCGACATGCCTCCGGGCACCAGCGACGTGCTCCTGACCGTGTTCCAGCAGATTCCCGTGGATGGCATCGTGACCGTCTCGGCCCCGCAGGAGCTCGTGGCGATGATTGTGGGCAAGGCCGTCAACCTGGCCCACAACATGGATGTCAAGGTTCTTGGCCTCGTTGAGAACATGGCGTATTTCGAGTGCGACGAGTGCGGCAAGAAGCACTACATTTTCGGAGAACCCCAGGGCGCCGAAGTTGCAAAGAAATACGACATCCCCGCTTATGCGACCCTGCCTATCGACCCCGCGTTTGCCGCGTCGGTCGATGCGGGAGCCATTGAGACGTACGACGCCAAGGGGGCTCTTGCGCCCATCCTTGACGTGCTCTAGGTCGCGAGAAAAAATTTTTAAATTTCCTCTTGACCGGAATTGCGAGTCCTGTATAATACTTTCTCGCACCTCGAGAGAGGGAAGCACCTACGGGGCTTTAGCTCAGCTGGGAGAGCGCATGGCTGGCAGCCATGAGGTCAGGGGTTCGATCCCCCTAAGCTCCACCATAAACAACAGCCTGTCGGCAACGGCAGGCTTTTTTGTTGCCATGATTCGCATGGGTCGAACCCCGCGAGGGTTCGACAGCCCAGTGGGCTGTCGAATGAGGAGGGCGAAGCCCGACGTATCAAGACGCGACCGGAGGGAGCGGATTGTCGATCCCCCTAAGCTCCACCATAAACAACAGCCTGCCGGCAACGGCAGGCTTTTTTGTTGTCCTGGCTCCCTGATGCCCAAACGACATGACACCTCCTGCAAGGTTTTGCGAAATCAAAACAAGAAATCGGTTCAAAGCATCGGCCCATCGCCGCAAGATTCTGCGTGCAAACAGAGGGAAAATCCGCAAGATTCCGGTAAGGTTTTAAGGTGCTCTCAGACCATAGAATGGCAAGGTTTCGAGGCTAGCATGGATTCCGATATTCGATCCCCGCACCGCCCCGTCAAGGGCGATGCAATGCATGCGACACCCATACGTGCACATGCGAAAGAACGGAGGCATCCATGTCGAACCTCACCGCATCTAATCTCGATACCGGTATATCCCGCCGCGCGTTCGTGGGAATCGCCGGGGGAACCGCTGCCGCGGCGCTTGCCGGTATGCCCGGCGATGCATACGGCGCCTCCCCAGCATCCGCTCCTGCATCGCGCGTCACGGTCGAGCAATACCTGGGAGCCACCAGGTCGGCCCTCGAGGAGCTTGAAGCACACGAGAAGGATGATTACTACCTGGGAACCCCTTATGGGACCATAGGCCCTAACGAATTCTCCCCCATGCTCGCAGACTGGGACTGCTGGCACCCCAACGGAAAGCCTGCCTCCAACGGGGAGTCGTACATGAACTGCGGCGGATTCGTTGTGGCGGTTCTCGAAGCATGCGGCGCAGACTGCGACATCATCGGAACGTATGTCGATTCAACCGGGTACGACTTCGGCAATAAAGCCAATCTGTCTCGGTGGCGTCATTTCTTTGACGACCATGCATCCATGCGCACACGCTACGAATCGAAGAAGGAGCTACTTGCCAGCGGCAAACTGGCGAAAGGCGACCTCATCCTTGCCGAGCCAAACGACTGGAGCGTGAGCGGCGCCGACAACCACATCATGTTCTTCTGGGGCGACTCCCCCGACGAGGACCGCGCATGGCATTCATCCTCCAAGGGCAGCGGCGTGGTAGCGGGCAAGGCGCCCGGCAACATGATTTCCCGCATCACGCCCAAGACGGCGGATTGCTATTGGCTCCACGTGCCCTTGACCAATCTCGTAGAAATCCTGTTCAACAAGACGTCCGCCGACATATCAGTATCGGGCAAGCCGGGAGACAATCCCGCCTATTCGCTTGCGGGAGCGACCTTTAGCATTTACCGCTCGTACGAAAACGGGAAGCTCTCCGACCTTATAACCACCTTCACCACCGACAAGAACGGCCAAGCGACCGTAGACCTGACGCCCGGAGAGACGGTTTGGGTCAACGAGGACAAGCCGCCGAAAGGCTATGCGGCCTGGGACGCACCTAAGCGCTTGACCGTAGGATCATCCGAAGACGCAGAACGCCTCGAAGATGCTCCCTGCACCGCGAAGGTCATCGTAGTCAAGGAAGATGCGGAGACGGGGCCGCATGCCCAAGGATGGGCAACGCTTGAAAGTGCCGTCTATGAGCTGGAAGACGCGAATGGCAAGCTCCATCGCGCGGAAACCGCGTGGAGCGAATCGATTGGCGGCTGGGCAGCGACGTTTCAAGAAATCCCCCTTGGGAAAGCGCGCATTCGTGAAGTAACCCCGCCGCATGGATACCTGCTCGACACCTCGGGGGATGAAGGGTGGCACGAAATCGACCTGGCGCCCGACTCGCATGAATCCATTATCACCATTCAGCTCGAGACCCATCGAGAGACCGTGGTGCGCGGAGACATCGTAGGAGGCAAATACAAAGAAGATGACGATGAAGAGGATGAAGGCGCGCAATCTCCCCTCGCCGGATGTGTCTTCGACATCTGGCTTCAGGACGACGGCAGCCTGGCATCGAAAGGCTACAAAGTCGAGCCGATCACCGATGCAGAAGGCAACGCGGTCACGGGCAAAGACGGAGCGCTTTCAGGCGTCTTCATGGGATCCATCGAATCGCATGAAGACGGACGCTTCGATACGCGCGATCTGTTGGCGAATTGGGATCCGGCCAATCACAACGGCCTCCCGAAACCCGACCACGCGCTCCCCTACGGCACATACACCCTCATTGAGGCATCGTGCCCCGACCAGTCGCTGCGCCTTATCGCACCCATCTGCGACATAGAGGTTCGAACCCAGGCGCAGGAGGTGTTTCTCATGCTCGAAGACAAACGCATCACGTCGCCGGTGCGCATACGCAAAGTGGATGAAGCATCCGGCCTTCCCCTGCTCAAGCCAGGAACAACCGTAGAGCTTTTGCGCAGGACCGAAGACGGCCTGTTCGAACGTGTGGAATTCGACACGCATTACCCCGCGGACGAGCCGATATCGACGTTCGTAATCGGTGAAGACGGATACGTGTGGCTTCCCGCGGAACTCGGCTGGGGAACATACGCCATCCGAGAGACGGCAGCGGTCCCACCCTATCTGGTATCGTAGGAAATCGTGGAGTTCATCGTTGACGAGCATCACGACTGGGACGAAGGCGGCATCGAGGTGACGCTTCCGAACGAAGCGGCCACGGGCGCGATCGAGGGCAAGAAGGTAGATGTGGAAGACGGCTCCGGCGTGGCGGGTGCCGCATAAGAGGTTGG
>NZ_CALUMA010000061.1 GCF_944321625.1 uncultured Slackia sp.
GGATTGCGGGGCGCTCGGTTTCTCTTTTGAAATGCAGCGCAGGCCGGAATGGGTGCCTGCGATGAGATGTCACAACGCATGCCGAAGCCGCGCTTGCGCCTCGGGCGGCTTTTAGCGCGTACGGGCCGAACCCGCTGCCTGCGTTGCCGCTTCGGCCGCCGCCTGCGCGACGCGCGCAAGCTTCTCGGGGGCGGTGCGCACGGTCTCTTTCGCCTTCGCGCGCAGGGCGCTTGCCGCCTGACGACCCAGCTCCTGTGCCGCGCCCTTAGCCGCGCGGCCGGCGCCCGTGTTCTCGGCAGCCTGCATCGCGGCATCGCGAGCCTCGGCCACCACCGCGGCGATGCCCGCCACGCTGCCGCCGTGCTCGAAGTACTCGATGGCTGCATGCCCCATCGCCGCCGTGCCCGCATAGCCGATGCCGGCCTTGATGGCCCAACCTAGCGCAGGCACCACGCCCACCAGCTGGCGCGCCGCCGCACGGCAGGCGAAGCCGCCACCCACCACGGCCGCAAGCTCCTTGGCGCGTTCAATGGTAAGCGGCTGGCCGTAGGCCGCGGCTATCTGCAGCACCATCTTCGCCTGGTTGAGCGTCATGATGGGAAGATCAGCGCCGGGGATGAACACAACGAATCCCACACCCGCATTTTGCATGGAGGTGGAGCGCACCGATTCCATGGAAAGCGGCCTGCGCACAAAATCGAACGCCTGCGCGAACGCCAGGCGCTTCGCGCGGAAGCACGCCACCACCCATTCGCCCATGCGGCTCGCAAGCTGCTCGGCGATTTCGGAGGTGAGAGCGTAGGGCTCAAGCGACAGCGGGTCGTCGGGCTGCCAGCCAGGGATGGGCGGCACGTCGTAGGTGACCTCCCCCGCCCCGTCGCTCGATACCACCATGGGCTCGGCGAGCGTCACCACGTCGCCGTCTTCAATTACGGGCGCCACCAGATCGCCCTCGGGAATGGGATGTCCCTGCTCGATGGCCGTTTGCTCGACCACCTGGGGAAGCGTAGTCACCACAAGCGCAGGGATGCCCGCATCGCGAACCCTGCGGGCAATGAGGCCCACCTCGCGCGTCACGCCGGCGGCGATGACCGCCATGTCGCTTTTGGCATCGAACACCGCGGACGCGTCAGAGAAGTAGTTCACGGACACGCGCGCCTGAGGGCTCGCGCTCGCGAAGCTCGAACGCACGAACGCCACCAGGTCGGCAGGCGCCGCCTCATCGAGCAAGACCGACACCGTGATGGGCACCGACCGCGCCGCGTCGACATCCATGGCCTCCTGGAAGACGGCCATCACATCAATCGGCATTTTCATGCGCACTCCTTTACTTATGAGCGTACACCGAGCCGATCAGGCCCAGCAACGCGAAATTCACCACCATGAACGAAGAGCCGTAGCTCATGAACGGCAGCGGGATGCCCGTGATGGGCATGAGCCCGATATCCATGCCGATGTTCTCCATTATCTGGAACAGCCACATGGCAACCACGCCGCACACCACCAGCATGCCGAACAGCGTGGACGCGCCCCGGGCTATCCGGCAGCATATCAGGATGAGCGCCAGATACAAGCCGAGCAGCAGCATGACCCCCAGAAAACCGAATTGCTCCGCCAGCACGCAGAAGATGAAGTCGGTGGGTGCCTCAGGCAGAAAGCCCAGACTGGACTGGGTTGCATTGCCCAGACCCTTGCCAATAAGCCCGCCGCTGCCGATGGCGATCATGGCCTGCTGCAGATTGTAGCCGCTGTCGGAGGTGTCGGCCGAGGGGTCCAGGAACACGAGCAGACGGTTGCGCTGATACTGCTGCAGCAGCTTGTATTCGCCCGTCGCCTGTTTGATGACCTCATCTACCGCGAACACGGCGGCGATTGCCGCGACGAACGCGCCCAGGGTGATGAGCAGGTACTTCAGGCGTGCGCCACCCATCACGAGCGTGACGGCGCCGATAATCAGGTACACCAGGCCCGTTCCCAGGTCGGGCTGCGTGAGAATGGCCAAGAACGGGATGGCGATGTAGGCAAGCGCCTTGATGTATTCGCGCGGGTCGTCCAAGCGGCCGCCGTAGCGCGCCATCACGCTCGCGTCCAGCATGATCACCGTGATCTTCGCGAACTCGCCGGGCTGAATCTGCATGCCGATGTTGATCCAGCTCTGCGCACCCTTCTGCTCAACGCCGATGAGGGGCAAGTGAGGCGACAGGATGAGCACCACGTTCACCACCAACAGAAGCGACGTGAATCCCGCAAGCTGCCGGTAGTCGATGCGGTACATGATGAGCATGACGATGATGCCCAGGGCCACGCCCAGAAGCTGGCGCGAGAAGCTGTAGTTCTCGTTGCCCTGGACGGCAGACCACACGGTGAGCAAACCGTAGCACACCAACGCCGTCGCCACCAAAACGAGCGGCACCGGAATGGCGGAAAGGATGCTGCCGCGGCTGGCGGCGGGCTTGCCGTCGGCGCCCGGCATGGTGGAGCCCACGTAGGAACCCTCCGGCATGCGCACGCGATCGATTTCGTTGTATCCAGCCATCTAGTCAACCCTTCCGGCGCCGGTGCCATGGTACTCGATGGATTCAGTGATTTCCGAAGTGGGCGTGACATCGTGTTCAAGCTTGCCCTCGCCCAGCTTGACGCAGGCATCCATCACCTTTGCCGCGATGGGGCCCGCCACGCTGCCGCCCGAACCGCCTTCCTGAATGACGCACGTGACCACATATTTAGGCGCATCGTAAGGTGCGTACATCGCGAACCACGCATAGCCGTCATGGTCGGCCCATTCGCCGGTACCCGTCTTGCAGGCGCATTCATAATCGTAATCTTTGAACAGGTCGGGCACATCGGCGTCTTCGGTGGCAACGCCGCGCAGGGCGTCGCGCATCACGTCGAGCTCGCCCTTGACCGCATCAGCGATCTCGCGAACGACCGGACTGCCGGATACGACCGTCTCGCCCGAGGAATTGCGCGCCTCTTTGAACAGCGTAGGCGTAGGAAGGCTGCCCGTGGCGATGCCGGCATAGCCTACGGCGAGCTGGAGCGGCGTGATAAGCACGTTACCCTGACCAATAACCATGTTGGTCATATCGCCCGGACGCCATTGCGCTTCCTCCGGGACATCCTTCCAGGTTTCTGCCTTCCATTCGGGCGTGGGAACCACGCCTTCGGCCTCGCCGATGAGCTCGATGCCCGTCTTGCTGCCGAATCCGTATTCCTTGATGTAGTCCTGCATAGCGGTCTCGCTGATGCTGCCCGACTGCCCCGCGTTGTAGAAGTCGGCCGCTATCTGGTAGAACACCGTGTCGCACGACACCACCACAGCCTCGCGCAGGCCGATGACGCCATGACCTGTGGTGAGCCAGCACTTCTGCGCATACTCATCGCCCCAACCGGTCCATGTACCCGTGCAATCCCAGGTGCGGCTGGTGTCGGCGAATCCGTAATGCAGGCCTGCCATGCCCGTGAATGCCTTGAACGTAGATGCCGCGGGGAACGAGCCCGCGATGCAGCGGTTGAGTAGCGGGTCATGAGAATCTTTATCCTCGTAGGCACCCTGGTTGGTGTAGCGATCCCAGTCGTCGGTGGACACACCGCCCACGAAATGCGTGGGGTCGAACGTAGGGAAATTCGCCATGGCGATGATGTTGCCCGTATCCACCTCCATGGCCACAAGCGCCGCCTCGGTGCCGGTGCCGCCGCCGATGACGCCCTCGGGGGCGATGAGCTTCTCCAGCTCCTCCTCGGCAATCTTTTGCACCTTGGCGGAAAGCGTCAGATACACGTCGTTGCCCTGCGTGGCCGCCGTCTCGCTGCGCACCTCGCGCACCGTGCCGTCGGCATCGGCCACCACTACGCGCTCGCCGTGCGTGCCGGCAAGCAGACTTTCGTACGCCTGCTCGACGCCGCTTGAACCCACTTCGTCGCCG
>NZ_CALUMA010000062.1 GCF_944321625.1 uncultured Slackia sp.
CATACGCGCGCTGGCCCTCATGCCCGTGAGACAGTCGGCTCACCTCGACGAAGTCGCCGTCAAAGGCGTCCGCTGTCTTGGATGCGGGAATGAAGAACTCCCCCTCGGCGGTCTGCACGAATCCGTATCCGGCGCCGGTGAGCTCCAACACGCCCCGCGGATTCGCCTTAGGGGTGCGGCGGGCTTTGGATTTGCGTGTGCGGGAATGAGGCACGTATACCCTCCTCTATAGCGAAACGCGCGCCCCGACGGGCGCGCGCCTTAAGATTGCTGAATCAGCGAGGCCGCTGTATCGACCGCAAGGTCAAGCTGCTCGTCAGCTTCGTTGCCCTCGCGCTGCGAGACCGTGATGGAAGGCGTCACGCCCACCTGGTCGATGGAATAGCCGTCAGGACTCTTATAGCGCGCCGCTGTGTAGCGCAAGGCACCGCCGAAGGAAAGCGGCTTGGTCACCTGGACCGAACCCTTCCCCATCGTGGTGGTGCCCACGATGGTCGCGCGCTCGGTATCGCGCAACGCGGCGGCAAGCACCTCGGCGGAGCCCGCCGTGTTCTCGTTCACGATAACCACCAGCGGAGCATCCGTGGCAACCTCGCCCGATACCTGCTTGGTGGTGCTGGCGTCCACGGTGACAATCTCCACCACGACGCCGCTTCGGATGAACAGCGACGCCACGTCCACGGCCTTGGTGAGATAGCCGCCGGGGTTGTCGCGCAGATCAAGCACGAACGACTGAGCGCCTTGGCTGCTCAGCTGGTCGATGGCCTGACGCACCAGCGAATCGGAATTCTGGGTGAACTGGGCGAGCTTGATATAGCCCACCGACTCGTCAACCAAATCGATGCTCACGTTGGGCTCTTCGTAATCCGAGCATTCGAGGGACGTCGAGAACTCGCTGCCGGCCGAGGCGTCGTCATTCTCGGGACGCATCCACGTGATGACCACGGTGGAGCCGGCCTGACGCTGCACGGCGTTAATCGCCTCCGTGGCCGACCATTCCTGAGAGCGGTCACCGTCGATGGCGATCACGAAATCGCCCGGCTGAACCCCCGCATCCGCAGCGGCAGACCCCTCGAACACATCAAGGGCATAGGCACGTCCGTTGGACTCGGCGAAAAGCACCCCGACGCCAGGATATTCCTCAGTAGAGGATTTGACGTAGGCCGTATAGCGGGCATCGCTGTAATAGCGGGTGAAGGGGTCGTTGGTGCTCTCGAGGAACGCTTCGATCGATGCCGACGTGGAGGCGTCCAGGTCGAAGGAATCCAGGCTTTCGCTCTGCAGGATGCTTTCGACCTCGGCGACGCGGGACGAAAGCCCATCCGACGATACGGATGAGGCATCGGCCGCGGAAGCGTCCGCGGACGAGACGACTCCCAAACGCTGCATCAAGCCGTCGTCGTTGCGCACAAGGAACCCGGCGCAGAAAAGCAGGCACGCGCCTATCACGAGGGTGAGCGCTTTGACCACCCTCGTGTTGCGCGTGCTCGGCTTCTTTTGGTTTTTAGAACGCGGTCTCATGATATAGAGTGCATTACACCTTCAGATAACGGCGCATCGCGAAGAACGCACCCACGGCGGCGATGAACAGGCCAGCCACGATGAGGGTCACGTAGATCTGGATATACACGCTGCCGGAGAGGTCGACAGGCAGCCACATAAACGCATCGGACACGCGCGAGAGCGCGAAGCGACGCAGCAGCTCCAAAGAGCCGATGGCCAGAAGCGAGCCGATAATGGCATGCAACGCCGCCTCCATCAGGAAGGGTCCACGGATGAAGCCGTTCGACGCACCCACGAGACGCATGATGGAGATCTCCTTGCGACGCGCCAGGATGGCCAGGCGGATGGTGTTGTTGATGAACACCAACGCCACGAAAATCAGCAGCGCGATCAGGGCGACGCCGATGTAGCGTACGTAGTTGGTGACCTCGAACAGGCGCTCAACGCTCGATGCGCCGTACTTCACGCTGTCGGTGGGGTCCTCCGGATTGTCGCAGATGGACTGGAACGTCGAATCCTCGGCAAGGCGCTGCGCCACCGACTCGACCATCTGCGGGTCAGAAAGCTCGATGTCGATGGAGGCGGGAAGCGGGTTCTGGCCGTCGAGCTGCGCCACGATCTCGCTGGAGCTCATGGACTTTTCGAAGTTCTCAAGCGCCTGGTCTTTCGTGGTGAAGCCCACATTCGCCACCTCGGACCACGACTGCACGGTGGACATCACCGAATCGATCGAAGACTGATCGGCGTCGTCTGCCACGTAGGCGGTGATAGAAACCTTCTCCTCCACCGAGGACATGACGTTGTTCACGATGCCGCCACCCACCAGAAAGATGCCGATGATGAGCAACGAAAGGAAAATCGTAACGATGGAGCCCAGGGCGGTGCCGAGGTTGCGGCTGAAGCCCGTGAGCGACTCTTTGAAGAAATAGAACAGGCTAGACATCGAAGCCGTACACCCCCCTGTCTTGGTCGCGGGTCAGCTGGCCGTTGTCCAGCGCAATGACGCGACGACGCATGTTGTCAACCATCTCGCGGTCATGCGTGGCCACGAGCACCGTGGTACCGGTGCGGTTGATGCGCTCGAGCAGGTCCATGATGCCGCGCGAGGTCTGAGGATCAAGGTTACCCGTAGGCTCGTCGCACACCAGCAGAGGCGGGCGGTTCACGATGGCGCGCGCGATGGACACGCGCTGCTGCTCGCCGCCGGAAAGCTGGTCGGGGCGCTTATCGAGCTTGTCCTGCAGGCCTACCAGGCGAAGCACCTCGGGCACCTGCGTCTTGATGACGTGGCGGCTCTTGCCGATTACCTCAAGCGCGAAGGCCACGTTCTCGAACACGGTCTTATTGGGAAGCAGCTTGAAGTCCTGGAACACGCAGCCGATGTTGCGACGCAGATACGGCACGCGCCAGTTGCGCATGGTGGTCAGGTCCTCATCGGCGATATAGATCTTGCCGTCGGTAGGCTTGATCTCGCGGATGATGAGGCGGATGAACGTGGATTTGCCCGATCCGGAATGACCGACCAGGAACACGAACTCGCCCGCGTAGATCTGCACGGAGATGTCGTGCAGCGAGGGGCGGTTGGGCTGGGCGGGATACACCTTGGTCACGTGGTCGAACGTGATGACCGGGGCGCCCATGGGCTGCTGCTGCACGTCCTCGACGGAAAGCGTGGGCAGCGAGGCCGACAGATCGGGAAGGGTTCCCGTCGCATTCGCGGGGCGGCCGTGAGCGCCCTGGGGGCGGGCGACGCCCTGCGCGGGAACGGGAGACATGGCCCCGGTGGCCTGAGAGGCGACCCGGGGAGCACCGGCACGAGCCGGCTGTGCGGGTGCAGCATTGCGTGCCGGCGCGGCATGGCGCCCCACGGGGGCGGCACCTGTTGCCTGGCGAGCGCGGCGCTGCGCGTCGTTGGTGTTCGTCACAGAATGCTCCGTTCAAATCATGATTACTGGACTTAACCTGAATATTGTAGCAAGACCGCCGCGAACAGGCGCGGCGGTCACAGAATGTTCATCGCACGGCCTCATGCCATGCAAAGATTTCCTTTGAAAGACTGCTCTACTTGCGGGCAATCGCCTTCTTGGTGGCTTCGACGATGGCCTGCGCGTCGAGCTCGAACTCGCGCATAAGCTCCTCGAATTCGCCGGACGTACCGAACACGTCGCGCATGCCCACGCGCACAAGCGGCGCGGGATGCTCTTCGGCGAGCAGCTCTGCCACGGCGCCGCCCAGGCCGCCGATGACGGAGTGCTCCTCGGCGGTCACCACGCAGCCGGTCTTGCCGACCGACGCGAGAATGGTCTCCGCATCGAGAGGCTTGACGCAGAACGCGTCGATGACTTCGGCGGAGATGCCCTGCTCGGCGAGGGCGTCGGCAGCTTTGAGCGCCTCGTCGATCTCGACGCCGCATGCGACGATGGTCACGTCGCTGCCCTCGCGCAGCACGTAGGCGCGGCCCATCTCCAGCTCGATGCCCTCGTCGTAGACGCACGGCACCGATGCGCGGCCCATGCGCACATACACGGGACCCGGCGTATGCGCGGCGAGTTTGATGGCTGCCTTGGCCGCGGCGTAGTCGGCCGGAACCAGCACGCGCATGTTGGGGAGCACGCGCATGAGGGCGATGTCCTCCACCATCTGATGGCTGCCGCCGTCGGGGCCGACGCTTACGCCCGCATGCGTGGGGGCGATCTTCACGTTGAGGTTCGCGTAGCACACGGTGTTGCGAATCTGATCGTACACGCGGCCCGTGCCGAACACGGCGAACGACCCGGTGAAGGCGGTATGCCCCGTAAGCGCCAGACCCGCTGCCACGCCCACCATGTCCTGTTCGGCGATACCCACGTTGAACAGGCGCTCGGGATAGGCGTCGCCGAGCTTCTTGGTGGTGGTGGAGCCGGACAGGTCGGCCTCCACGGCAACCACGGGCTCGCCGGCGTTCGCAAGCTCTACAAGCGTCTCGCCGTACGCGGCGCGCGTCGCTTTTTTATCTGCCATGAGTGATTCTCCTTCTATGGGGCGAACGTCATTCGCCCATCGAGGCCGCACGGGAGCTTTCCGCGCGGCGGCGAAAACGTCAAACGAAAACGCGCCTTACGCGCCCAGATCCTCGAGCGCCTGAACGGTCTGCTCGGCGTTGGGAGCCTTGCCGTGCCAGCCGGCCTGACCCTCCATGAACGAAACGCCCTTGCCCTTGGTGGTCTCGGCAATGATGGCCTTGGGGGCGCCGTTGCGCGAGCTCTTGGCGGCGGAAAGCGTGGACAGCACCGCTTCCATGTCGTTGCCGTCGCACGTGAACACGGCCCAGCCGAACGCCTCGAACTTGGCGATCAGGCTTTCAGGGGAGCACACGTCTTCGATGTTTCCGTCGATCTGCAGATGGTTGTGGTCCACGATGGCGACCAGGTTGTCCAGGCCGCGGTGCGCAGCGAACATAGCCGCCTCCCACACCTGGCCTTCCTGGCACTCGCCGTCGCCCAGAAGCGTGAACACGGTGGAATCAGAGCCGTCAAGCTTCAGGCCGCACGCCATGCCGGACGCGATGGAAAGGCCCTGGCCCAGAGAGCCGGTGGAAGCCTCGACGCCGGGAAGCTTGCGGCAATCGGGATGACCCTGCAGACGGCTGTGCAGCTTGCGCAGCGTGAGCGTTTCCTCAACAGGGAAATAGCCCGCCTCGGCCAGCGTCGCGTACAGCGCGGGCGCCGCATGGCCCTTCGAAAGAATGAAGCGGTCGCGTGCAGGATCCTGAGGGTTTTGGGAATCGTGCTTCAGCACACCACCGAAATACAGAGCGGTCATGATGTCTGCCGCCGAAAGCGATCCGCCCGGATGACCGCTTCCCGCTTCGGCGACCATTTTCACGATGTCCACGCGGATGTCGTTGGCCTTGCCTTTGAGCTCTTCGAGGTTCAAGGGATGCCCTTTCTCTCTTTTTCTCTCGCCTTTTACTGTCAACGCCTAGGGCGTCAAAAACTTGGTCGTTCGCCTCGTCCGACGGGATGCGCGCCCCGTCGAGCTGAGCTAGCCTTGCTCGGCAACGCACCAGCGGTGGTAGCCGATGACGAAATCCTCGATGTCGCCGTCGAGCACCGCGTCGACGTTGCCGGTCTCAATATTACTACGAAGGTCCTTCACCAGCTGGTAAGGATACAGAACGTAATTGCGAATTTGACTGCCGAAGCTGTTGTCGCGCTTCTCGCCGCGCAAGGCGTCCATCTCTTCCTCGCGCTTGCGACACTCGAGCTCGTAGAGTTTGGCGCGCAGAACCCTGAACGCCGCCTCTTTGTTCTGAAGCTGGCTTTTCTCGTTCTGGCAGGTGACCACGATGCCCGTGGGTACATGCGTAAGACGCACAGCAGAATCGGTGGTGTTCACGCACTGGCCGCCCGGGCCGCTGGAGCGATACACATCCACGCGCACATCGGAGGGGTTAAGCTCGACCTCGATGTCGTCGGACACCACGGGAAGCACCTCCACGCCCGCGAACGTGGTCTGGCGGCGCTTTTTGTCGTCGGTGGGAGAAATGCGCACCAGGCGATGCACGCCGTTCTCGCTGCGCAGCATGCCGTAGGCGTTTTTGCCCTCCACCTGGAACTGCGCCTTGTCCAGCCCTATGCCCTCGCCCGGCACCACATCGAGCACTTTGACCTTCCAGCCGCGCTTCTCGGCGTAGCGCGTATACATGCGATAGAGCATCTCGGTCCAGTCCTGCGCCTCAAGGCCACCATGACCGGGATTGATGGTCACGATGGCGTCATTGCCATCCATCTCGCCCGAGAACCACGAGTCGATTTCGAACTGATCGAGCATCGCGGCAAGCGTGCGCAAAGCGTCGTCTTTTTCGGCCGCAAACGCCTCGTCCTCCGCCGCCAGGTCGGCGGCGGTACGGGCATCGTCGAGCAAGCCGCACGCACGGCCATACGCCTCCAGCGTGTCGCGCAGATTGCTCGCGGTCTTCGATACCTCCTGGGCGTGGGACGCATCGTCCCAAAAGCCGGGGCGCGCCGCCTCTTCGTCCAGCTCGGCGAGGCGCTTTTCCTTATCCTCGATATGCAGATACGACCGGGCGGCATCGAGCCGCTCGGCCGCAGCCGCTATTTCCTTATCCGAATCAGCCATTTCCTACCTGTTAGCTCCGTGACATTTCTTGAATTTCAGGCCGCTGCCGCAAGGACAGGGGTCGTTGCGGCCCACATTGGCATACGGGTCGTCGCTTTCATCCTTGCGATACGGGGTGCGCGTCACAGGCTGCTGCGGCTTGGGCGCGCCCGCGCCCTGCGCGGCCTCACCCTGCGGCGCACGACGCTGCTGGGCGGCCTGGGGAATCATGCGCGCATTCAACGTGGCCTCGGGCGACGAATAGCTCACCTTGCCCTCGAGCGGAGATGCCTGCTCCTGCTGCACGGGGGCCGCCAGCTGCAGACGCAGAAGCGTGCGCAGGAAATCCTCGTACATCGAAGCCGTCATCTCGGCGAAGGCGGCATGGGCCTCCTCCTTATACTCCACAAGCGGATCGCGCTGGCCGAAGGCGCGCAGGCCGATACCCGCCTTCAGGTAGTCCATGGCCTGAAGGTGGTTCATCCAACGCGAGTCGATGATGCCGAGCATGACCTGCGACTCCCACGCGCGCATGATCTCTTTGCCCAGCTGCTCTTCCTTCTCGCGATACACGCCCAACAGATAATCGACGATAGCATCGCACAGCAGGGCGGGGTCGTCGTCGTGGTCGACCTTCTCCGCATCGAAATCGGTGCGACCGCACATGTCGGCGACCCACAGGTTCACCGCATGCATATCCCAGTCATCGCTCGCCGTGCGATGGGGGCAGTTCTGCTCCACCACGTTTTCCACTTCGTCGCGCACGATGTCCTCGATGCGAGTGGTAAGGTCCTTGCCGTCGAGGATGGCGTTGCGCTCGTTGTAGATGGCGTTGCGCTGCAGGTTCATCACGTCGTCGTATTCCAGGACGTTCTTACGCGCGGCGAAGTGCATGGTCTCCACCTGGCGCTGCGCGCTCTCGATGGCCTTGGACACCATGCCTGCCTGGATGGGCATGTCGTCGGTGGCGCCGGTCTTTTCCATCATGCGGCCGATGGAATCCATACGGTCGCCGCCGAACAGGCGCATCAGGTCGTCCTCGAGCGAGAGATAGAACTGGGTCAGACCCGGGTCGCCCTGACGGCCGGCACGGCCTCGCAGCTGATTGTCGATACGGCGAGACTCGTGGCGCTC
>NZ_CALUMA010000063.1 GCF_944321625.1 uncultured Slackia sp.
CCGTCCTGATTCGCGGATCGATCAGGATATAAAGCATATCCACGATGATGTTGATAATGATGAAGGTGATGGCCACCACCAGCACGACGCCCTGAACGAGCAGCGTGTAGTTGGACTGGATGCCCGAAACGATGGCCATGCCCATGCCGGGCAGGTTGAAGATGACCTCGATAACCACGGCGCCGCCGATCAGATAGCCGATGCGCAGGCCCAGAACGGTGACCGGGGTAATCAGGGCATTGCGGAGCACGTTGCGCGCGATGACGACGCCTTTGGGAATACCGAATCCCATGGCGGTGCGCACGTAGTCCTTGTCAAGCTCTTCGACCATGGACGTGCGGATGACGCGCGTCAGCTGGCCGGCGACGGGAACGCCCAGCGCGAAGGCGGGCATCGCCATACGCTCCATCCAGCCAGTCGGATCGCTCGAAAGCGAAGGGAGCGGGCCGGAAGCCGGCAGCAGATGAAGCATGGACGAGAACAGCAGAATCAACAGAACGGCCAGCCAGAAGGAAGGCGTGGCGATACAGGCGATCGAGAAGACACGAATCACCTGATCGGGCCATTTGTCTCGATACAAAGCCGAGATGACGCCCAGGATGACCGCGATCACCACGGCGATGATCAGGCCCATGAACGTCAGCTGGAGCGTGACGGGAAGGGCTTCGCCGATGCGGTCGGCCACCGAGGCGTTGTTGGCGCCGTAGGTGCCCAGGTCGCCCTGGACAAGGCCCACCATGTAGTTGCCATACTGGACCAGGATGGGATCGTTGAGGCCGTGCTCCTCACGATATTGCTCGGCCTGCTCTGCGGTCGCATTCTCGCCCAGGACGGAATAGGCCTGGTCGATCGGCGAGAGGGCCATGAGGAAGAATACGAGGAGGGTAACGCCGATGATCATGATGGGCAAAGCGATCAGACGCCTGCCAATCAAACGCAGCAGATTGCTCACCTCGACCCCCTTTCACTTGTCGAACGGACAGATACCAACGGCGCAGCCTTCGTCATCCCCTGGCGTTGCCGTCAAAAAAACGTAATGGTTTATTTTCTCACAAACTCGTCCGCCGTAAGGCATGAACGGCCCTGTGGTTTTACCTTTTTATACCCTTCGGCCGGCGAGTTCGCTCCCCTGCTTTTTACTGGACTGCAAAGAACGTAGACAGGGAAAAGGCCCGCCGAAAACGGCGGGCCTTTGGGTGCATCGCGAACGCGATTTACGCGAGAGGCTTGGCGCCGAGGAAGATCAGGCCCGTGGTGGCGATGGGCTGGAAGCCCTCGATCATCGTGGGCTGATAGCCGGTGGCCAGCTCGCGGTGGAACAGCGGGTACAGCGGCACGTTCTCTGCCAGGATGTCGAAGCACTGGTTCCACAGCTCCTGCTGAGTGGCCTCATCGGTGGCCTCGCGAGCCTCCTGCATGAGGTCCTGCAGCTGCTGCCACTCTTCAGAGCCCTTCCAGCAGGTACGACCCTGGGTCCAGATGTTGTCACCGTACCACCAGTTCATCAGCAGGTCGGGGTCGTTGCCGAAGCAGGTCGGGTCGCCCGGGGTGAGCATGACGTCGTAGTCGAGCACGCCGCCGTCCTCGGGAGCCGCATACTCGGCCCAGTTGATGGTCTGCTCGTTGATTTCCATCGTGACGCCGATGGACTGCAGGTCCTGCTGAATCTGAGCAGCCAGGTCGCTTACCCAGTTGTTGTTGACGACCATGGTGAAGGAGAGGTTCTCCTGGCCGGCCTCGGCGAGCAGGCTCTTGGCCTTCTCGGGGTCGTACTCGTACACCACGGAAGCCTGGTGGAAGTTCGGGTGGTTCTCAGGCAGGAAGCCCTTGACCTTGGCGGCGTGACCGGCCATCTGGTTGGAGATGAGCTGGTCGACGTTGACGGCGTAGTAGAACGCCTGACGCACGCGCACGTCGTCGAAGGGAGCCTTCTTCGTGTTGAACATGAAGAACGGCTGGTTGAAGCCCTGCAGGTACTCAACGGTGGCACCTGCGCCCTGGAGCTGCTCGGCGTTGGCGTCGGGCACGTTCTCCATGACCTGGACGGAAGCCTCCTGGAGTGCGGTGGTGCGGGACGTGTTGTCCAGCAGGATGTTCCACTCCATGGCGTCGGCGCCCGCAGGCAGCGAACCGTTGTAGTTGGGGTTGGGGACGAAGCGGATGGTGCCGCCGTCGTTGCCGTCGACGGTCTCGTACATCCAGGGGCCGGTGCCGATGGGCATGGTGGCCAGATCGTCGTCGGAGAGCGACGCGGGGAACACCTTGACCACGCTCAGACGGCTCTTGAGCAGGCTCTCGAAGGGGTACTTCAGCGTGATGGTGACCGTGGTGTCGTCCTTGGCGGCGACGGAGTCGATGAAGGTCAGGAAGGCGCCGCAGGTGGCGTCTGCCATGTTGAGCTCGAAGGCGTTCACCACGTCAGCGGCGGTCACGTCGGTGCCGTCGGAGAACTTGGCGCCCTCGCGCAGGGTGACCTCGTACTCGGTGTCGGAAACCTTCACGGGCTCGTCAGCGGCGAGCGCGTTGTAGGTGTCATAGGTGTGCAGGTCGAGGTCGTACAGGCCCTCGAACACGTGGTAGGTGGCCGCCAGCATCAGGGCGGAGCCGCCGTTGAGGCCCACAGGATTGACGTTGGTGGACGTGTAGGCGCATGCGCCCGTCAGAACGGTGCTGCCGCCGCCCTCGCCGCCGGAAGCGGAGTCGTCCCCGCCACCGCCGCCGCAGCCATACAGGCCGAGGCCAACCGTGGCAGCAGCCACGGCGCTACCCGCAACGAAGGTGCGGCGATTCATAAGAGCTTTATTTTCCATGATCCTCCCTTTCGACTAATCAGCCGAGCTAAGGGCACAATGCCCCTTGCTAAAAAGATACGTTTTCGAATTTTACTTGATGCACCTGACCCGCCGTCATACAAGCCGTTCGTCGGCGGTGAACGGCAGATTTAACAGGAAAGGAGGTCATTTTTAATGCGAATTTTACATAACGCGATTCCCAAGAAAGCACCCTCCCCTTCACACGACAGCCCGCAAACCCCAATCTCGCATCCGCGACCCCTCATACTCTCCTCTGCATCGCAACTCACAACCTCGATGCCAAGGCATAAAAAATCCCGGTCCCAACAAGAACCGGGATTTGTCCAACCAAGCTCGTAGGTCCAGCAAAAAACAGCGAGTGGCAGTCCGATGCCCCAGGTGGCCCCGCCGCATGCCCAAGCGTACTTCGGTACGCGCAGAGGCATGCACAAGGGGCCAGATGGGACATCCGGCTGCCACGCAGCATCGTAGCGCCTCATAAGAAAAAGCGCCGTTCGGCAGAACGGCGCAATTTCTTAAGCGTTGAAGAGCTCGATGGTGTCGCCCTGCTGGAGCGTAACCATGGCCTTCTTCCAGGTGCGGGTGCGGCCCAACTGGTAGCGCACGCGCTTGGGCTTGGACTTCACGTTGATGGTGTTCACGCGAACGACCTTCACGTTGAAGATAGCCTCGACGGCCTGGCGAATCTCGACCTTGTTGGAGTCCTTGGCCACCTCAAAGGTGTAGGTGTTCTTCTCCATCATGTCGTAGCTGTGCTCGGTGATGACCGGGCGGATGATGACCTCGCGGGGATCCTTCATTATGCAAGCACCTCCTCGAGGCGTTCCAGAGCGACGCCGGTAAGCACCAGCTTCTTGTTGTCAACGAGTTCCAGGGTGGTGACCTCGGACACGGGGACGATGGTCACGGTCGGGATGTTGCGGAACGACAGGAACGTGTTCACGTCGTCGTCAGCGATCACGAGCGTGGTGCGGCGGTCGCAGCCCAGAGCCTTGAGCGCGGCAACGGCGTCCTTGGTGCGGGGCTTCTCGAAGTTGAAGCCGTCGACCACGATCAGCTCGCCGTCAGCCAGCTTGGCGGACAGCGCGGAGCGCATAGCCAGCTTGACTTCCTTGCGGTTCACGCGGAAGGCGTAGGAACGGGGATGCGGGCCGAACACGGTGCCGCCGCCAACCCAATGGGGCGCGCGGATGGTACCCTGGCGGGCACGGCCGGTGCCCTTCTGGCGCCACGGCTTCTTGCCGCCGCCGCGCACTTCGCCGCGGGTCTTGGTGTCGTGCGTGCCCTGACGCAGGCCGGCGCGGATGGAGCGCACGACCGTGTGCATCACATGCACGTTCGGCTCGATGCCGAACACAGCGGCGTTCAGCTCGGCCTCTTTGACCTTGTTGCCGCTGGCATCTTTGATCTCAATGTTTGCCATTATGGTGTACTCCTCTTATAAGGTAAGGTCACTTAAGCCATGCGAACGCGCACGATGCCGTTCTTGCCGCCCGGCACAGAGCCCTTGACCAGGATGAGGTTCTGGTCGGCGTCGACGCGAACGACCTCGAGGTTCTTGACGGTCACGGTGTCGCAGCCCATGTGGCCCGGCAGACGGACGCCCTTGAACACGCGGGAAGGCGTGGCGCACTGGCCGATGGAGCCGGGGATGCGATGGAAGTGCGAGCCGTGGGATGCACGGCCGCCGCCGAAGCCATGGCGCTTGATGACGCCCTGGAAGCCCTTACCCTTGGAGGTGCCGGTCACGTCGACCTTCTTCACCTCAGCAAAAGCCGCCACGGTCTGCTCGTCGCCCGCCTTGTACTCGGACGCGTTCTCCACGCGCACCTCGCGCAGGTAACGGGTGGGAGCGATGCCCTGCTTGGCGAAGTGACCCGCCATGGGCTTGTTGACCTTCTTCTCCTTGATGGAGCCGAAGCCAAGCTGCACGGCCTCGTAGCCGTCGGTCTCGGTAGTCTTGACCTGGCAGATCTTGTTGGGCTCGGCCACGATGACGGTGACGGGCACCACGCGGTCGTTCTCGTCGAAGATCTGGGTCATGCCGATCTTCTTGCCGTAGATAGCGTTGATCATCTCATACACTCCTTACAGCTTGATCTCGATGTCGACACCCGCGGGGAGGTCGAGACGCATGAGCGAATCAACCGTCGAGGGGGTCGGCTCCAAGATGTCGATCAGGCGCTTGTGGGTACGCATCTCAAACTGTTCGCGGGAGTCCTTGTTGACGTGGGGACCGCGAACGACGCAGTACAGGTTGCGCTCGGTGGGCAGGGGAATAGGTCCGCAGACCTTGGCACCGGTCTTCTGGGCGGTGTCGACGATGAGCTTGGTGGACTGATCCACGATCTCATGGTCGTAGCCCTTCAGGCGAATGCGAATCTTCTGATTAGCCACTTTCATTTCCTCCAAATAGCGCGGGCGGTGCCGTTAGGCGTTCTTTCCGCCAGCCTTGCTGATAATCTCTTCGGCCACGTTCATGGGAACCGGCTCGTAGGAGTCGAACTGCATGGTGTAGCTCGCACGTCCCTGGGTGCCGGAACGAAGGTCGGTAGCATAGCCGAACATCTGGCTCAGCGGAACCTTCGCGCTGATGACGGCCGCGTTGCCGCGCTTCTCCTGGCCCTGAATCAGGCCGCGGCGGCTGGGGATGTCGCCCATGACGAAGCCCATGTACTCCTCGGGAGTCTCAACCTCGACAGCCATCATAGGCTCGAGGATGACGGGGTCGGACTTGCGCAGAGCGTCCTTGATAGCCATGGAGCCCGCAACCTTGAACGCCGCCTCGGAGGAGTCGACCTCGTGGTAGGAGCCGTCGATCAGCTCGACGCGCACATCCTCGACGGGGTAACCGGCCAGAACACCGGAGTTCAGCGCCTCCTGGATGCCCTTGTCGATAGCGGGGATGTACTCCTTGGGAACCACGCCGCCCACGATCTTGTTCTCGAACTCGTAGCCCTTGCCGGCTTCCTGCGGGTACATGTTGATGATCGCATGGCCGTACTGACCGCGACCACCGGACTGGCGAACGAACTTGCCCTCGGCGTTCATGCCCTCGTGGCCCGGACGCTCGCGGTAGGCGACCTGCGGCTTACCGACGTTAGCCTCGACTTTGAACTCGCGGAGCAGACGGTCGATGATGATCTCCAGATGGAGCTCGCCCATGCCGGCGATGATGGTCTGGCCGGTCTCATGGTTGGTGGACACGCGGAAGGTCGGGTCCTCCTCGGCCAGCTTCTGCAGGGCGATCATCATCTTGTCCTGCTCGGCCTTGGTCTTGGGCTCGACGGCGATGTCGATAACCGGATCGGCGAATTCCATGGACTCCAGGATGATGGGATGGCCCTCATCGCACAGGGAGTCGCCGGTGGTGGTGTCCTTCAGGCCCACGACGGCAACGATGTCGCCAGCGGAGCACTTCTCCACGTCGACGCGCTGGTTGGCGTGCATCTGCAGCAGACGGCCGATGCGCTCCTTCTTGTCCTTGGTGGCGTTGACCACGTAGGAACCGGCGTCGAGGGTACCGGAGTACACGCGCAGGTAGGTGAGCTTGCCCACGAAGGGGTCGGTCATGATCTTGAAGGCCAGAGCGGCGAACGGCGCCTTGGGATCGGAAGGACGCTCGTCCTCGTCGCCCGTGTCGGGGTTCGTGCCCTTGATGGCGGGAACGTCGACCGGGGAAGGCATGTAGTCGACCACGGCGTCGAGCAGCTCCTGCACGCCCTTGTTCTTGTAGGCGGAGCCCACGAACACGGGGTTGACCTTGCACTCGATGACGCCCTTGCGCAGAGCGGCCTTCAGCTCTTCGACGGAGAACTCTTCGTCCATGAGGACCTTCTCCATCAGGTTGTCGTCGCAGTCGGCGGCGGCGTCCACAAGCTCCTGGCGCTTCTCGGCGGCGAGCTCAGCGAACTCGGCCGGAATCTCATCCATGGGTTCGGGGTAGGTCATGCCCTTGTCGTCGGCCTTGAAGTCCCATGCGGTCATGGTAGCCAGGTCGATGACGCCCCAGAAGTTGTCCTCAGCGCCCATCGGGATCTGAGCGGCCACAGCGTTGGCGCCCAGACGATCGCGCATGGTCTGGATGGCATGGAAGAAGTCGGCACCCACGCGGTCATACTTGTTGATGAACGCGATGCGGGGAACGCCGTAGCGCTCAGCCTGACGCCACACGGTCTCAGACTGGGGCTGCACACCGGCAACCGCGTCGAACACGGCCACGGCGCCGTCGAGGACGCGCAGGGAGCGCTCGACCTCGGCCGTGAAGTCCACGTGGCCGGGGGTGTCGATGATCTGGAAGCGGTAAGGCTTGCCGTTGTCGGCGCCACCGGGGTAGCTCCAGTAGCACGTGGTGGCGGCGGAGGTGATGGTTACGCCGCGCTCCTGCTCCTGGACCATCCAGTCCATAGTGGCAGCGCCCTCGTGAACCTCACCGATCTTGTGGGTCTTGCCGGTGTAGTAGAGGATACGCTCGGTAGTCGTCGTCTTGCCCGCGTCAATGTGGGCCATGATGCCGATGTTACGAGTATCCTGAAGAGAGATCTTAGGAGTAGCCATTGATGCTTGCCCTTCTCTTACCAGCGGTAGTGCGAGAACGCACGGTTGGACTCGGCCATCTTGTACAGGTCCTCACGCTTCTTCACCGAAGCGCCGGTGTTCTCAGACGCATCCAGGATTTCGGCGGCAAGACGCTGAGCCATGGTGTGCTCCTTGCGCTTGCGGGAGAAGTCCACAATCCAACGGATGGCGAGCGTAGTAGCGCGACGGGGGTTGACTTCCATCGGGACCTGGTAGGTAGCGCCACCAACACGCTTCGGCTTGACCTCGAGCGTGGGGCGGACGTTGTCCATGGCCTTCTTGAACACGGACAGGGGATCCTGCCCGGACTTGGCGGCAACGATGTCGAATGCGCCGTAGACGATGCGCTCGGCGAGGGACTTCTTGCCGTCAAGAAGAACTTTGTTGATCAGCTG
>NZ_CALUMA010000064.1 GCF_944321625.1 uncultured Slackia sp.
CGCACATTCTTGCAGCACTTCTCCTCCCCTCGGGTTGTATGAGAATTGGACAGGTCGTCGGCTGCGGCGGGCGGCTGGGGCTAAGCAACGCTGGAAGGTGCAAACTAACCACTCCAAAACTAACCAACGGAACGATGCGCATAGCGAGCGAAGCGAGCGGTAGCATCGTGGGCGTTGTCGTGCCCCAGCCGCCTGCCGCAGCCGACGACCGGGGCGTAAGACTATTTCCTGCGCAGGTCCTCGACGTGCTTGGTCTTGCCCTCGCTGCGCGCAATGGCGCCGGGCTGGACAAGCTTGACGCGCGGACGAACCAGCAGCGTGTTGGTGAGCGTATCGGCGACGTGCTTGGTGAACGCATCCATCTTCTCGAAGCTGTCGTGCATGCCCTCGGGAAGAAGCTCCACAGAAACCGTCATGCGATCCAGGCCGCTCTCGTTGTCCACCACGATGTGGTAGTGAGGGCTCACGCCCTCGATGCCCGCCAGCACGTCCTCAATCTCGGACGGGAACACGTTGGTGCCGCGGATGATGAGCATGTCATCGGTACGCGTGCGCACCTTGTCCATGCGCGCATGGGTGCGGCCGCACGCGCACGGCTCGGTGGTGACGCGCGTGAGGTCGTGCGTGCGGTAGCGCAGCACGGGGAACGCCTCTTTATCGAGCGGCGTGAGCACGAGTTCGCCCTCCTCGCCCTCGGGCACAGGCTCGCCGGTCTCGGGGTCCACGATTTCCCACAGGAAGTGGTCCTCGGCGATATGCTGCTGATGGCGCGAACTGAGGCATTCGCCCGACACGCCCGGCCCCATGACCTCGGTCAGGCCGTAGTTGTCGGTGCACACGATATGCATGCGGCTCTCGATCTCGCGCTTGAGCGCAGGCGTGCACGGCTCGCCGCCGAACAGACCCACGCGCAGCGTGCTCTTGGACCAGTCGATGCCGGCCGCCTCGCCCGCCTCGCAGAGATGCCTGGCGTACGACGGCGTTGCGATGAGCACGGTGGAGCCGTAGTCTTTGATCATCATGAGCTGGCGCTCGGTGTTGCCCGAGCTGGCGGGAATCATCATGCAGCCCATGCGCTCGCAGCCGTAATGCAGGCCGAAGCCGCCCGTGAACATGCCATAGCCGAACGACATCTGCACGCGGTCGCGCGAGGTGACGCCCGCCATGCTGGCGATGCGCGCGATGCATTCCGCCCACACGTCCAAATCGCCCTTGGTGTAGCCCACCACGATAGGCTTGCCCGTGGTGCCGCTGGAGGCATGAAGCCTCACCACGTCGTCCAAAGGCACGGCGAACAGGCCGTAGGGATAGGTGTCGCGCAGCACGGATTTATCCGTGAAGGGAAGCCTGCGCACGTCGTCGAGCGTCTTGATGTCTTCGGGGGCGACGCCCATCTCGTCCATGCGCTCGCGGTACCACGCCACGTTGGTGTACGCATGCTTCACCTGGCGCTGGAGTTTTGCCAGCTGAATCTCGCGAATGCGCTTGCGGCTGGCGCATTCGATGTCGGGGTTGAGGATCGTATCGTTATTCAAAGAAGTCATTATCATTCACCAATTCGAAAGATTCGCGTTCCAGCAGCTTCTCAACGGTCTCCAGATCGCCTTCGACCTGGAGACAGATATACGTCCCCACCAGGGAATAACTGTATTCTAGGTTGATGCCGGCCTGCGCGATGACGCCCAGAGCCCGGCTCAGCTCGCCGGGGTCGTCCTTCAGGCGCACGCAAACCACGGGCTTGACCTTGGCGGCGAACCCGTTGTCCACCAACGCCTTCAGACCGGCTTCGGTGTTGTCCACAACAAAGCGCACGATGCCGAAGTCGCCCGTATCGGACGCGCAGTAGCCGCGGATATTCGCACCCGCCGCAGCCATAACGTCAAGCGCCTGCTTCATCATGCCAGGCTTGCTTTCGATGAAAACGCTGATCTGCGAAATGCTCATAGGAGCTCCTTCATGAATCCGGGATTGCCGTGCTTGCGCGCTTACGCGGTCGCCCGGGGAGCGTTCTCCTGCGCCCACGTGCGACCGAGCTCGAAAGCGGTCAGATTGATGTCCTTGAATTGTTCAGGCACGCGGCGCGCGATGGTCTCGCGCCACAGGTCCTCGGGATACGGCAGGCGCGTCGAAAGCGCGCCCAGAAGCACCACGTTCACCGCTTTGGAACTGCCGGCCTGCTTGGCAAGAACGCCCGCGGGAATGACGGCGGCGCCCAGCTCCTGCAGCGTCTTGCGCGGAGCGCGAGGCATGCTTGCCTTGCCCATGAGCACAGGGAGCGGCTCGATGGATTCGTCGCTCACGAACATGCTGCCGCCCTCGGCGAGGTACGGCAGGTTGCGCAGCGCCTCGGTGGTCTCGAACGCCACCAGGCAGTCCACCAGGCCCTCGTCGGCGACCATGGAGGCAACCTTGTCGCCCAGGCGGATGACGGTGGTTACGGCGCCGCCGCGCTGAGCCATGCCGTGAATCTCGGACAGCTTGACGTCCTGGCCGCAGGCCATGGCGCATCGCGCAAGAATATCGGCGGCAAGAAGGGCGCCCTGGCCGCCCACGCCACACAGCATGACGGTCTTGGTGCTACTCATGATGCGCCCCCTTCTCCTGGATGAAGCAGCCGAACGGGCATATCTGCGCGCATTGGCCGCAGCCTACGCACAGCGACGCGTCGACCGATGCCTTGCCCGTTTCGGGATCGCGCGAAATGGCGGGGCAGCCCATGAGCGAGCAGATGCCGCATGAGCGGCAATCGGGTTTCACCGAATACGCCGGCTTGCGCTCCTTGGTGAGCAGCGCGCAGGGCGAGACGAAAATGATAACGCTCAAACAGTCAGACTTGGTGGCCTCGGCGAGCGCCTCGCGCACGGCGGCAAGATCCATCGGATCCACCGTGCGAACGTCCTCGACGCCCAGCGCACGCACGAGCGTGGGCAGGTCGAGCTCACGCGAGGGGCGCTTCTGCAGCGTGATGCCGTTCACCGGGTTACCTTGATGGCCGGTCATCGCCGTGGTGCGGTTGTCAAGGATGCACACCGTGCCGCTGCCGCAGTTGTACACCGTGTTGAGCAGCGAGGTGATGCCCGAATGCGCGAACGTGGAGTCGCCGATGACGGCCACCACGGGGCGATGCTTGCCCTCGCCCAGGCCCAGCTCAAAACCGTGGGCCATCGAGATGGAAGCACCCATGTCCACGCATGTGTCCATGGCGGAAAGGGGCGGCAGAGCGCCGAGCGTGTAGCATCCGATGTCGCCGGTCACGATGGCACGCATGCGGGAAAGCTCGCGGAACACCAGACGATGGGGGCAGCCCGGGCACAGCGCCGGAGGCCGGCCGGGAACGCCGGCGGGAACCTCGCGCACGGTGGGAGCATCGGCGCCGAACGCCTGAGCGATCATAGAAGGAGTGAGCTCGCCGTATGCGGGAAGACCCGCAGGGGTCGGCTCCACTTGGACGCCCAGGGCGCGAACCTGGGTGGACAGGTAATCGGACGCCTCCTCGATGACGTAGAGCTTATCCACCGCGTCGGCGAACGCACGAATCATACCGGCCGGAAGAGGCCAGGTGATGCCCAACTTGAGCACGCTTGCCTCGGGCAAACCCTCGCGCACATGCTGATACGTGGCGCCGGCGCAGATGACGCCCACCTCCGCAGAGCGCTGCTCCACGACGTTGTAGGGGCATTCGTCCACGAACGCGCGCACGCGGGCGATGCGCTCGTCAAGATCGATGCGACGCGGCTTTGCGAATGCGGGCATCATGACCCACTTCGCAGGGTTCTTCTCGTAGGGCACGACGGCCGCCTCGGTGCGCTCCCCCACCTTCACAGGGCATTTGGTATGCGACACGCGCACGGTGGAGCGCAGCATAAAAGGCAGGTCGAAGCGCTCGGACAGCTCGAACGCGTCACGCGCGAAGGCGAGCGCCTCGGAGCTATCGGAAGGCTCCAGCATGGGAATATGCGATGCCATGGCGTGGAAACGCGAGTCCTGCTCGTTCTGCGACGAATGCATGCCCGGGTCGTCGGCGGCCAGAATCACCATGCCGCCGCCCACGCCGGTGTACGCCGCCGTGTACAGCGGGTCGGCCGCCACGTTGACGCCCACGTGCTTCATCGTGGAAAGCACGCGCCGCCCTGCGGCTGATGCGCCCAGCCCCACCTCAACGGCAACCTTCTCGTTCGGGCACCATTCGGCATAGACCTCGGGGTATTTCGCGAACGATTCCATGGTCTCGGTTGAGGGTGTGCCGGGATACGCCACGCCGATCATGGCACCGGCCTCCCACGCGCCGCGCGCTATGGCCTCGT
>NZ_CALUMA010000065.1 GCF_944321625.1 uncultured Slackia sp.
GGTTCGATAAAGCTGCTCGACCCCTTATGCGCGGAACGAGAAAAAGGGACTGTCCCCTTTTCTCATTTTCGAGTCGCAAGGCGGCGCACCGCGGCGACGCTCGCTTTTGGCACGAGCCCCAGGTAGAACATGAAGGCGAGCGCCGCCGAGGAGAGCCGGGGAAAGAGGGGGCTCCGGCCGCCTCTCATATCCTCTAGAGCAGCGTGCGCTCCCATTCGGCCTCTTTGAAGCCGACGAGCACGAAGTCGTCGCCCACGACGATGGGGCGTTTGACGAGCATGCCGTTTTCGGCGAGCAGCGCGAAGGCGTCGGCGTCGGCCATGCCCGCGTCAAGCAGCGCCTTGACGTTGCGCTCGCGGTAGAGCATGCCGCTCGTGTTGAAGAACCGGCGCACGGGAAGCCCGCTTCTCCTCTGCCATTCGGCCAGTTCGGCGGCCGTCGGGTTGTCCTCGACGATGTGGCGGTCGGTGTAGTCGACGTTGTGGTCGTCGAGCCACTTCTTCGCTTTCTTGCACGTCGAGCATTTCGGGTATTCCACGAACAGAACGGACATGGGGGATCCTTTCTCGCGCAGATGCTAGTTCGCCGACGTGGGCAGGTAAGGGTGCATCGCCTGGGCGAGGTTGCGCAGGTTGCGCGTTTGGATGTAGACCTGCCCGGTGCCGGTGAACGTGTTCACGAGGCCTTCGCCGGTAGTGAAGCCGAACATGCCGCTTGCGACCTCGATGCGGTAGTCGAGGCTCGCGTCCCAGGCGACCACGTGCTCGTTGTCGATGGTGACGGGCGAGGCGGGCGTCACGTCGATCGTCAACAGGTCGCCGAACGCCGAGACGAGGATGGCGCCGGTGCCGTTTGTCTCCATGACGAACAGGCCGCCCGTGCCGCCGAAGAGGGCTTTTGAGATGCCCTGGTTGACCATCGAGTAGTCAAGCGTGGCGTCGCACGCCAGAAACGTGCCCGTGTTCAGGCGGTACTGGTGCTGGGCGTCGGCTTGGAGGCACGTGATCTTGCCGGGGATGGCGGGCGCGATGGCGAGCTCGCCCACGTCGGCCGTGCCCGTGGCGGTGGTGATGAACATCGACTCGCCGCTCGTGATGCTGCGGCCGATGGCGCTGAACACGCCGCCGAGGCCCTTCTTCTTCGTGTTGAGGCCGCCCGAAAGCTCGACCCCGCGCGAATACACCATGCTGCCCGATTCGATCCGAACCGATTCGCCGCGCAGAAGCGCGAGCTGGGCGATGGGGCAATCGGAATCGCCGGTGAGGACGTATCTCATGAGGGCCTCCTGTCTGGTGAAAGGTGGTGGGCGGTGGGCGGCGATGCGCCTGCGGGGTATTGTAGCAGCGAACGACCGGCAGTCGAAGCGAAGGCGCACCTACGTGCGAATCAGCGTGGCTTTTCGACAATAAGTCGGGCTATTCTGTCGGAAAACCGCGCGGATCCGTCGGACGGAGGACGCGAGCCGACCAAGAAAGGAACCGCAGCGCGAGTAAGCTGCCCAAGATGCGCTAAGGCGGCGAATCGAC
Source organism: uncultured Slackia sp. (assembly GCF_944321625.1). Lineage (GTDB taxonomy): Bacteria > Actinomycetota > Coriobacteriia > Coriobacteriales > Eggerthellaceae > Slackia. The sequence goes on from NZ_CALUMA010000065.1 coordinate 1,527, forward strand.
GCGCGAAAACGACGAGCTGCTGATTTCGTTTACCTATACGTAAACGAAATCAGCACGACATCCATTGCGCCAGGCGAAACACTACGCACCGAGAATGCCGTGCTTGTTAGTGAATTCGTTTTCGTCATCTATGCGTCCGCCTATCTAAAATAGAACATTTGTTTTATACTAACACTAGATTTGAATAATAATTAGCAATACTTTATAATTTTCCCGCAAAGGAGACCGATGCCGAAAGAGCAAGAAGTGCGGGAAATCCTCAAACGCTTCAGGAAAGAGGGCTGGGAAGAGGAAAGCGGAAAAGGAAGCCATGTCCTTTTCCGAAAAGACGGCGTCACGATCAGCGTGCCCACATCCCGCAAAGAGGTCAAACTGGGCACGTATCGCAGTATTGCGAAAGCCGCAGGATGGATGCAGGCGACGCCCCGAAAGGACGTATGATGGGAACGTATATTTTCGACGCGATCTTGACGCCTGAAGAGGGCAGCGGCTACAGCGTGGAGTTTCCCACCCTGCCCGGCTGCTTCACCGACGGCGACGACTATCACGATGCGGCGTATATGGCCGCTGATGCCGCAAAAACCTGGGTGGCATCGCATCTCAAACACGGCGAGCCCGTCCCTGAATACTGCCGCGAGGAAGCGCCTGAAGGATCCGAGCGCCTGTGCGTGTTCTTCGAGGTCGATGAATCGTACATCGTGAACGGCCCCGTTGTCTCCGCGGCGCAGGCAGCACGCGAGCTGGGCGTGTCGGCAGGACGCATCACGCACATGATCGACGCAGGGCTGCTCGAAGGTTACCGAAACGGCAGGCGAACCTACGTTACCGAATCGAGCATTGCGGTGCGGAAGGCATCGCCCCGCGGAGCTGGAAGACCGCGGAAGGAGCCTGTGGAGGCGTGATCAGACGACCGAACGGCAGGATCACGAGTACTGCAAGCACCGCAACCATAATCGACATCGACTCCCCTCCCGTGGCGCACCTGCGCGAACGGGACTGGCGGCTTGCGCGGCTTATCGAGCGCATCGGGTCGATCGAATGTCACGCGTCGGAATCGGGCTTCGCGAACCTGGCGCATTCGATCATCGAGCAGATGCTCTCGACGAAGGTGGCGGCCACGATGGACGCGCGCCTGCGGGATCTGTGCGGCGGCAGAATAGCGCCCGAGACGCTGGGCGCGCTGACCGTCGAGGAGATCCGCGGCATCGGCGTGTCGAAGCGCAAAGCCGAATGCCTGGCGAACCTGGCGCGCACCGTGACCGAACGCGACCTCGAGGCGCTTGCGGGCGAAGACGACGAGACCGTGCACGCATGGCTCACCGCGCTGCCCGGCATCGGCGAGTGGACCGCGCACATGTTCATGCTGTTCCACCTGAACCGCCCCGACGTGCTGCCCGTAAGCGACCTCACGTTCCGCAAGTCGTTCGAGTGGCTGTATGGCGCGCCCGTGACCGATGCGGGCGTGCGCACCGTGGTGTGCGACCTGTGGCGGCCGTATTGCTCGTACGCCGCGCGGTATCTGTATCGCGCGCTTGACCTGGGGCTGGTCGTGCGTGGGAGCGCGCGGGAGGTGTTCAACTCCAATGGATAATTTATCCCTTCGCCTAGAACCTCGCTGATCGGATTCGACATACGCGGTAGAATTGCGAAGAATGTGTGGAGAGAGGAGGTATGCTATGGCAACCGGCGAACAGATAAAAGCGCT
>NZ_CALUMA010000066.1 GCF_944321625.1 uncultured Slackia sp.
AACCAGACGTCTGTTGAGATCCACGTCCTGCAGGGCGAGCGCCAGATGGCTGCCGACAACAAGACGCTGGGCCGCTTCCAGCTGACCGGCATCCCGGCTGCCCGCCGTGGCGTGCCTCAGATTGAGGTCACGTTCGACATCGACGCCAACGGCATCGTGAACGTGTCCGCTAAGGATTTGGGCACCGGCAAGCAGCAGCAGATCACCATCAGCGGCTCCACCGCTCTGTCCGATGACGAAGTGGATCGCATGGTTAAGGACGCCGAGGCCCATGCCGCCGAGGACGAGGCCCGCAAGGCCGAAATCGAGGCTCGCAACAACACCGACTCGCTGGTGAACGCCACCGAGCAGACCCTGTCCGACCTGGGCGATAAGGTTCCTGCCGAAACCAAGCAGGCTGCCGAGGACGCCATCAAGGAGGCCAAGGACGCTCTGGCTGGTACCGACATCGACGCCATCAAGGCCGCCGGCGAGAAGCTGCAGCAGGCCGGTTACAAGCTGGCCGAGGTGGTGTACAGCACGCAGCAGGCGCAGGGCGCCCCGGGCGCTGCCGGCACCTCCAGCCCGGCGGATGACGGTCCGATTGAGGCCGACTATGAGGTCGTAGACGACAAGAACGAAGGTAAGTAATCATGGCTAAGGACGACGCCAAGAAAGTCGCCCCCGAGGCTCGCGAGATTCCCATCGAGGGAAGCGACGACAAGAACGAAGGGGCCGCTGCTGCCAGCGGCTTCGCCCCTCAGGCCGAAAGCGCCAAGGTGCAGGATGCCGAATCCGCTGCGGCGGAGGAGGCTCCTGAAGGCGCCGCCGAAAAGGCCGAAGACGCCGATATTGCCGCCGAGGCCGATGCCGTGGTCGAGCAGGCCGAGCGTCTTGCCAAGGCCGAGCAAGAGGCCGCGGCGCTTCGCGATAAGTACCTTCGCCTGCAGGCGGATTGGGATAACTATCGCAAGCGCACCGCTGCTGAAGCCGATGAGATGCGTGCCCGCGCGGCCGAGAAGCTCATGAACGATGTGCTTCCCGTGCTTGATGATTTCGAGCGCGCCATCGCTCATGCGGAAAAGAACGGCGAGGCGGGACTGCTCGATGGCGTGAAGGCCATCAACACCAAGCTGAACGGCGTTTTCGCGAAGCACGGGCTTGAGGCAATCGACCCCGCCGGCAAGGCGTTCGATTCGCTCGAGCATCAGGCGGTCGCCACCGTGGATGACGCCAGCGTGCCGGACGAGACCGTGGCGCAGGTGTTCCAGAAGGGCTATCGTCTGGGCAAGAAGGTGCTGCGTCCCGCAATGGTGACGCTTGCCACCGGCGGCCCCAAGCGCGAGCCGGAGCCCGCAGAAGGCGACGAGCAAGAATAGCAACTGTAGGAAGGCGGGCAGGTTCGGATGTTCCGTCGGCCTGCCGGCCAACGGAACGGGCCGCCGCTGCGGCTTCCCGCAGCACCCAATCTTGCCGCGCTGGCAAAGGCTCACGTACAAAGTACGCTACGCCTTCGCCATCACGCCAATCTCGGGCACTGCGGAAACCCTCGCTGACTTTTCAGCGACCTATGAGATACATGTAACTGTAGGAAGGCGGGCAGGTTGTCCGCCTTCGTTGTAGGAGAGAAAGAGGTGGTGGATCGTGGCTGCGACTCCGGACTACTACAAGACGCTCGGCGTGTCTCGCACCGCCACCCAGGACGAGATAAAAAAGGCGTACCGCAAGCTGGCACGCACGATGCATCCCGACGCCGGCGGTGACGAAGAGAAGTTCAAGGAAATCAACGAGGCCTACGAGGTCTTGTCGGACGAGAAGAAGCGCAAGCTGTACGACCAGTACGGCACGGCAGACGAGCAGCGCATTCCTTTCGGCGGCGGTCAGGGCTTTAGCGGCTTCGGCAGCTGGGCTGACATCCTTGAAAGCATTCGCCGCGGCGAGGGCGCATTCGGCGGCAGCTGGGATATCGGCGATATTTTCGGCGGCGGCTTCGGCGGCCAGCAGCGTGGCGGCTACGGCGGATACGGTGCGGGCTACGCACCTCGTCCGCAGCAGGGCCGCGATATGAACGTCACGCTCAACGTGAGTTTCGACGAGGCGTTCCACGGTTGCACGAAGAAGGTCAGCGTGAAGCTTCCCGGTGCGGCGGCTGCCGAAACGCTCGACGTGAAGGTGCCTGCGGGCGCTGTTGACGGCGGGCGCGTGAGGTTCCGCGGCAAGGGTGCCGCGGGCACGAACGGCGGCGAAAACGGAGATCTGCTGGTGACCACGCGCATCAGCCCGCATCCGGTGTTCTCGCGCGACGGTGCCGACGTGCTGATGAATGTCCCCATCACGATGGCCGAGGCCGCGTTGGGTGCCGATGTCACGGTTCCCGCACCTGATGGCACGAAGATTCGCGTGCATGTGCCTGCGGGATGCCAAGACGGCACGGTGCTGCGCGTGAAGGGCAAGGGCGCTCCCAACGTCAAGGGTGGCGAAACCGGATCGCTGCGTATCACGCTGCAGGTCCAGATTCCCAAGAGCATGACGCCCGCTCAGGAGCAGGCCATGCGCGATTTCCAGGCGGCTTGCGAGGCCGCCGGGCAGGATGTGCGCGCCGGTCTGAATGTGAGATAGGCGATACCGCCGGCGCAACGTCGGCGGGGGACGCACGAAGGTGCGCAAACGTTTTCGCAGGCCAGCAGGGTGCTGCGAAGTAGGTTGGAAGGAATGGTGAATCATGGCCGACAGGGATACACCGCTGTACATGATTGGTGTAGCGGCCCAGCTCGCCGGGGTGCATCCCCAAACGCTGCGCATCTACGAGCAAAAAGGCCTGGTGACGCCGCAGCGAACGAGCGGCAATACGCGCATGTATTCGCAGGCCGATATCGAAAGGCTGGAATTGATCAACGAACTCACCAGCGAGGGCATCAACCTCGCCGGCGTTATCCGCATCCTCGACCTTAAGGGCCGCATCGACGAGCGCGACAAAGAGATCGACGACCTCCACAAGAAGGTTCGCCGCCTCGCCGACCGCGTGCACGAGCTCGAGACGCGCGAGAACGTAACGGCGCTCATGCTGCCCGAACCGCGAGCGATTCGCAGACTCAACTAAGGTGGAGACAGGGTTTCTCTGACGGAGCAGATTGCCTTGAAGGTTCTGCGTTCCTGACAGGAGCGACCTTGTGGTCGTGACTAAAGGAACGCAGGTTCTGAAAGGCAAGATGCCCGTCAGAGGAAGCCGTCAGGAGGAATCATGAGATTAGACAAACTTGCAATCACTGCTCAGGAGGCTTTCCAGGCTGCAATGAGCATTGCGAACGACGCCTCGGCGGCGCAGATCGAGGGCATCCATCTGCTCAAGGCGTTGCTCGACTCCGGAGAGAACAACCTCTCCGCCATCATCAAGCGCGTCGGCGCTGACCCGACGCAGCTCAAGCGCAACGTCGATGCCGCTATCGACAACGCGCCCAAGGTCACCAGCGGCGGGCTTGGCATGGCCATCCCCTCGCAGGGCCTGATGAAGACCATCGACAACGCGGTCAAAATCGCTGAGAAGATGGGCGATAGCTATGCCACGAGCGAGCATCTGCTCATCGCGCTGGCCGAGGACGGCGGCGAGGCCGGCAAGCAGCTCAACGCGCTGGGCGTTACGCGTAAAACGGTCGAGGAGGCCTACGAGAACCTTCGTGGCGACGCGCGTGTGACCGATCAGCAGGGTTCTATCGAGCTCGATGCGCTGAACCAGTACGGCCAGAACCTCACCCAGCAGGCCCGCGAGGGCAAGCTCGACCCGGTGATCGGCCGCTCCGAGGAAATTCGCCGTACCATCCAGGTGCTTTCGCGCCGCACCAAGAACAACCCGGTGCTCATTGGCGAGCCCGGCGTAGGCAAGACGGCAATCGTCGAGGGCCTGGCCCAGCGTATCGTGGCGGGCGACGTGCCTTCCAGTCTGAAGGACCGCGACATCATCGCGCTCGACCTGGGTGCTATGGTGGCAGGCGCGAAGTACCGCGGCGAGTTCGAGGACCGCTTGAAGGCCGTGCTGCGCGAGGTCAAGCAGAGCGAAGGCCGCATCATTCTGTTCATCGACGAGCTGCATACCATCGTAGGTGCCGGCTCCACGGGCGATTCGTCTATGGATGCAGGCAACATGCTCAAGCCTGCGTTGGCTCGCGGTGAGCTCCACGCCATCGGTGCCACCACGCTCGACGAGTATCGCAAGTACATCGAGAAGGACGCCGCGCTCGAACGCCGTTTCCAGACGGTGCTGGTGGGCGAGCCTTCGGTGGAGGACTCCATCGCCATCCTGCGTGGCCTGAAGGAGAAGTACGAGATTCACCACGGCGTGCGCATCACCGACGGCGCCATCGTGGCCGCGGCGGAGTTGTCCAACCGCTACATCGCCGACCGCTTCCTGCCCGACAAGGCGATTGACCTGATGGACGAGGCGGCCAGCCGCCTGCGCATCGAGATCGACTCCATGCCGGAAGAGATTGATGCCGCTGAGCGCAAGTACACGCAGATGCAGATCGAAGAGCAGGCGCTCATGAAGGAGGACGACCCCGCCAGCAAGGAGCGCCTGGAAGAGCTGCGTCGCCAGATGGCGACCGATAAGGAATCGCTCGACGCCCGCAAGGCCGAGTGGCGCAACGAGAAGGACGCCATTGAGAACGTGCAGCGCCTCAAGGCCGAGATCGATGCGGCACACGTGGAGGAAGAGCAGGTCACGCGCGAGGGCGACCTTGCCAAGGCCTCTGAGATTCGCTACGCGCGCATCCCTGAACTGCAGCGCCAGCTGGCGGCTGCCGAGGCGGCCGTGAGCGCTAAGCAGGGCGACGGCGCCATCCTCAAAGAGGAGGTTGGCGAAGAGGAAATCGCTGAAGTCGTGAGCGCGTGGACGGGCATCCCCGTGTCCAAGATGATGCAGGGCGAGATGGCCAAGCTGGTCGATCTGGAGGACAAGCTGCACGAGCGCGGCATCGGCCAGGATGAGGCCGTGAAGGCCGTGGCAGGCGCTATTCGCCGCAACCGCGCGGGCCTTTCCGACCCCGACAGACCCATCGGCAGCTTCCTGTTCCTGGGCCCCACGGGCGTGGGCAAGACCGAGCTCGCCAAGGCGCTGGCCGAGTATCTGTTCGACACCGAGCGCGCCATGGTGCGTATCGACATGTCCGAGTACATGGAGAAGTTCAGCGTGCAGCGCCTGATTGGTGCTCCTCCGGGATATGTGGGCTATGACGAGGGCGGCCAGCTCACCGAGGCCGTGCGCCGTCGCCCGTACTGCGTCATCCTGCTCGACGAGATGGAGAAGGCACATCCGGATGTGTTCAACATCCTGCTGCAGGTGCTCGATGACGGTCGTCTGACCGATGGCCAGGGTCGCGTGGTCAGCTTCAAGAACGCCGTGATTATCATGACGTCCAACGTAGGCAGCCAGTCCATCAGCGAGTTCAGTCGCCAGAACGAGGGCGAGAACATGGGCAACCTGATGGAAGACATGATGTCGGGCAACATGGCGAACGCCGCCAAGAAGCTCGCCGAACTCCAGAACCAGATTCAGGATGCTCTGCGTGCCACGTTCAGGCCTGAGTTCCTGAACCGTATCGACGACGTGATCACGTTCAATCCGCTCACGTCCGCCGAGATGGAGCCCATCGTCGAGCTGCAGCTCAAGGACGTGCGTGCGCGTCTGGCCGACCGCCGTATCACGCTCGAGGTGCTGCCTGCTGCGGTGGAGCAGCTTGCCATCGACGGCTTCGATCCGGTGTATGGCGCTCGTCCGCTGAAGCGCCTGGTGCAGCGCGAGGTGGTGGACCGCATCGCCAACGAAATGATCGCGGGCCACGTGATGGAAGGCTCCAAGGTGACCATCGATATGGACATCGTGGAGGGCTACACCTGCAAGGTAGAGAACCCGCAGGTCGTGGAAAGCGTGCGGCCCGACGAGCCTGCCGACGGCGCCTACGAGGTGCCCGAGGCGTAAGCGTAAAGGCAAGGACTATTTGCTTCATTCCCAAGGGGCCGGTTCAGTGTGAACCGGCCCCTTTCCACATTATTAGGATGCCAAAATTGGGAGAGCGTTCAGTTGAAGGAGCCTCTCAAGCAAAACGAGAGCTCTATGTTTATATATGTTCGCAATGCGCGAAAAACAATCGTGGTAGGCGTGCGGAATCTTGCCGTAGAGATATTTATGGCTTCGCCGGCCACGTTTCAATCTCCCCGTGCGTCGGCATCATTTTCTATAGAGATTGGATTAATGATTGCAAATACCCATAGGGGGTATATAATGCTTCAAAGATACCCCCTGTGGGTATAAGAGGAATGACGAGCGGCGAAGAACGGGAGAGGCACATTGGCTGCGAAGCAAGAGTTCAATCAGGTGGGCGTATCCAATCAGACCGAATGCGCCGAGGACGCTGCGTGCGAGCAGACCACATGCGGCGGTGTGCCTGAGCACGGTTGCTGCGAATGCCGCCATAAAGACACCGAGCGCAGCGAGGCGTTTCAGGCTGACATCCAGAAGCGCTTGAACCGCGCGATTGGCCAGCTCAACGGCGTAAAGGCTATGATTGAAGACAACCGTTACTGTGGCGATGTGCTCACTCAGCTTGCCGCAGCGGAATCGGCCATCCACCGCACAGCGGAAATCATCCTACAAGATCATATGGAAACGTGCGTGGTCGAGCAGGTGCGCGCTGGCAACGTCGAAGTGGTGGATGAGGCTATGAAGCTGATAAGGAAGTTCATGTAATGAAGGCGACGTTCGATATAACTGGAATGACGTGCGCCGCCTGCAAGGCGCGCGTGGAAAAGGCGACTGCCAAGGTGGACGGCGTGGCCGACGTCGCGGTCAACCTGCTCAAAAACAGCATGGAAGTCGAGTACGCCGACGAATCGCCCGACGCGATTGCCCAGGTGAATGCTGCTATCTGCGCCGCCGTGGACAAAGCGGGCTATGGCGCTATGCCGCGCGAAGGCATGCTTGGCGGTGCTGCCGCGATAGCCGGGGACGGCATCGGAGGCGCTGGCACGTCGACGGAGGCATCAGGCGCTCCTTCGCCTATGGCGGCGCAAAAGAGGTCGAGCGAGCTCGCGGCGGCAAACGAGCGCCATATGCGCATGCGCCTCATCGTGTCCATCGTGTTCTGCGTGCCGCTGTTCTACCTGGCCATGGGACACATGGTGGGTGCTCCCATTCCTGCATTCTTCCAGGGCGACGCCGGCATGCTGCCGTTTGCGTTCACGCAGTTCTTGCTGCTGCTTCCGGTGATTTTCGTCAACTTCAAATTCTTCAGCGGCGGATTCAAGAGCCTGTTCCACGGCGCCCCCAACATGGATTCGCTCATCGCGCTGGGGTCTACCGCGTCGACGGCGTACGGCATCGCGATGATCTACGTCATGGGCGCAGCGCTGGGCGCAGGCGACACGCACGCGGCGCATGAAGCGTCCATGAATCTCTATTTCGATTCGGCGTCCATGATTCTGACGCTCATCACGCTGGGCAAGTATTTCGAGGCTCACGCCAAGGGCAAGACTACCGGCGCCATCGAGGCGCTCATGGACCTTTCGCCCAAAACTGCCGTCGTTATACGCGAAGGTGCCGAGGTGGAGGTTCCCATCGAGCAGGTGCGCGTGGGCGATGTCCTGGTGGTGAAAGCGGGGGAGAGCGTCCCGGTTGACGGCGTGGTGCTGGAAGGCTCCGCCGCCGTGGACGAATCGGCTATCACGGGCGAAAGCGTGCCGGTGGAAAAAGCCGTCGGCAGCAACGTGACGGGCGCTACCGTCAGCCGGTCCGGTTGGTTCAAGATGCAGGCGCAACGCGTGGGCGGCGACACCACGCTTGCCGGCATCATTCGCCTGGTGGACGAGGCTACCAGCACCAAGGCTCCTATCGAGAAAATGGCCGACAAGATCAGCGGCATTTTCGTGCCGGCGGTCATCGCCATCGCCGTGGCCGTGTTCGCGATTTGGATGATTGCCGGCGGCTCGTTCCAGACCGCGCTCACGCATGCCATCACGGTGCTGGTCATTTCGTGCCCGTGTGCGCTGGGTCTTGCTACGCCCACGGCGATTATGGTGGGCACGGGGCGCGGCGCCACGCATGGCGTGCTTATCAAGTCTGCCGAGGCGCTCGAAACAGCGCATGATGTGAAAACGGTCGTATTGGACAAGACCGGCACCATCACGCGCGGTGTGCCCAGTGTGGTTTCGGTCGAATGTGCCACAGGAGCAACCGAGCAGGAGCTGCTTTTGACGGCATATTCGGTGGAAAAGCTTTCAGAGCATCCGCTGGCGCAGGCGATAGTGGCCTATGCGGAAATGAGTACAGCTCAGGCAGGGGATTCGCAGTCCAAAGCGTCCTCGTCTGCCACGTCTGCCGAAGTGTCGAACTTCGTCCAGATAGCAGGCGGCGGCGTGCGCGCCATCGTGAACGGCGCGACATGCGTCGCGGGCAACGCACGTCTCATGAAGGGCGAAGGTGTCGAACTGGGTGCGCTTGCGCTGTCGGGCGAGCGGGCGGCGGATGCAGGGGCGACGCCCCTCTATTTCGCGCGCGACGGCAAAGCGCTGGGCATGATCGCCGTGGCCGACGAGGTAAAGCCCACAAGTGCGCAGGCTATTGCCGAGCTCGCCGCCATGGGCGTGAATACGGTCATGATTACGGGCGACAACGAACGCACCGCCCGCGCCGTGCAGCAGAAATGCGGTATCGGCCAGGTGATTGCTGGCGTGCTACCGCAGGACAAAGCGGCTGAGGTTGCGCGTCTGGCTGAGGGCGGGCGTGTTGCCATGGTGGGCGACGGCATAAACGATGCTCCCGCGCTTGTTCGCGCCGACGTGGGTATCGCCATCGGCGCCGGCACCGACATCGCTATCGAGAGCGCCGACGTGGTGCTTATGAAAAGCGATTTGCTGGACGTGCCCGCCGCCATCCAGCTGTCACGCGCCACGATGCGCACCATCAAACAGAACCTCTTCTGGGCGCTGTTCTACAACGCCATCTGCATTCCGGTGGCGGCAGGTGCGCTCAGCTGGGCGGGCATCAACCTCAATCCCATGATTGCGGCTGCGGCCATGAGCCTCAGCTCGGTCTGCGTGGTGAGCAATGCCCTGCGTCTGCGCGGATGGAAGCCGAAGTTCATGCATGCCGCCGATGCGCCGATGTATGGTGCTTCACCCCAAGACGCGCCCGGCTCTCATGGGGCAATCTCCGACCCAGCCGATACGTCGCAGAATAAGGGCTTCGCTGTAAACGCCGAGGCGCAAGGTGAAGAAACGCCCGAGATTGCCGCGTCTCATGCCAATGATGCTGCAGCGGTCGCCTGCAAAACCCTATCGATCGATTCGCCGTCCGACCATGAAGGGTTGGCGGCAAGCGATACCGAAAGCCAATCTCTAAGGAAGGAATCAGTCATGGAAAAGACTCTGCATGTGGAAGGCATGATGTGCCAGAACTGCGTCAAGCATGTGAAGAAAGCGCTCGAGGCCGTCGACGGCGTGACGGTTGCGAACGTCGACCTGGACGCGAAGAGCGCCGTCGTCGAGCTCTCCTCCGACGTGTCGGACGAGGAGCTTATCGCTGCGGTGGTGGAGGAAGGCTACGAAGCCGCCATGGCCTAGGCGGATGCCGAAGCCGGTAACGCGCATCGCGGAACAGACGGATGACAATTAGCCCTCAATTTGCTTGATTTGATGGAAAGCGGCGGCCGTAAGGTCGCCGCTTCGAGTAAGCTATCCAGCTGACATAAAACGAAGAACGGAGGAATCCAATGAGCGATGTGTATGAACACGAGTTCACGTTCGGGGAGGGCATCCAGTCCGACGACGTGCAGATAACGTTCCTCGAGAAGTCGAACAGCGTGGACAACTCCATTGAAGGGGTAGCTACGCGTACGGAATTCACGGGGCATTTCGCCATCGACGGCTATGTGCTGCAGTACAACGACGGCCGCTACGTGGATGCGGGCCTCGGTGCCGATTTCGACGAGTACAACGGGCCTACGAATGCGTGGATCTGGTTCTCGGCTCCTGTGAACGATGCCGTCAAGGAGGCCTTCGAAGGGTTCTTCTCCGCAACGTTTGGCGATGACCGCCTGCGCATGGAGCTTGACCCCGAGACGTTCCTCAAGTTCGCCGATTCCAGCGCATGGGGCGAATTCACCGATGGTGGCGAACAGGAAGAAGAGGAAGACGACCTCTCGGCGTTCCTCGGCTAGCGCTGCGCCTTCTTGCGGCGTAGGGCGAACGCGCCGATAGCGATGAGCGCCGCCGCCGCAACGATAACGGGCGCAATGGCGACCATGGGTATCGTCGAAGGCTGCGACGCCGCGCTGCCGCCTTCCGGCGCCTCGACAATCTCGAACGTGGCACGCGTGGCGCCCGAGCAGTTCCCCGTGCCCTCGATTACGATGGTGGCGGTGCCAACCTCGACATTGTGGCGATATTCGACGGTGTAGTCGACGTTGGGCGTAAGCTCGAAGCCATCGAGCTTGACCGTGGGCGCGGGGCAAATCTCTCCGCCCGTTTCCTCCTGATCAGGGATAACGTCCACGGTGGCATACGAAAGGTCGCCCGGCAAAATGGTGAACGACGTCTCGATGGTGCCCGTGTAGGCGCCTTTGCCCGTGATAAGCACGTCCACGGTGCCGGGATTCACGTTGTCGCCGGAAAACGCGATGTCGAAATCCTCGCCGGCGCGTAGCGTGGCGTTGTCGAGTTTGAGCGTGACCGTGGGGGTTTCGGGCTGGCCGTCGTACATGATGTCCTGCAGCCCCTGAACGCGCGCATGCTCGATGCTCACGGAGCCTTCAGCGCCGAGTTCTTCTTGGAATTTATCGTAGGTGAGCATGGAGGGAGCCAACTCGTTGCGCAACGCCTCGGCTGCGCCCTCCAGGCCGCTTCGACCCGATGCGTCTGCGGCGAAGGCGGGCGCGGCGATGCACGCCGAAAGAGCGAAGCAGGCAAAGAAGCTTGCGAGCGATGAGATAGGCTTGCGCATGCGCGTCCTCCTTCCTGGTGCGTATCGATGGCTGGCGGCCGCTTTGCCAGCGGTTATGCCTTGTCGCGCGCCGAGCGCCCCAGGGCGCGTCGGTTTACGCGGCTTTCCGTATTATATGATGGTCGCATGGTAGTCGCGCAAAATCCAAAGAGCGCACAGCGCGGCATGCTATAGTGCCCCGCGCTATGAGTGAACAAAGAACATACCCCACACCACTGCAATATCTCGCTACCTCCATTAAGCGTGTGCCCATCCCGATTGGGGCCCTCGCCCTGGGACTCGTCGCGCTCGGCGGCCTTCTGCGACCGTATTGGGAGCCTGCCGCCTGGATTTTCGGCGTGATTGCCGTCGTCCTTCTGCTGATGCTTGTGGCGAAGGCGGTCTTCTTTCCCAGCATGGTCAAGCATGACTTGGGCAATTCCATCTTCGCAAGCGTGGCCGTGGGCGCGTTCATGGCCACCATGCAGATAGCCGCGCTGTTCGAGCCGCTTGCTCCGCGGGCAATGTTTGTGCTCTGGGCCGCCGCGGTTGCCGCTCATGCGCTGTGGATTATCTGGTTTACCTGGACGTTTATCCGCAAGTTCGACCTATCGCAGGTGTTTCCGACGTACTTCGTCTGCTACGTGGGCATCATCGTGGCGTCCATCACGTCGCCGACGTTCGGCATGGAGGCCCTGGGCCACGGCATCTGGTGGTTCGGGTTCATCGCCTATCTGGCGCTGCTCGTGGTGGTCACGCTGCGTTATGCCCAGCACGAGGCGCCTCAGCCCGCGAAGCCGCTGCTGTGCATCTACACGGCGCCCATGAGCCTGTCGCTCGCGGGGTATTTCGCCGTATTTGAGCCGAATGTGCATGTGGTTGCTGCTATGGAGGTTTTGGCTCAGGCGTTTCTTGTGTTCGTGCTGGTCAAGCTTCCGCCCATGCTCAAGCTGCCGTTTTATCCCAGCTATGCGGCGTTTACCTTCCCGTTTGTAATCACGGCGTCGGCCTTGTCCAAAACCACGGCGCTTCTCGGCGATCCTCTGTGGCTGCATGCGCTGCTGATGGCTGAGACGGCATTTGCCGCGGTGATCGTGCTGTACGCCACGGCGCGCTATCTGGCGTTTCTGTTCAAGCCCGAGCGCGTTGCCATGGCGAATGATTTGGGCAACACAGCGCTTCCGGCGGGTACGCGCGACGTGTCGATGCGGGTGTTCTCGCCCAAGGCTCGTCGCGCGCTGCTCGTGGCGGTGCGCATGCGCAAGCTGGCGCGACGCATGAAGGCGCGCGGCTAACCGCTCGGGCTGGCGAGAGTCGGGCGAGCTGTGTCGACTGTGCACCAGCGGGGAATGGTCGAGTCGGCTTGGGTTGCGCCTGGGCAAGCCGGTTGCCCATCGTGCGCTTTCGGTGCACGCCCCGTGATGCGCCCCGCAGGGTTTTTCTGCTCGCCTATACTTTTTGCGAACCACTCATCGGCGGCGGTTCCTGCCGTCGCCTCATCAAGAAAAAGGGGAAACCATGCATACCTACAAAACCCACGGCACCTGCTCTCGCGCCATCAGCTTCGACATCCGCGACGGTCGCGTGCACGACGTGAGCTTCATGGGCGGTTGCAACGGCAATCTCAAGGGCATCGGCAAGCTTGTGGAAGGCATGCCGGTCGATCAGGTGATTTCCACGCTCGAGGGCACCACGTGCGGCTTCAAGCCCACCAGCTGCCCCGATCAGCTCGCCCAGGCGCTGAAGAGCGTGTCGGAGCGCTAGGATTTGCGGGGCCGGGCGCCTCGGCCGTAAGGCAAATACCGCGATATGACTAGCCAGCAGGCATCGTCTTGCTGGCTAGTTCTTTTCTGCGGGGCCTTCCGCCTCCACGCCCAGCATGTCGAAGAGCTCTTGGCGCGTGTGGATGTCGAGCTTCTGGTAGATATGGCGCACGTGCGCCTTTGCCGTGCCGTTGGCGATGAACAGTTCGCGCTCGATGATGCCCACGGTTTTGCGCTGGGCCAAAAGCAGCAGCACTTCCTCCTCGCGAGCGCTCAGCTTGTATTCGCGCGCCGTGGCGGCCACGCGTGAGGCAAGCTCGTGCTTGCGCTCGGCCTCGGAAACCTCGGGGGCGATAGAATCGGCATCGTTCGGCCCGTTGACGCGATGCACCACCTTCACGCCCCAGCTGCTGGACAGCTCGCCTTCGGACATCAGAATCATGGTTGCGGCCACGACGGCGATGGCGCTTACGATCGAGATGAACGCCTCGCCGTTGCCGCCGAACAGGTTAAGCGCGTGGGCGCCGTCGGTCACGCCGCGCCCGAGCATCATGAAAATCTGCCTGATGCCGCGCTCTATGCCAAAAAGCCAGATGGCCGAGGCGCCGTAGCGATAGCATAGGTTCGCCACGATGAGCATGATGATGATCGACTGCATGGTGTAGCCCGCCGAAACGCAGAAGCTGCTTGCCGCGCCGCCCATGAAGTTGAACGAGGGCAGCAGCAGAAGAGCCGCAACGGTAAGCGGCAGCGCCACGCGATACACCAACCCGAAGTCAAACCGCTTGCCGCGCGCCGCCACGCCGAAGAACACCGCGAGTGCGCCCACGACCGTGCCCGGCGAAGAATGCGGGCCAAACGAGTTCTGATACGACGCCACCTCCAGCATGCCGTAGGCGAATGCGTAGGTAGCCATGAGTAGAATCGCCTTCCACGGCACTGAAAGCTGCACCCATACCGTTGAAGGCCTTTCCGGTTTGGGCAGGCTTCGGAATCCGTTGCGCACGCAGAGCAGCGATGCCAGCGGCAAAAGGGCGGTCATGACGAAAAGCCACGGGAATGCAAATCCGCGGTAGATGTAGATGATGACGGCGCCGGCGGCGATGGCCAGCGAATAGTACGAGGCGACGCGCATGGGGTTCAGGCATCCGTAGAGTTCGCTCCAGAACAGAATGAGAAACGCGATGCCTACGCCACCCGTGAGAGCTCCGATCGGGGCCAGCGCCCCGGCAAGTTCCGGATGCAGGCATGAGAAGAACACGCAGACCGTCGACGCAACAAGCAAAAGGCCGCTTACGATATGGATGCCTGGCTTGTTGAAGAGGGGTCCGATACGCTTGGCAAGAGCCGCGCAGATAAGCGAGACCGCCACCATCGTGCCGTCGAACAGGTCGCGGGCCGACGCGTCGAAGGGAAAGTCGACGAACGACCCCACGAACGCGATTTCTATCCAGGCGCGGTATACGCCCAGGCCAAGAAACGCCAGGGGCACCACGGGGATGAATCCGAAAAGCAGAGACGTGCGGTCGTCGTCCGATTTCTCGTCGGAGTCGAGTGCCGCTGCCTGCGCGTCGAGCGACGCGTGTTCGTCGGCGGAGTGCTTCGGCGACACGCCTCGCGAATCGCCTGGATGCGGTGTATGTGCGGTGTCTTGAACAGTGCCTGTCATGATCTCCCTTACCCTCCCTCTCGCGGCATTGTAAAGCAAAACGCCGATACGCGCATGCGCGCGATAAAACGGTTGAATGCGTTTTCCCAGGTGAAGAGGGGGTTACAAAAGGGGGTTATAGGAAATAGACCTATTAATTCGACGCTTGGGCGATGGCGGGCCGGGAAAAACCGCGTACTGTCGGAGCTGCCCCAAGGGAGGGGCCGCGTCACTCAAGGGCGACGCGAGGGCGCATTGCTTTGTGCGCCCCAGGGAGGAAGGCCGAAACCGCATCAATCAATCGGCCTCGATTCGGGCGGTGCTCGCTGGAGCGCCGGCCCTCGACAAGGAGGAGAACATGGAACTCACTCGTCGCGATCTGTTCAAGTTCGGAGGCGTTGCCGCTGCCGGCGCCGCTACCGCTGGCATGCTCGCGGGCTGCGCGCCCAGCACCGCCGGCACGAGCGAAACCGGTGCCGCGGTGGCCGAGGACGGCATGCCCGCATTCTTCGCGCAGCCGGAGCCCATCACTGACATCGCCGAGACCAAGGAATTCGACATCGTGGTCGTGGGCGCTGGCGCTGCCGGCGTTCCCTGCGCGCTCGCTGCCGCCGAGGCCGGCGCGAAGGTCGCCCTCATCCAGAAGGAGAGCCAGGCTATCTCTCAGGGCAACACCTGCGACTCGCTGATCCTGGACAGCGCCGACCCCGAGGGCACGGGCCCCGCGGGCGTGGCCGCCGTCACCTCTTGGATCACCGAGCAGTGCGTGTGGCGCTCCCACCGCGAGCAGGTTGACCTGTGGGCCAAGAATTCCGGCGAGGCTCTGACCTGGCTGTGGGAGAAGGCCACCGAGGCCGGCTGCTCCATCCAGGACACCACCGCCAAGTGGACCAGCACCATCCAGACCATCGACGGCCAGCCCGTCAAGTACTTCGCGTTCGACTTCGGCCCCAAGCCCTACAACACCGGCACCGGCATGCAGGACCTGTGCGCCTACTTCGACGGCAAAGACGGCCTGGAAATCTTCTACTCCTGCCCCGCCCAGCAGCTTGTCAAGGACGACTCCGGCAAGGTCGTGGGCGTCATCGCCGAGCTGGACAACCAGTACGTGCAGTTCAACGGCGCCAAGGGCGTGGTCATCGCGACCGGCGACTACACCAACGACGACGAGATGATGGCCTACTACAACCCCGATATGGCCAACATGGACCGCAAGCAGCAGAACAAGACCGGCGACGGCCAGAAGATGATGGTGTGGGCGGGCGCCCGCATGGAGCCCGTGTGCGGCTCCAAGGTCCAGCACGACTTCGACGCCGGCCCGGGCTCCATGGCCGACATGCCCTTCCTGTGCGTCAAGGACGACGGCACCCGTTTCTGCAACGAGGCCCGCAGCGCCATGGCTTACATGGGCAACTTCCTGACCAGCGCCGAGGACACCGGCTGGTACTCCCAGATCTTCGACAGCAAGTACATGGACGACTGCGCCGATTGGCCGGGCATGCTCTACGACCCCAAGATGATGGAAGCCTACATGCCCGAGGTCGAGGGCGAGAAGGAAGGCGTGTACACCGACCTGATCGGCACCTACGCCGCCGACACGCTCGAGGAGCTCGCCGAGAAGCTGGGCATTGACTCCACCAACTTCGTGGCCACCGTCGAGCGCTACAACGAGCTCGTGGAGAAGGGCATCGACGAGGACATGGGCAAGGAGGCCAAGTGGCTCAAGTCCATCACCGAGCCGCCGTTCTACGGCATCCATCGCCACATCCGTCTGTCCGCCATCGTGCACGGCGTGAACGTGAACGGCGAGATGAACGTGCTCGACGCTGACGGCAACCCCATCGAGGGTCTGTACGCCATCGGCAACTGCGCAGGTAACTTCTTCGGCAGCCCCGACTACCCCATGGATCTGCCCGGCCTGTCCCTCGGTCGTTGCCACACCCAGGGCTACGTGGTGGGCAAGGCCTTGGCCGCCAAGTAGTTCGTTGGCCTTCCGGCCAATGCGACTGCTCAGTGGGATGCTCTAGCGTCCTGCTAACCTCACTCTCTTATCGAAGCGCGCTGCGCCGCTCCCTCCCCCTCCTGTATGGCGGCGCAGCACTTTCGAAGCCCCGACCCGGAGCCATCCCCGGTCGGGGTTTTTCTTATGCGGCGGCCAATTCTAAGCGAGGAAAGGTGTGTTACTTCCACACGATTGTCGCGTCGTCGCCGATGACTTCGTTGGTGAGGTCGCGCAGGTACGTGTAGTCGTCGGCCACGTCGGGTGTGCGGGTGTTGGCGTTCGTTTCCTTTTTATTCATGTTTGCCAGCATGCGCACGTAGGGCTCGCCGCTGCCGTCGTCCCATTCAATCGTGGGGTGCCACTCAAGGTTCTCCACCGTCACGCTGCCGTCGTCCTGCGCCACGAAATCGCAGCTGAAGATGCCGCTGATGATAGTGTCGGTGATGGTCCAGCAGCTGATGAAATCCGAAAGCCCGTACACCACGGGGATGGTGTTGCCGCTGTCGCCGGTCACATATTCAACGGGTTGAATGGTGTGGCAGTGTGTGCCCAGCACCAGGTCAACGTCAAGGTCGGCCAGGAATTTCGCGTAGTCCACCTGCTGGTCATTGGGCTCGTTCACATACTCCGTGCCCCAGTGCATGGCCACGATGACCGCGTCCGCAACTTGCTGGGCGCGTTTCACGTCGGCCTCGATGGCGTCTTTGTCGAACGCGCACGAGTAGTAGCTGTTGGGCATCTGCGAGGGGTCGGAGAAGGCGTTGTCGCCATAGGTGTACGCGAGGAATGCGAACGTCATGCCGTTGCGCTCGATCATGTGGACGGTCTCGCGGTCCTCCTGCGTGAGATAGCTGCCGCCAACGAGCAGCTGCGGGTATCGATCCCATACCTCGTGGCTCTCTTCGATGCCGAAGGTGCCCAGGTCATAGGTGTGATTGGTGGCGAAATTGACCAGGTTGAAGCCCGTGTCGACGATGGCTTCGGCGGCCGACTCGGGCGAATTGAACGTGGGATATCCCGAATACGAGTAGCCCTTGCTCTCGTCCACCATGACGGTTTCCTGGTTGACGAAACGTAGGTCATGCTCCTGGATGAACGGCGCCACCTCGCGATACCACGGCGTAAAGTCGTATGCGCCGTCACCGGTTTTACCCGCGTAGGCATCAGCGAACGGCAACGCGTATTCCGTCACCAGCTGATCGCCGATGGCGCACAGTGTCACGCGGTCGGAATTTTGGGCAAGTTCCCCGCGGCCCACCACGGTATAGTTGATGCCCTCGGGCGTGGTCCCGTGGACGATGCCGTTTTCGTCGGTGGTCTCCTCGCAATCGAGGAACCGCTCGGGCACGCCGCTTGCGGGCGCCTCGCCGCGCACGGCGTCGTTGAGCACGAGAGTTTGAGAGGTGGATGTGGCGCCTGCGGCAGGATCGATCGCCTCAGGCGGCGTTTGCACAGCATCGGTGCGGTTGGAGCAGGAAAACACGCCGATGGCTACGGCGGCAGCCGCCGCGATAAGCACCGCTGCGAGGATGGCGAATTTGGGATCTATGCTCGCGTGCGGCGTTCCGCGACGCGCGTACGCGCTATAGGGCTGCGACGTCATAGGCGGCATGTTGTGCGAGCGGCGTTTCGGCTGCTGTGTTCTCACGATTCTCCCATCAGGTGATTCATTCATTCTCCACGAATATTAACGCGTCGCGAACTTTGATGGGGCGAACGAAGTTCTTGCAGGTGAAAAATCGGCGAGCGGGTATTATGGGCATATCCAAAAAACGCCGCCGCATCCAGCGCGGCGGCGTGTCGTGCGAAGCCAAGCGAAGGAGTGATTTCCATGGGACTTTGGGAAGATCTGGCGAAACTGCAGGGCTGCAAATGGGTTGACCTCACGCATCCGCTGACCAACGAGAGCCCGTATTGGGGCGGTATCCCCGATGGTTCGGTGGAGCTGTGCAAGACCGTGTTCGACTACGATGAAGAGATGCTTTCGTGTCGCATCCATACCTACAAATTCCCTGGTCAGTTCGGCACGCATGTGGATTTCCCCAACCACTTCACGCCGGGTGCCGTGGGCTCTGAGGCGTACGGCGTGGCTGACGCGGCGCACCCGCTGTGCGTGATCGACATCACGGCCAAGGCTGCCGAGAACCCTGATTGCGCCGTGACGCTCGAGGACGTTGAGGCGTGGGAAGCCAAGCACGGTCGCATTCCTGAGGGTGCATTCGTGGCGCTGCGCACCGATTGGTCCAAGCGCTGGCCCGACAACAACGCGCTCAACAATTTCGATGCCGAGGGCGGCGAGCATTGCCCCGGTTGGTCGATGGAGGTCATCAAGTTCCTCTATGAGGAACGCGGCATCGCGATGAACGGCCACGAGACGCTGGACACCGACGCATCGTATCTGGCGGTCGAGGCCGATGATCTGGCCGTCGAGCGCTACGTGCTGGACAACGGGCATCTCCAGGTCGAGCTCATGGCGAACCTCGACCAGGTTCCTGAGGCCGGTGCAATCATCTTCGTGGCGTGGCCGCATATCGAAGGCGCAACCGGTTTGCCTGCTCGCGTCTGGGCTGTGTGCGAATAACCTTACAACCTTAGCATATGCCAGGACTGAAAAGGGCCGTCCCAAGCGGGGCGACCCTTTTGCGTTTGATGCATCTTTGAGCCGTTCAGAAAACAGCGGAATCGGTTAGCGTTTGTTGAACGGCGTCAGCGTGGCGGGCATGCCGTTTTCGTAGACCAGCTTGGGTTCGCCCTGGATGAGCGGGCGGAAGTAGTCCATGGCCTCCTGCGTGATGCCGGCGTAGTTCGGTAGGATCCACTCGGCGGGGAAGTGCTTCACGTAGTTCGCGAAATCCTTGGCGGGGCCGGCGAAGAACTCGGCGTTGTACACGCCTGCCGCCATGTCCTCGGCGCTGCGGGGACGAATGCCCACGACGGCGCTGGTAAACGCGGGGTTCGCGGAGCGCATGTGCGCGCTCATGCCCAGCTCATAGGCCTCGGTCACATCCACCAGACTCTGTGCGAAGTTGCTGGAGCGAGCCGCGCGCGAAAGGTCCTGAACCACGCCGCGGGGCACGATGCCGGCATCGATGATCATCTGCTTGAGCGTGGCGCCCGCGCCGCCCAGCACCGCATGGGCAAAGCCGTCGTTGGCGGTATCGCCCGCAGAAAGGTACGTGCCATCGGCATAGTGCGCACCTTCGCTCACCACGATGTAGCATTCGCCCTTCTCGTCGAACTTTTTCTGCACCTCGGCGAGGAACGCCTCCTTGTCAAAGTCAACCTCGGGCAGCACCAGCAGGTCGACGTCGCCGGTGAAGCAGCAGCTTGCGGCCAGCCAGCCGGCGTCGCGGCCCATGGTTTCCAGCACGAACACCTCGGGGCGAGTATAGGCGGCGTAATCCAGATAGGTCGCATGCGTGATTTCGCAGGCCACCTTGGCGGCGCTGGCAAAGCCGGGGCAGTGGTCCACGGGCACCAGGTCGTTGTCCACGGTCTTGGGGATGCCGATGAAGCGCTTGGAAATACCGTTCTCGCGTGCCCACTCGCTGAGCGCGTCCACGGTGTCCATGGAGTCGTTACCGCCGATGTAGAACATCGTCTCGATGTCGTGTGCGTCCATGACTTCCACCAGGCGCTTATAGTCGGCATCGTTGCCGCGCTTGAGCTTGTAGCGGCACGTGCCCAGCGCGCTCGACGGGGTTTGCTTGAGAATCTTGATGTCGCGACCGGAAAGGTCGGTCAGGTCGTAAAGCTTGTCGTCCAGCACGCCCTCGATGCCGTGCAGGCCGCCGAATACGCGGTCGTACACGGGATTAAGCTGGTTGGCGCGCACGACGCCGGCCAGGCTTGCGTTGATGACGGCGGTAGGGCCGCCGGATTGCGCGACGAGGCAGTTGCTCATGGTGTGCTCCTTCGTACAGGTTGGAAAGCTTTTTCGATTATAGCTTTACTCTTCCATATCCGCGAAGCTTGCCACTACGGCGTCGGAAAGCTCCTCGATTTCATCCACGTTGTGGGCTGCCGTGTGCTCATGCACGGCGATTACGGGGAATCCTGCGCGTTTGGCGGTTTCAATGGCGTGCAGCGAATCCTCTATCACCACGGTTGTCTCGCGCGGCGTGCCCAGCTCGCGCAGCGCCCACTCGAACACGTCGGGCTGGCTTTTGCTCACGCCCACTTCGGGGCAGGTGTACACGTCCTGGAAATGGTGCGCGATGCCCAGCCGATCAAGCGCGGGCACCACCAGCTCTTTCTCCGATGCGGTGGCGATGCACATGCGCACGCCTGCGGCATCGAGCGCGTTCAGCATGTGCGCCACGCCGGGCTTGAGGGGGATGAGCTCGAGGTACGGCTTGCGCATGCCGTCCATAATGGCGTCGTAAACCTCGTCGGCAGATTCGGGCAGGCCGTATTTGTCCTTTACGTAGACGGCGGCTTCCTCAAGGGTGAGCGTCTTGAAATTCTCGTGGTCGACGGGGTCGGATTCAATCCCGCGCTCGGCGAGGTAGTTGGGCCCCAGGCTATCCCAGTAGTCCATGGAGTCCACCAGCGTGCCGTCCAGATCGAAGATCGCGCCCGAAAACGCTTCGGGCGCGCCGGGGTTCACGCGCGTGGGGTAAAGGTCGGCAATGTGGAATGTGCCGGGTGTGGCATTGCTCATAACGGGGCCTTTCGTGCTCAAGGAAGATTCAGCCTATTGTAGGATACGGCGCAAGACAGCGGGCAAAATGGGGGTAAAACTTCTCAGCTGCGCCTCCTTCTATCGAAAATCACCTCAATATCAGGGTTTTCGGTGTGTTGCCGAGTAGAGAGGGTTTTCTTTCTGAATCGGCCCAGGTCAGAGCATTGCATTATTTCGGCTATTTCATGCAATCTTCCAAAACCCTGATATTGAGGCATTTTTGATGCTAGAGCATCAATGCAGGGTGGGCGCCTCCGGCGCATCGTCGGGATGCGCCGCCGCCCGTTGCTGAATCGTTGGGGTCCAATTCCTCGCACAGCGGTATCATGGACGTATGGATATGCATTGGCGGGCAGGCTTCTGACCGGGGCTTGCCGCGTGGTAAAGGGGGAATCATGAAAGCGTTGCTCATCAACGGCAGCCCGCACAAGATGGGTTGCACTTACACCGCGCTCGGCGGAGTCGAAACGGGCCTGCAGGAGCAGGGCGTTCAGGCCGATATCATGTGGCTGGGCACCGGCGCCATTTCGGGATGCTTGGGCTGCGGCAAGTGCATCAAGGACGGACACTGCTTTATCGATGACGTGGTGAATCAGGCCATCGATGACGTGAAGAACTATGATGCGTTCGTGTTCGGCACGCCGGTGCACTTCGCGGCGGCGTCGGGCGCCATGACGTCGTTCATGGACCGCCTGTTCTACGGGCGCGGCAAGCTGTTCGCGGGCAAGCCGGCAGCGGCGGTGGTGTCGTGCAGGCGCGGCGGCGCGAGTGCGGCGTTCGACCAGATGAACAAGTATTTCACCATCTCCAATATGATGGTTGTGGGCGGTCCTTACTGGAACCAGGTGCACGGCAACACGCCTCAGGAAGTCCTGCAGGATGAGGAAGGCATGCAAACCATGCGCACGCTCGGTCGCAATATGGCGTGGCTGATGAAGTGCATCGACGCCGGCAAGCAGGCGGGCATCGAGTTCCCCAAGTTCGAGCGACCCATCAAGACGAACTTCATTCGCTAGCGCGTTTTCCGGAGGGTGGATAACGCGTTCCCGGAGGGCGATTGCAAAAAAACAACAAATGAGGGCGGCGAGTCGCAGGGCTCGCCGCCCTCATTTGCAGCAAAAACGTCTTATCGAAACCGGAGCGCGGCCTACCTGCACCGCCTAGGCACGGCTATCCCGTCATTTCGACGCTAAAGCGCCCACCATCGCCAAAATTAACGTCAAGATGACGGGATATGCTAGCAAGCTCAATATCCAATCAAATGGCAAGCCTCCATGATGGTCATGTAAGTGACATAGTGTGTTGTGGTATACTGTGTTGTACATAGAATGTTGTACATCAGGGAGGCTGCTATGAACGAAGCTATGGTCACGGGTCGCATGGGCGCCGAAAAAAAGGCGCGCGGCGGGCGCATCCTGCAAAAGAGCGGACTGAGCGCTTCCCAAATTATCAACCTCCTTTACGATCGGCTTATCAGCGAGGGAAACGCGGATTTTCTTACTGACGAACGCCCTCGCGATAATGCGGCATGGGAGAGCGCGGCGCGCTTCGTAGATTCTCTTTCCGTGAGGCAAGAATCGCGTTTCGATGATATGACTAAGGCGCAGATTCGCGTGGAGCGCCTGAAGAGCCGGGGGCTGATGTGATATGGTCCGCGCAAAATTGCTGGTGGATACCAATGTTTTGATCGACTATCTATCGATGCGTGAGCCTTTTTATGACGAAGCGCGTCTGCTTATGATCGTGGGCCGTGTAGGGGAATTCGAACTGTGGATGACGTCGTCCCAGGTGACGGATTTGATTTATATCTTGAGCGACGGCGGCAAGCAGTCGCTCATGCCTTCCGTGCTGGAGCGCCTGCGGGGCTTGCGCACTTTTGTGGAAGTGTTTGCCGTAGGCGGGGCAGAGGTCGATCGCATGTTGGCATCCGCCTGGAAGGACCCTGAGGATGCGTTGATGTTCGAATCGGCACTCAGCTTGAAGGCCGACGCCATCATCACGCGCAACGCGAAAGATTTCGAGAGTTCGCTCGTGCGGGCGATGACGGCGCGGGAGTTCTTCAACTGGCTTCGCGACGAAAAGGGTGTCGACTATCAAGAGGTGGTGTTCTAAAACGCCCAGTTGCCGTTGCGGAAGATGGGCACGCGCTCGCCGTCGGCTTTGATGCCGTCGATGTTCAGGTCTTCGGTGCCCACCATGAAGTCCACATGCGTGGCGCTTTTGTTCACGCCGGCGGCCAGCAGGTCTTCGGCGCTCATCTCAAGTCCGTCTTGATAGCAGTCAGGGAAGCCCTGGCCCAGCGCCATGTGGCAGCTGGCGTTTTCGTCGTAGAGCGTGCTGTAGAACAGGATGCCCGTGTCGCGGATGGGGCTCTTGAACGGAACGAGTGCCACCTCTCCCAGGCGGCATGCGTTCTCATCGGTGTCCACGATGGATTGCAGCACGTCCTGCCCGCGTTCGGCACGCACCTCCACCGCGCGGCCATCCTCGAATCGCACGCTGAAGTTCTCGATGAGGCTGCCGTTATAGGCAAGCGGCATGGCGCTGACCACCGTGCCCTCGGCGCGCAGGCGGTCGGGCGTGGTAAAAATCTCTTCGGTGGGCATGTTGGGGAAGAATTGTACGCCGTCCACCGTGGTATCGCCGCCACCATTCCACAGGTGTTCGGCGGGCAGCCCCACGGTGATATCGGTGCCGTGGGAATTGGTGTAGTGCAGCGCGTCGAAGCGCTGGCTGTTGAGCCATGCGCAGCGCTCGGCAAAGCTCTGGCGGTGCGCACGCCAGGCGGCGATCGCTTCGGCGGGGTCATCGGAATCCACGCGCACGGTATGGAAGATGGCCTCCCATAGCTTCGCTACCGCAGCGGTTTCCGACAGGTTGGGGAACACCTTGCGCGCCCACTTGGGGCTTGCGGCACCCGCGATGCACCACACGCAGCGCCCGAAGTCCATCGCGTCGTAGAACTCGCTGCATGCCGCGTGTCCCGCTTGGATGCGCGCCGAAATCTTGCGCGTATCCACGCCCGCCATGGCTTGCGGGTCGTCCGAATCAATGGTGAGCACGGCCGCCCCGCCGCGTGCCATGGAGTTGTTGAGCTCGGCCAGCCAACTGGGGAATTCCTCAAACACGCTCATGTCGCAGTGGTCGTAGTGCATGCGCTCGATTGTCTCGTCGGAAAAGCGTACGGTCACATGGCGTGCGCCCAGGTCATACGCCTCTTGCGTAATCAAGCGCACGAGGGGCGCCGCTTCAAGATTGGCGCGCACGAACAGTTCCTGTCCGGGACGCAGGGCGCAGCCCGCTTCCACGATAAGACGCGCGTACGCACGCATGCGGTGCTCGAGAGCATCGGGGTCCTCGAAAGGCGAATGCTCTGCCGCCAACTCGGCTTTCGCAATCTCAGCGTGTGCCGTGAACGCCTGCGAGATGATGTCCATAGGTAATCCTCCGTTTGATCTTCTGCGATACGGCTATCGATTGCACAGTTCTGTAAGCGCCCGCCTCGCCACATCGAAGAGACGCTTGTAATACTCGTATTCGGGGATGATGACCCAGTCTTCAGGGCGCTTGAGCGAGGCTTCGTCCATGATGCGCGCATACATGCTTTGCATGCGTCTACCTGGCATGACGTCGAGCATGCCGCTTTCTCCGCACAGCCAGAACTGCGCCTGGGCAAAGCCTTTGCCCCTGATTACCCTATGAGGCTCGATTATCACGCTGTAGTAATCCCGGGGTGGGTTGGGGTGCCATGCGATGACGCATGTTTTCTTGAGGCCGAAGAACGATGCCGGCGCCAGGGTCTCCACCTCTGCGGCGACGGGCAGATTCAAGCGTACGGCTGTGCGCTCGATGGCCTCGACGATGTCTTCAGCATGCGTTTTTGCGGGCATGCGGCAATTCGTGAACAGGTCGTATTGCGAGGGCGCTTCGGGAAGGTCTTGGGGCGAGAAGATGCTCGATCGTTTGATGGTCATGGCGTGCCTTTCGAAGGGTGCAGCGCGAATCGTTTGCCTATGCGCCGCCTTCGGCAATTGTAGCGCTCACAACACGCAGCAGCGCGATTTGTAGCCGAGCCGAAATGCGGCGTTGAGGGTTACTTGGGGTTTCTGGGCGCGGCGGGTTGATTTGACACCGAATTCGAGCATTGCATGCCTACGTGTGGTACGGTGGTCGAATCGACGGTTTTTAAGATTGGAGCAGATATGGTAAGCGAGAAGGAATTTCCTGAGCTTCAGGGCATCGAGCAGGTAAGTTCGGGCTGGCTCAATAAATACATCCTCAAGTTTCGTTTGCCTAACGGGCGTGATTACCAGTACGAGGCGGTTTCGCGCAAGCCGCTCGACGTATACAAGACCGAGCTCGAAACGCCGGGGCCGGTGGAGCCGCAGGTGGATGCCGTGTGCATTGTGGGCTTCACGGCCGAGGGATCGTTTCTGCTGATCAAGGAGTTCCGCTTCCCCATGAATCGCGAGTGCATCGCGTTTCCTGCCGGCCTGCGCGATGCGGGCGAAACTGTGGAGGAGTGCGCTTCGCGTGAGTTGCGCGAAGAGACGGGCTATGACCTGGCGCGCAATGCCGACGGCACCCCGGTGCATATCCACAGTTTCGTGCAGCCTGGCTTCTCGTCGCTCGGCATGGGCGACGAAAGCATTGCCATGGTGTTCGCCCAGGTGGAAAAGGTGGGCGAGCCGCGCGCTGAATCGACGGAGTTCATCGAGGTGTTCGAGCTCCCTCGCGCCGACATCGCGCAGTTCCTGCATGAGAATCGTGCCCCGCTTTCCATTCGTGCCCAGCTGGTGCTTGAGATGGTGGCGTGCGACCCGTTCGCATAAGAGTTTTGGGACGAATCGCCCATGCTGTGTATTTCTCTCCGAACGAGTCGGCTGTTTAATCGAGGGCAACAGAACTAACGGTGCCGTTTGGCTTCGAAGAAAGGGACGATTATGGCCGCAAAGAGGGAATTCCCCATGGAGAAGAGCGTGATGCTGGAGAAGATGCGTTGCAACATCCCGCCTTCGGCCGATTTCCAGGACAACATCGAGATCATCGACGTGACCGAGCCGGGTTACGTGCACTTCACCATGGACGTGCCTGCGTGCCTGGGCAACTACCACGGCGGCATCCACGGCGGCACCGCATATTTCATCAGCGAAATCGCGTCGGGCTTCGCCACCTACACGCTGGGCTCCGACAACGTGTGCCAGAGCGCGAGCATCAACTTCGTCAAGGCCGCGCCGTGCTGCAAGGTGGACGTGACGACCGAGCCCGTCCATGCGGGTCGCTCCACTGCCATCATCCGCGTGACCGCGCGCCAGGCCGAAACGGGCAAGCTGCTGTTTACCACCATGCATAACATGTTCCTGCTGGGGCCGATCGAGGGCTAAAGCCAAACGGTTCGCAGCCAAACGCATGAAAAGAGCCGACCTACGGGTCGGCTCTTGTTGTGCATGGGTGCTGCTTTTGTGCGCGGATTGATGTTTCGACTCTACGAGCGCAGCGTGATGCCTTCAGGGAGTTCGAAGTCCAAGGTGAAGCCTTCGTCCTCTTCCTCCTCGGTGGGGGCGGACTGCTGCACGACCGGCTTCTTGGGTTGGCCGAATGCGGCATCGAACGCGGAGAAGTGCGCACGCGGCACAGCGAACACGACATTCGCTACCGCGCCGGGATGCGCGGTAATCCACTCCTTGAACAGGGCGATCGTGCGCTCCTCGTCGCCTGCCTCGCGGCCGCAGCCGAACGCGCCCACGACGAGCGTTTCGATCTCGTGGGCGGCAGCAATGTGCATGATGGCCTCGATGCGGTCGGCCAGAACCTTGTCGCACTCCGCCTCGGAGCGGTGGTTCTCAAGCGCGCGCTGACGGTTAGGCTCGGCGATGACCAGCACGTCGGCGGCCTTCATCTCGCCGTCGCGCGTGAACACGATGCCTTCCAGATACAGGGCACGTCCCGTGAACAGCTGGCCGCACTGGTAGCCGCGGTTGGCGTCGTAGTACGCACGCTTCATGCCGCGCAGCACGGGATAGAGGTTGCTGCTGGCGCACAGAATCTGCTCGGGGCCAAACGCACCGTCCTCGTAGGCGCCGCCGGGGCGCGTGAACGATGCGGGGTCCACCACCAGCGTCTTGCCCTCGGCGCGATGCACGACGTTCGATGCGAAGTCGGTGGTCGCGCGAGTCGTGGTTGCCTCAAAGGCAGGCTCGGGCAGTTCAAGCGCACGGCCATCGCCATCTTCGTAGATGACGGCGCTCTCGATTGCCGCCGCGGTTTCCTTCGCGAACACTCCGTTCACAAGCGCCAGATGCTTGGCTGCTTCGGCGCGACGTTCGTCCCTGGTTGGCATGCTGTCCTCCTCACGTAGGTCCTTCTGTCGATTGTAGAGCAAAACGCCAAAAACTAGCCCGGTCTTCTGGATGCGGCTGCTAGAAAATGCGCTATGTGCACGATTACGGGCCTCAGCTGCTGAAAATGGCTTTAAATGTGTGCCGCCCTTATGCTGCAAGGGGGCTGGATTGCTGGATTCCTCTCGTCTGGCTCCCATAATGCCTGGTCGCAATTCGCAATCCCGTTCTCCTGCTGCATCGGTCGTTATTGAAGCCATACATTTAGCGACATTTTTAGCAGGCCGACCCTCCAAACGCACATATAAGGAATTCCTCAGCAGGATTGGCTCTCGTGGTTTTGTGCGGTAGCCGGCTAAATCGCGCTGGCGTTTGCTGCGGGCTTCGTTACCATATCGCGCATGGAAAACACTGACTTCACACCCTTCATCATCAACGTGACCAACCTCGAGACGGGCGCCGAGGTGCCGGTCGAAGTGCGCGACAAAGGCGCCGATCAATTTGCCGCGCGCCTCAAGAAGGTTGCCAAAGATCGCCGCAAGTGGGCGCGCAAGAACGACATCTCGTGTTACCGCATTTACGACGCCGACCTGCCCGATTACGCGCTTGCGATCGACCGCTACGACGGCGTGTGGAAAAGCGAGGGCGAAAGCTACCTGTGCATCGCCGAATACCAGGCGCCCAAGTCGGTGGACCCCGAACGCGCCCGTGTGCGTCTGGAGGACGCCGTGGCAATCGCATCGGCGGTGCTCGCGGTGCCGCGAGAGCGCGTGTTCCTTAAGACGCGTCGCCACGAACGCGGCGGCGGTCAGTATACTGACCAGCAGAAAGACGCCTGCATCATGTACACGCAGGAGTCGGGCAACGTGTTTGAAATTGACCTGGGCAGCTACCTGGATACGGGCATCTTCCTCGACCACCGCACCACGCGCGAGATGGTGGGGCAGATGGCGGAAGGCAAGCGCTTTCTGAACCTGTTTGCCTATACGGGCACCGCCACGGTGCACGCTGCGGTGGGCGGCGCGAAAAGCACGCTCACGGTGGATCTTTCGCAGACGTATCTGGGTTGGGCCGCGCGCAACATGGAGCTCAACGGCTGCGACGGCCCCGAGCATGGCTTCGTGCGTGCCGACGTGCTGCAGTGGATCGTGCGCGCGTGCCGCGAGAAGCCACGCTTCGACCTCATCTTTGTGGACCCGCCTACGTTCTCCAACTCCAAAGCCATGGGCAAGAATACTTGGAGCGTCCAGCGCGACCACGTGATGCTGCTCACTCACGTGGTGCAGCTTCTGGCGCCAGGCGGCGAGGCGGTGTTCAGCTGCAACCTGCGCAACTTCAAGCCCGACTATGAGGCGCTGGCTGCGGCTGGCGTGGCCATGGAGGACATTACCGCGCAGACCATTCCGTACGATTTCGCGCGCAATCCCAAGATTCACTGCTGCTTCAAGGTGCGTCGCGCGTAAGGGGCCATCTGCCGTGCGCGCCGGAGGCATCTACCGGGAACGGTGGCGCTTTCGTGTGCAGGGAGCGCCCGCTTTCCCATTCTTCTGTCACAGTGCAGCATCAATAGGCGCGCTTTTAACTTTCATTTGATATTGCGCGTGGCCAGCGCCCTCACCTGCGACATTCGCCAAAACGTTGCAGCATTGGCGAATGTTGCGCAACTTTTTTCGTCTCATATTCGCTATGCTTGCACTCTAGCATGACGTCGCGTCGTTTTTGAGGAGGGGGTTGAGCGCCGTGAGCACCATTCGTCCGGCCTTCGAGGCCATACTTGACGCATATTTCGCCAAGCGCGATATTGCCACCTCGCTTGACGCGGCATGCGATGACGTGCGGGCGTTGGGCCCGTGGACGAGCGGGGCCGTGCGTGACAAAAGCGAGCTTGCACGCGTTCTGGCCGATGAGTTCGACGCGCATCCAAAGGCGTTCGACTACACGATTATCGGCTACGTCGAATGGGAGCTTGCTCCGAGCGTCATGCAATGCGGTGCCTCTGTGGCGGTTGCCTACCCCGCTTCGTCGAATTCGGATTCGGTCGCTCCGCCGCTCTTGTTGCGCATGACGGCAACGATGCGCCAGATTGGTGATAGCTGGAAGCTCGCCTTGATTCACGCGTCCATTCCCGAAGAGCCCAAAGGCGCTGGCGAAGGTCCTTCGCTAGCCGACGTGCGCATGCATGCCATCGAGCAGCTGCGGCGCGAGGCGACCACCGATGCGCTTACGGGTATTCTGAACCGCCGTGAGACTACGCGTCTGATTGATGCGGCAGCGGGCGATGCCGAGGGCATGCTGCTTATCGTGGACGTGGACGATTTCAAGAACATCAACGATCGATTTGGGCATCAGGCGGGCGATGCCGCGCTCGTGGCGCTTGCGCATGGAATCAGGGAGCATGTGTGTGCCGATGACGTGGTGGGGCGCCTGGGCGGCGACGAGTTCGTGGTGTATTTCTCACGCCTGGTGAATCGTGATGTGGTGCGTACCAAGGTGAAGCTGTTCGGCGATGCGTTCGGGCAGGCTATGTTCGATATCGCGCCGGGTTTGGTCGTCACACTTTCGGTGGGCGTGGCGCAGCGTGTGGCGGGGGAGTCGTTCGACGACCTGTATCGCCGTGCCGATGCCGCGCTGTACAAGGCCAAGCATTCCGGCAAAGCCACCATGTTCTTCGACGACGAGGCGTAGGGTCGAAGGCGCAAAAACGAGGCGTTAGAGCGAAGGCGTGAAAAGCGAAGCGCAATGCCGAAGGTGCGGAAAATAAAAAACCCGGCGAGAGCCGGGGAATTGTTGGTCGCGGGGGCTGGATTCGAACCAACGACCTTCGGGTTATGAGCCCGACGAGCTACCAGACTGCTCCACCCCGCAATATATGCGAGCACTTCACAAGTGCAAGAAAGAATAATATCGTCGGGTCATGGCGAATGCAAGAACTATTTTCCAAACGCGTATAAGGACATGATTCCTTCACATTGCGCAATGCGCATGACGATGCGGTGCCTCATAGGCTACGTTCGAAGTCGAGGGCGTATCGCTTGCCGGCGCGAAATCACATAGCTCCTCTTGAGGGGTACAATTGCCATGAAAGGGCAGGGGGTCTGATGACGAAGCGATCGAGAATACGGTTGGCGAACGGCGTGGTGTCGGCAGGCATCGTCGTGTTCTTCATCATGCACGCCTCCATCGGAAGCATCGTCGGGCTGGTCCCGTTCCAAAGCGGTCTTGCATGGGCGGTATGGATAGGCGTCGCATGCGCGGCGATCCACGTGGCGCTCTGCGTTGCCACGAGCATTCAGCAGCTTACCGATACGGTTCGTCCTCCGAGTATCAATAAAAAACGCCACCTTGCGCTTAAGTGGGCTACAGGCGTGTTCTTGCTCGTATGCGCCGCCGTGCATGTTGTTGTGGTGCGAACCGCAGGAGCGGGCGACATGATTTCCTCGGTGACGGGCGTAATCGTCATCGTCGCTCTTGCGGTTGCCCTTGCGGCTCATATTTGCGTAGGGAGCAAGTCTTTGCTGAAAGATTTGAACGTCGATCGTTCCTTTCGGCCGGCGGTTCGCGGAGCGGCATGCACGTTCGCGGCGCTGTTCGTATTGGCGGCATTGGTCGGATTTGGATTGCGATAGTCTCGAGTCGGGTTTGGCGCTTGCGAGTCAAGCCAGGAATGGGGGTCAACATGCTCACGGTGGTGGAGTTGGAGGACGCTCGCTCCATGCCTTTGCAGCGTTTTGCCGATTATGCGGTGCGGCGCACGTGTGTCGTGTCGCTTGACGAGGCTTTGGGACGTGTAATAGCGTGCGATGTCGTTGCATCCGAGGGCGTGCCGCCGTTCGACCGCTCGACGATGGACGGCTTCGCCGTAGTGGCATCCGACACGTTCGGATGCTCCGAAGCCTTGCCCGCCATGCTGACCCTTGCGGGCGAAGTGGACATGGGCGTTGCTCCGACATGCACCTGTTTGCCCGGCACGTGCGTGCGCATACCTACGGGCGGCCAAATGCCCCAAGGCGCCAACGCTGTAGTGATGCTGGAGCGGTGCGAAGAGTATGGTGACGGCACGGTGGGCATCATGAAGGCGGTTGCGCCAGGCGACAACATGGTGTTTCGCTACGACGACGTCAAACCTGGTCAGCCCGTACTGTTTGCCGGCACTAAGCTCGACCCTCATCATGTAGGCTCGCTTGCGAGCATGGGCATCATGGAATGCAGCGTGTTCGATGCGGTGACAGTGGGCATCATATCGACGGGGGATGAAATCGTCGATGCGGCGTGCGAGCCTATCGGGGCGCAGATGCGCGATGTAAACGCACCGATGCTGGCCTCCGCCGTTCAGGCTTGCGGCGCACGGCCGATTCGGTACCCTATCGTGCCCGACGAATACGAGGCCTTGCTCCATGCGGTGCGCCGGGCGCTTGGGGAATGCGATATGGTGCTTATTTCAGGTGGGTCATCTGCTGGCCAAAGGGATAATACGGCGCGCGTGCTGTCTGAATTGGGGAGCTTGCTCTACCATGGCGTGGCGGTTAAACCGGGCAAGCCCACAATGTGCGCCGACGTGCAGGGAAAGCCTGCATTCGGGTTGCCGGGGCACCCCGTGGCCGCGTATTTCATGTTTCTCGAGGCGGTGCGTCCGCTGCTTGCGCGTATGTGCGGGACGTCGGGCAGGCATGGGCGCCGCGTATGCGTGCGGCTTCGCGAAGGCATTCCCTCAAACCATGGGCGTTCCGAAATCGTCGCGGTGCGTTTGGAGGGCGAACCGGACGTCGTGCCTGCTCTTGAAAGCGAATCGGGCCACGCCGTGCTTTCGCAAGGCGATGCGTGCGGAAACGAGCCGAGTGCGATTCCCGTGCGGAGCAAGTCGGGGTTGATTTCGAGTCTTGCTTCAGCGGATGGGTATATTGTGGTGGGTCGCAACACCGAAGGAGTGCCTGCGGGCCAGGCCGTGGAAGTGCGGCTTTTCTAGCGATGTTGTTCCGGGCGCTTCTGCGGGCGCATTCGACGGCTCTTTTCCACGCGTCCGCTGCAAGTCGCGCTTTGTATTGGAGGTTGAATTCATGGCTTTTGCGTATTTGAGCACGATTACGCTGGAAGAGGCGGTCGGCCGTTTGCGGCAGGCGCTCGACCATTGCGGCGGAGAGCCCCGCAAAGAGGCGGTTCCAGTGACGGAATCGCTTGGTCGCGTCACTGCCGAGCCGCTATATGCACGCATTTCGGCGCCTCATTACCACGCTTGTGCAATGGACGGAATAGCCCTGCAAGCGTCCGTCACGTTCGGGGCCACGTCGACCACGCCTGTGACGGTGCAACCTGATGAGTACGTGGTTGTGGACACGGGCGACCCTCTGCCCAATGGGTGCGATGCGGTGGTGATGATCGAAGATGTCGTCTTCCCCGAAGGGTTCGATGCGAACGACCTTGGTGGGTGTCCGATAACGCTGTATGCGGCATCGGCGCCTTGGGGCAATGTGCGCCAGATCGGGGAAGACATCTGCGCCGGCGAAATGCTGCTTACTTCGGGCGTAGAGATAACCCCCGCAGCCATGGGCGCCATGCTGGCGGCGGGCATCGCCGAGGTGTCGGTTGCGGCGCGGCCCAGAATTGGAATCATCCCTACGGGGGACGAGGTGGTTCCTCCGTGCTCGGATCCAAAACCGGGTGATGTGATGGAGTTCAATTCCACGATATTCTCGGGAATGGTGCGCTCGTGGGGCGGCGAGCCCGTAACGTATCCCATCACGCCCGACGACCCCGAAGCAGTACGTTGCGCGCTGCTCAAGGCTGTTGCGGAATGTGACGCCGTGCTGCTCAACGCGGGCTCGTCGGCGGGGCGTGACGACTATTCGGCGCACGTGGTGGCAGAAGCCGGCGAGCTTCTGTTCCACGGCGTGGCCATCAAACCCGGAAAGCCGGCCATGGCGGGCATGGTCGACGGCGTGCCCGTTATCGGAGTGCCGGGATATCCGGTAAGCGGCATCGTGGTGGTCGAATCGCTGCTCAAGCCTGTCATAGAGTGTCTTTTGGGCGCTGGCCTCGACGGTGGCGCGTCGGTGGAGGCGGTGCTGGCGCGTCCGTGCACGTCGTCCCTCAAGCATCATGAGTACGTGCGCGTGCGACTCGGCGCGGTCGAGGGCAAGTTCGTGGCAACGCCCCTTTCGCGCGGGGCGGGAGTGGTCACGTCATTCGTGAAAGCCGACGGCATTATGGAGATTCCTCAGAACAGTGAAGGGTTTGAAGCGGGGGAGAGGGCACGCGTGCGTCTGCTGCGCCCGCTTGCGCACATCGAGCGTTCGCTGGTGGTCATAGGTAGCCACGACCCTCTCGTCGACGAGGTCGCTCAAATCATGCATGCGAAGTGGCCGCAGCTGTCCGTGGCGTCCACCCATGTGGGGTCAATGGGTGCCATCGTTGCGGCGAAGCGTCACGAGAACCATTGCGGCGGCATCCA
Organism: uncultured Slackia sp.; assembly: GCF_944321625.1. Taxonomy (GTDB): domain Bacteria; phylum Actinomycetota; class Coriobacteriia; order Coriobacteriales; family Eggerthellaceae; genus Slackia. The sequence continues at coordinate 33,826 of NZ_CALUMA010000066.1, forward strand.
CTTGCTTGACGAGGCGACGGGCGAATACAACACCTCGTATCTTGAGCGCCATTTTCCTCAAGGCGGGGTGCGTCAGGTGGAATGCGTGTACCGTCAGCAGGGTCTGATGGTGGCGCCGGGCAATCCGCTGGGAATCGCGTCCCTTGCCGATATGGCTCGGAAGGGCATGCGCTATGTGAATCGTCAGAAGGGCTCCGGCACGCGCATCCTGAGCGATTATCTCTGCAAGCGGGAGGGCGTGGATCCGGCTTTGATCTATGGCTACGACCACGAGGAATTCACCCATACCGCCGTGGCGGCGCTCGTAGAGTCGGGCTCGGCCGATGCGGGCATGGGCATCTATTCGGCGGCGAAGATTTATGGCCTGGGGTTCGTTCCCGTATGCGAAGAGCAGTACGACCTGCTCATTCCTGATTATGCGTGGGATACTCCCATGGTGCAGGCGCTTTTGGAGGTTCTCCAAGGCGAAGAGTTTCGCGCGCGAATCGAGGCCATGGGCGGGTATCGCGTGGAAAGCCCGGGAACGGTTCGCCGGCATTATGAGGCCCGTAGGCAGATCTAGGTGCGTGCGGTTGGGTGGCGCAAACGAAGTTCCTCGGGTGAACGATGCGGCTTGTGTTGGGGGTGGAGAGCGGGCGCGTGCAGGTTGAAGCGGCCTAGGCTGCTGCTCGTTTGGCGCCCGGCAGCTACGAGCCCAATATTGCGAGGAACTCTGACAGCTCGGGCGTTTGCGGGTGCGAGAGGATGTCGGCGGCGGGGCCTTCTTCCACGATGCGCCCGCCATCCATGAAGATGGCGTGGTCAGCGAGGCGGCGGGCCTGGCTCACAGAGTGCGTCACCACCACGATGCCGACGTTTTCCTCGGTGCAGTAATCACGCATCAGGCGTTCGGCGGCAAGCGTCGAGGGGATGTCGAGGGCGGCGGTGGGCTCGTCCAGCACCAAGTGTGTCCACGTTCCCGCCAGCACGCGGGCGAGCGCCATGCGTGCAGTTTCGCCGCCCGAGAGCTTCTTGGCCTGCTCGCGCTCAAGGTGCGACAGCCCTAACTCTTTGATGAGCCCTCGGCAGCGATCGTCGAACCGGCGCTCTTTCGCCCCAAGTGCTACATTGCGGGCAAGCGTTCCGTAGAATGCGTAGCTGCGCTGCGGCATATAGCCGACGCTTTCGCCGTCGCCTAGAATCCTGCCGCCTTCATCGGGCCTGAGCGTTCCGGCGAGCACACGCGCAAGCGTGGTCTTGCCGCATCCGTTCACGCCCATCACGGCGCAAATCGTGCCGCGAGGGAATTCGATGCCCGCTACGTCGAGCGCCGTTTTCGCGCCGTATCGTTTGATCGCTTTTTCTATTCTCATCGCGCCACGTTCCTTTGCACGATGCTCACGACGACGTTGAGCGTGAGGAACATTAACAGCAAGATGATGCCCAGCGCTATTCCCAAGGTAAAGTCGCCGCGGTTCGTGTACATCATGATTGCCGTAGTCATGACGTTGGTCTTGTAGGCGATGGCGCCGCCTACCATGGACACGGCGCCCACTTCGGCGATGGCGCGGCCGAACGCGATGAGGTAGACCGTGAACACCTGATAGCGGCACTCGCCCAAAAGCAGCAGCGCCGTGCGGACGCGTGAAAGTCCGATGCCTCGGGCGGTTTCGCGCACGTCATCCACCAAGCCCCGTACATATGACTCCATGTTGCCTGCCACGATGGGCGTGATGAGAAGCACCTGCGCCACCACCATGCCTTCGACGGTGTAGAGCAGCTGGAGCCAGCGAAGCGGTCCGACGCCGCAGAACATGAGATAACACAACAAACCGCACACCACGGGCGGGACGCCCATGAGCGTGCGGTTCACGATGACGAGCGCCGAAGCGATCTTCGAGCGCCCCATGGCGAGGGCCGTGCCAAGTGGCATGCCTATGGCGAGCGCGATGAGAGAGCTGGCGATGCTCATGCGCAGCGTCACCAGGACGATATTCGTCAGCATCTCGTCGCCCGAGGCAAGAAGCGCGATGGCCTCTTCGAATGCGGTCAGCACGTGCCCTCAACCCTATTCTGCGGTGTTATTCGACAATACCGCCGTTGGCTTCAAACGTGAGGAACGTCGCCTTGTCGGACAGGATGTACGCGTTCGTCTCGTTGGCCATGGCGAGGCAGGCGCCCATGCCGGCGTTGGAGTAGGTGTACCAATCGGTATAATCGGCAACGCTGTCGGCCTCGGTGGTGATGCCCAGGTCCTCAGGCCACAGGGAAATTTCCTTCGTGTGCGTGCCGGAGGCGTCGCCACGGGAAACGAACGGGTACTTGCCGTCGGCGATCTGCGCGAAGGCGTCGAGCGCAGTGGCGGCGTCGGCCACGCCCGCGGGGTCGTCGGCGGGACCGCACAGCACGAAGTAGTTATGCATGAACGACAGGCGCTCGGAATCGAAGTCAGGCAGCGTGTACGCGAAGCCGGCGGCTACGAACTCCTCTTCCTGGCTCTTGGAGTGCACCAGGATGGCGTCGGCGTTGCCCGATTCGGCGTTGGCGATTGCCTTGCCCGTGCCGGCGGAATAGACCTCGACCTCGTAGCCGTATTCGTCCTGGAAGTACGGCAGCAGGTAGTCGAGCAGGCCGGAGTCGTTCACCGACGTGGTGGTGGACAGACGGATGGCCTTCGTCTCATCGGTGGCCTGCGGGATTTCGCCCTCATAGTGAGGAGCATCGTCATTGACGGTAAACAGCGATTCGCCGAAATCCTCCATGCCGTAGTCAGCAATCAGCTCGAGGCCCTCGTCGGAAAGCATCCAGTCGATGAAAGCCGCGGCGCCTTCCGAGTTGATTGCCACGTCGGCGACTTCGTTGCCGTCGGCATCAACGAACGGCGCATCGGGATTCACGGCGAGGAGCGAGTAGGTGTTGATCAGGCTGTCGTCCTCTTCGTAGAGAATGGTGAGGTTGGTCGCCTGCTCCTCGGCGGGCGCCGTCTCAGTGGCCTCTTCGGCGGCGGGTGCCGGGGTCTCTTCGGTCGCGGTCTCGGTGCTTTGCGACGAACATGCCGTCAGCGAAAGCGCCATGACGAAGGCCGCGAGTAAGGCGACGATGCCAATGCGGATTTTCTTCATGGTTCCCCCTTTGCTCGAAAAGAAGCTGCGCTTTCCGGTAGCGCAATCATCCCATGCTCCTTTTCGCAATCCAGGAAAACTATAGTCAAATGCAAGGAAATGGAAACCTTTGCCGAAAATAACTTCGGCATACTGCACCAAAATTTGTATATTTGGATAATATTATACGTTCATTAGAATATTTCTCATTAAGAATGATTCTTCGATTCCGTGTTCCGAGATTCGGCGCGAAACGTCGTCATGCAAGTTCCACATCGTCCATCGAGCCGTCAAGCAGGTCGATCATGAGCAGGCGATTTCGAATCTGGCCGGGCCTCTCGAGAAGCACCTTTACCACCTCGGCCGACTGCACGGCGGCGGTGGCGTGTGCTGCAAAGGGAAGGCTGCCTAGTCGTTCATGCTGACTCGTGCCGAACGGCTCGCCATATATCGAGACGAAAGAAGCATCGCCTGGGTACACGGTACATACCTGCCCGAACCATCCCGCGATAGCGCCATAGACGATGGGTATTCCAAGACTCTGGCAGGCGTGCGCCAGCCAGAAGCGTGACTCCAACGTGTCGAGGCAGTCCACGACGCAGTCCATATCGTGAACCAGGTCGGCGGCATTGTTTTTATCGAGGTACGAGACGATTGCTTCTGGTTCCGCCTTGCCATCGATTTCCAGGATGCGGCGTTTCGCGACTTCTGCTTTGTGCAGCCCCACTGTTGCTTCGGTGCAAAGAACCTGTCTGTTAAGGTTCGTCTCGTCGAAGATGTCGGCGTCGATGAGGCGTAGGTGTCGCACGCCTATGCGAGCAAGCGCTTCCACGACCAATCCGCCCAATCCTCCGCAGCCCACCACTGCTACGTGCTTCTCGGCGAGCAGAAGGCATTCGTCCTCGGTAAGCGCTTCGATATTGCGAAGGTATCGTTTTTCGACAGGCATGGGAAACTCCTGACATGGAGAGTCGGGCGTGGTTCAAGCATACCATGGTGGCGTTGGGGTTGTGGCGATGTGGTAGTGAGATGTGGGCGTTTTCCGAGGGGGTGCGACCGTGTTTTACGCAACGCCGCCGCCCCGGGATGAAAGGGGCGGCGGCGCGGGCCCGCTTCGATTATTGCGGCAGGGGTTCGTCATGCACGGATTGGCTTCCGCCGCTTGTCTCTCCTATACGTAGCGGTATGTGTGCATCATCTCGTCGGCGAGCTCTCGCTTGCGGCAAGCGTCACATATGCGCGGTTCTTCCACGCCGGCCTGTTGGGCGGCGCGATGCACGGCGTCTTTCGTGCCCATGGGCGAGCCGCACCGCTCGCAGAGCGCAAGCTCGAACGTGCGGTTCCAAATCGTACGGCTTGTAGCGTCCTGTGCGTATTCGATGGCGCCCGTGGGACAGACGTTTGCGCAGCTCAAGCATCCGATGCAATCGGCTGACGGCTTGTCGTAGGGGGTGCTCACCATTTTGTCGACGCCGCGGTTCACGGTGGAGATGGCGCCCGTTCCCAGGCTGTCGCATGCTTGCACGCACAATCCGCACAGGATGCACTTCTCGCCGTCGAGGGTTACCAGGCGGTCAAAGCCTTCTGCACCGCCTGCCTCGCGCGCCATGGCGGCAATCGTTTCAGACTCCGGCGCGCGCTTCGACAGCAGGGCAAGGGTGACGGCACGCTCTTCGGCGATCTTCTCGGAATTGGTATACACCGTGCATTCACGCTCTACGGGGTACACGCAAGAGGTCACCACCTTGCGGCGGCCGCGCTCTTCCACCTCTACAATACATACGCGGCAGCAGGCGCGATGATCCTCGAACGCATCCGAGCGGCATAATGCGGGGATGTGGATTCCGTTGCGTTCCGCTACGTCGTACAGGTACTCGCCTGCTTCGCAGGTGCAGGGGCGCCCGTCAATGGTGATATTCAACAAATCGCTCATGCCGGCATCCTCCTCATCGTTTCAACGGCGTCGAAGCGGCACGCCTCTCGGCAGCTGCCGCACGCGATGCACTTGTCGGGGTCGATGACGTGCGCCGTCTTGACTTCGCCGGAAATTGCGTTTGCCGGACAAACGCGCGAGCACATACCGCAACCCGTGCACGCCTCCGCGTTGATGGTGAAACGCGTGAGGTCGGGGCATACGCCGGCGGGGCATTCCTTGCGCTCGATATGCGCTTCGTACTCGTCGCGGAAGAATCGAATCGTGGTCAGCACCGGGTTGGGCGCCGTTCTGCCGAGCGCGCACAGCGAAACGTCCTGCATGGTGTGGCAAATGCGTTCGAGCAACTCGATATCTCCCGGGCGGCCGCGCCCCTCGCAGATATCGGTGAGGATGGCGCGCATCTGGCGCAGGCCCTCGCGGCACGGCGTGCACTTGCCTCAGCTCTCCTCGCAGAGGAAGTCCACGTAATAGCGGGCGACCTCCACCATGCACGAGCGGTCGTCCATGACGATCATGCCGCCGGAGCCCATCATGGCGCCGTACTCGGTGAGCGTGTCGAAGTCAACGGGCAGGTCGAGCAGCGACTCGGGGATGCATCCGCCTGACGGGCCGCCGGTCTGGATTGCCTTGAAAGGACGGTCGTTCATGATGCCGCCGCCGATGTCGTAGATCAGCGTGCGCAGCGTGGTTCCCATAGGCACTTCCACCAGGCCGGTGTGCTTCACTTTGCCCACCATGGCGAACACCTTGGTGCCCTTGGACTTCTCGGCGCCCAGCTTGGCGTACTCCTCGCCGCCGAAGCGCAGGATGGTGGGAACGGAGGCGAGCGTCTCCACGTTGTTGAGAACGGTGGGTTTGTCAAACAGGCCGCGCTGCACGCTGCGGATGTACTTGGCGCGGGGCTCGCCCACGCGGCCGGCGATCGACGCCATGAGCGCCGTGGATTCGCCGCACACAAATGCGCCGCCGCCGCGAACGATTGACAGGTGGAGCTTATGGGGCGTGCCCATGATGGAGTCTCCCAGGATGCCTGCGGCATAGGCGTCGTCGATCGCGTGCTGGATGTGATCGCGCGCGAGGGCATATTCATCGCGAATATAGAGCACGCCTTCCTCGGCGCCGATGGCGAGCGCTCCGATGACCATGCCTTCAATCACGGCATGCGGGCAGCCTTCCATCGTGGAGCCATCCATGAACGCACCGGGGTCGCCTTCGTCACCGTTGCATACGATGTATTTCGGCCACTCGTCGTAGCCGGCGGCGCTGCGCCATTTGCGCCCGGTTGGAAAGCCTGCGCCGCCCTTGCCACGCAGGCCGCTCTTCTCCACTTCCGAAATGATCTCGTCCGGCGTCATGGACAGTGCACGCTTCAGGCCCTCGTAACCGCCGCGGGAGATGTAATCGTCAAGACTCAGCGGGTCGATGATGCCCACGTCTTTGAGCACCACCTTGTGCTGGAGCGCGTAGAACGGGTTGTCGTCCATATGCTCGAAGAACTGGCCGTCCCGTTTGTGCAGGAGCTTTTTGACGGGCGCGCCGTCGAGCGAATCGACGATGGCCTTCGCATCGCGCACGGCGACGCGGTAATACATCAGGTCGCGCGGCATGAATCGCACTACGGGGCCTTGCTCACATTCGCCTGAGCAGCCGGTGCGCACCACGTTGACGCACACATCGTCGGCTAGGCCGCGCGCTGTAAGCTCTTTTTCAATGGCGTCCGCCACGTCGAGTGCACCGTTGGCGATGCAGCTCGTGCCGCAGCAGACGAGTATTCTGTCGGTTCCGTTAATCATTGCTGACCACGTCCTTCGAATCGTCTGTGCGGTAGCTTTCGACAATGCCGGAAATCTGATCGACCTTCAGCTTGTTGTGGTACACGCCGTCGACCACCATGACGGGGGCGAGGGCGCACGATCCCAGGCAGTTGACGTATTCCACCGAGAATTCGCCGTCGGCGCTGGTTTGTCCGGGCTCGATGTCCAGAATGCGCTTGAGCTCGGTGGCCAGATTGACCGATCCGCGGAGGTGGCATGCGGTGCCGTTGCATATCTTGATGATGTGCTCGCCCTTGGGCGTCAGCGAAAGCGCTTTGTAGAACGTCGCCATGGAATAGAGGTGCGCCTTGCTGCAGTCCAGATAGTCGGCAAGCGCGACGAGTCCCTCTTCAGGGATGTAGTTGAATTCATGCTGCATGTCCTGCATGGCCGCCAGCGCGAAGCGGCGGTCTGCGGGATATGCCTCGATGATCGCGGTGATCTTCGAGGCGCGGTCCGTATCGTTCATGGATGCCTCGTTTCAAATGGACGTGCCCGCATCGAGAACGGGCGGAAAAGCGCAGCGCTCGTTCCTGCGTCGGAACGAGCGGCTGGATTTATGGAAGCTGCTTATCCCCCTGCGACCAGCGGGGTGATGACCACGTAATCCTGCTCGGTAAGGGGCGTCGCCACACCGTTCAAATGCTCGATGTGGCGCCCGTTCACCAGGATGATCACGTCATCGCCCTTATCCGTTCTTTCGTCGTTCAGAATGAGGCCGTCGAATTCCGGCCAGCGGGCACAAAGCGCCTCCATCAGTTCCAGAACGTTGGAAGGGGCGGGCATATCGCACGATTTGCAGTTCGCGATCTGCCGATATGTCGCCAAGAACTTCACAAGCATGGGCGAACCTTCCCGAAAGAAAGGATGAGCGGAGGGGCGGGCAGGACTCGCCCCTCCGTGGCGTGCTTAATAGGTCACATTCAGCTCAGCGAGTTTTTCGGGGGTGGGGATGCCGTCTGCGGTCCAGTTGCGCGCTTCATAGTAATCGGCGAGCATAGTCTGCAGTTCGTTCACCTTGCCCTTCGCCGGGCCGCTGGGCAGCGCCTCGCGCAGCAGGCGCGGAGGCAGGGTGTCTTTCTCGACTCCGGCCTCCATGTTGAAGCGCTTCTCGAGGTTCCAGATGCGCTCGCCCTTGAGCAGGATTTCCTCGTCGGTTTCGTCCGAGCCCACAGCCTCGCGGTATTGACCCGCGATTTCGGGCAGGCCGATGCCGAACGTGGTGAACAGGCACATGCCGGTGGAGTCGCACAGAGCCGTGAGATCTTGGAAGGTCTTAAGCATGGCGCCCTTGCCCTCGGTCACCTGCGGATCGAGCTTCACCGGGATGCCCAGCACCTCGGGGCTGATCATGTAACCGCGCACGTGGCAGCCGCCACGGTTGGACGTGGCATATTCGAGGCCGATGCCCTGGATGGCGCGGCCGTCATACGCGGGCATCTCCTGCTTCTTTACGCTCATGGAAAGCTCGGGGTGGCCATATTTCTCGGCCAAGCGATACGAACCCAGGCCGATGATTTTGCCAAAGCCCTCGCCGTCGGCACACATCTGCGTGAGCTTGACCATGGCGGCGGCGTCGCCGAAGCGCAGGGGGAATCCGATGTCTTCCTCGGGAATGGCGCCCATCTCATAGAGCTCCATGGCGCATGCCACGGTGGAGCCCAAGGTGATGGGGTCCATACCCTGCTCGTTGCAGATGAAGTTTGCCTTGACGATGGACGAGATGTCGTTCACGCCGCAGGCGGCGCCATAGCTCCAGCCTGCCTCGTACTCGGGGCCTTCGCCGAAGCCGTCCAGATCGCCTTTACCTTCGATCTTGGTCACGCGTCCGCAGGCGATGGAGCAGCCGAAGCAGCCCTGGTTCTTCACCAGGTGCGTCTCGTTCAGGTGCTCGCCCGAAGTGTCGTCGGCCTTATCCCAATACGAGCCGTCGCGGCCGTTGCGCAGCGGCAGGCCGCCCACTTCGTTAACGATGTTCACAAGAATCTCAGTGCCGAACGTGCCCAGACCGTTGCCGGTAACGGGGTGCTCTTTGAGCATGGTGCGTGCCTTGGTGATTTCGCGCATAAAGCCTTCGGGTCGCGCGACGGTCACGCCGCCGGTGCCGCGCACGGCGATTGCCTTGAGGTTCTTCGAACCCATGACGGCGCCCATGCCGCCACGGCCTGCAGCGCGGTTCTTGTCGTTCATAATGGCGGCGTACAGCATGCAGCGCTCGCCGGGCGTGCCGATGCAGGACACGCGCACCTTGCCGTGCTTGGCCTCAAGGGCCTCGGTGGTCTCGTGGACGCCCTGGCCCCACAGCTCGCCGGCGTCGAGCAGCTCCACCTTGTCGTCATCGATATGCAGATATACCGGATGATCGGCCTTGCCCTCGAAGATGATGCCGTCGTATCCGGCGTACTTCAGCTCAGGGCCGAAATGTCCGCCGGAATTCGCCGCGCCGATGATGCCCGTGAGCGGCGCCTTAGACACCACTTCATAGCGACCCGAAGAGCATGCTGCAGTGCCGGTAAGCGGGCCGGTCATGAAGATGAGTTTATTGTCGGGGGAAAGCGGGTCGATCTTGGGGTCGACCTCGTTGCAGTAGTATTTCGTTCCCAGGCCACGAGCGCCCACGTAATCGTGCGCGTCCTGCATGTTCAGAGGCTCTTTTTTGATGGAGCCTTCGGTGAGGTTGATGCGAAGAATCGTTCCGATCCAGCCGTTTGCCTGCGTCATTATGCACGCACCTCCTCGACGGCCGCCTTCAGCTTGTCGGCGGCAAGCTGTTTTTTGTCCGGGACCTCATCGGGATCGACCAGCGTGATGGCTCCCGAGGGGCAGTACTTGGCGCACCATGCCTCGCCGCCGCACAAATCGCACTTGTGAATCATGCGCTTGGCAGGCGAGTAGGAGATGTTGCCCAGGGGGCACGCGCTTACGCACATTTTGCACACGATGCACTTATTGGCGTCGTGTTCGATAATGCCCTGGGCGTTGCGTCGCAGCGCGCCGGTGGGGCAGATGGCGGCGCAGGATGCTTCGTCGCACTGCATGCACATGATGGGCACGGTGATAGCGGCTTCCTCGTAGTGGAACACGCTTACATTTGAGAGGCGTGGATTGAATTCCTCATTGTGCTTGAACGAGCATACCAGCTCGCAGGTGCGGCAGCTCACGCACTTCTTCGGATCCACGACCAGCTGTTTAGCCATGGACTCCCCCTTTCTTTCGAATTCGGCCGTAAAGCACTTAGCTTCAGTAAACCATGCGTTCGGCAGAAAAAACGCGACGTCGCCGATTTGGCGCGTCGAATCGGTGGTTTATGCCGTATCGCGACGTATCATTAGGCAGAAAGCATGAGAGTTTTCTG
>NZ_CALUMA010000067.1 GCF_944321625.1 uncultured Slackia sp.
CGAGGTGTGGCTGCCCAGCTACAACGATTACAAGGAAATCTCCAGCTGCTCCAACTGCGGCGATTTCCAGGCGCGTCGCGCCAACATCAAGTATCGCGACCCCGCCAACTTCAAGGGCTCGCGCTACGTGCATACCCTGAACGGCTCCGGCTTGCCCACCGGGCGCACCATGGCCGCCGTGATGGAGAACTATCAGAACGCCGACGGCAGCATCACGGTGCCCGAGGTCCTGCGTCCCTACATGGGCGGCATGGAGCGCATCGCGGCTGAATAGCCGGCAGTCTTTCCAGGGGCGTTCGAATGGCGGATGCGAAGAAATGGCAGCATGACGGGGCAACCGAGGGGTTGTTCGCCGATCGTCCCGCCGAAGCGGGGCGGCCGGCGGGTTCCTCGGATGCTTCGGGCTGCGACACCGCCAATGTCTTCGCGCCGCCCGCTCCTCCCAACCCGACGCTCGATTATCAAAGCCTCGCGCGGGAGGCCGCCCGCATCCGCGCGCAGGAGGCTGCTCGCGCGCACGCGGCAAAACGCCGCCGAATCACTGCGTTGTGCATCGCGGTGGCGGGCGTGGCGCTTGTCATCGTGGGTGCCGTCGTGGCGCTTTTGCTGACGCATCCCTCGCTCGAGAGCGGCGATGGCGGTTTGGCTGAATCTCCCGTCGCCGACGGGAATGCTTCCTCCGCAAACGAGTCGTCTCAAGGCTCATCCGAATCGGGCAGCGATGCGCCCGTCACGTCCGAGGGGAGTGTTTCCGCTGTTGAAGCCGTTGTGGCAGCCGACCAGATAAGCGCCGACTTCGCATCCCTCGTCGCCGACGAGGACGGTGTATTCACGGGTTTCGTGCAGTCGTTCATGGACGACTACGACCAGGGAGTCAACACCGAGGTGAGTTACACGCTTGCAGGTTTGGATGTCCAGGCCGAAGAGCTAGCGCAATCGCTGCTTGCGGGCTTTTCATGCACCGTGACCAACGTGGACGTGCAGGGGCAGACCGCTTGGGTGAACGTGGATGTGACGTCTAAGAGCCTTGCCGATCAGGCCGATGCATTTGCCCAGGTCGTCGAGTCAGGGGCGTCGGAGGCCCAGGACGAAGAGGCGTACAAGGCATTCCTCAAACAGGCGTATCTCGAATCGCTGGATGCCGCGAGCCCCCGGTCTCATTCGCTGCTTGTTACCGTTTCCCGCACTGACGACGGATGGACGGTGACCGAAGGCACGATGGAGTACATCCTCGGCAGCGTCTGGTACACCTCGGCATAAACCCGTAATTGATACGAAGGAACCTTCATCGTCATGGCAACGCCCAAAAAACGCCCTTCAGTAAAGAATAAAAAGACGGTTCGCCCCGCATCGCGGCAGGCTGCCAAGCAGCCGGCTGCCTCTGCGACGGAAACGCCCGCCCCCGAGGAGGCTTCCGTTCGCGAAGCGGCCCCCGTTGCGCAGGGTGACCAAGGTGCGCAGGCGGTTCAGGACGCTCAGAATGTCCAAGGCGCGGTTGCATTTCCCGCCATGCCTTCGGTCGCTGAGCCGCCCAAGGCGAATATTCCCTTCGCCGATGAACCTTCCGCTCCCGCGGAAGATGGCCCTGCCGATTTCTTCGATTTAGGCGAGGACGCTTCTGCCCAGGCGGCATCATCGAATGCGCCGCGGGCTTCTGCTGGGAAAGCTGCGCATCCCCGTGCGCGCGTATCGCGCGACGGCGGGGCTGAGCCAGTCCGTGCAGGTTCCGGCAAAGAAGAGCATCCTCGAAACGCGGCGGGCCGTGCTGCCCGTCCGGCGAACGCCGCCAAAGGGGCAAAAAAGACGTCAGGCAAAGGCGTCAAAAAGATTGTGATCGGCGTCATCGGCGCGCTGGCGGTTGTCGCAATCGCCGTGGGCGCATTCTTCGTGTGGAATACGTTTTTGCGTTACGACGATGCAGCGGACATCCAAGGCGAGTGGCGCACCCAGGACAATGCGATGACCGTGGTGATTGACGGCTCGAACATCCGGATGCCTGACCTTGAGTATTCTTACGAGATTGATACGGGCGCCAAGCGGCTCACGTTCCATTTCTCCGACCTGACAGGTGCGGGCACGTATTCGTTCTCAGGAGATCGCTCTACGCTCACCATCGTGGAAGGCGAGGGCGATGCGGCGACGACCACCGTGCTGGTAAAGGTTTCCGGCGATACACAGGCGACGCCCCAGTTGATTGACCAGACGGCAAGCGACGCGGCGGATGACCAGGGCGACGCGGCAAACGCCGAAGAGGGCGATGCCGCCTCGGATGATTCCGAGCAGGCGACCGATGCTGCCGACGAGGGCTCGCAGGATGCCGGCGACGAATCGAGCGACGAGGCGTAAGAAGAGTGACCGATTCCGCCATTCGCATCATCCATATCACGGTGAAGTCCGATCGCGTTATCGCCCAGGTCGAGGTGGCGGATGAACGCCATGCGTACACGACCCCTTCGCTTATCACGGCGCTTCTGCCTGCCTATCCCCATCTTCTTGAACATGCCTGCGTGAACGGTTGCGGCACCACGTTCGGCGCCGTCGCGAGGCGTACATCGCTTCCGCACCTGCTGGAGCACATGGCGATTGAGAACCAGGTGCGCGCCGAGGCCGACGCCGAGGGCGCTATCCCGAATGGACAAAGAACGCAGGCGCAAGGCGACGAATCGCATTATCAGGGCGCACGGGGCGCTGCCGTATCTCCTGCTACCTATATGGGCAAGACACGGTGGACGGATCGAGCCCGCCGCATGGCTCATGTCGAGCTGAGCTACGCCGATGACCTGGTCGCGCTTGCCGCCTTGCGTGACGCGGCGCGCGATTTGAATGCGGCGATAGCGCTCGAAGAGGCCACGCATCCCTGATAGCGCCCGGCGTCGCGGCAAAATCGCGCAACTGTGTGCGCTTCGATTGCCAGATAGGCAACGGCGCAGCGCAGAGGCTCGTTTTCTCCTATAATGGCGGTATGGAACCAATGCGGCCGTTCGTCTGGCATGACGAAGGCTGCGGAATAAGGAGGAACACCATGGCCAACAAACTCGGCATCTTTCTCGCGGGCGGCGTGATCGGCGCTGCCGTCGCCCTTCTGTATGCTCCCCGTCCTGGCGTCGAGACCCGCGCCATGGTGGCCGAGCGCGCCAATGAGGCCTGGGGCCAGGCTCAAGACTTCGGCGGCCAGGTTGCCGTTCGCGGTCAAGAGGTCTACGCGGGCGCCGTCGCCCAGGGTCAGCGCGCCTATGGCCAGGCGCAGGAGTTCGGCCAGACCGTGTACACCAACGTGACCGCTGCGAGCCAGGCTGCTGGCGCTCGTGCCGCCGCAATGGGCAAGCAGGCCTATGAGTCCGCTTCCGCCGGTGCTAAGCAGGCTTACGAGGCCGCATCCGCCGGCGCAAAGCAGGCGTATGCCGGTGCCAAGACCGGTGCCGCCGCCGCTGCGCAGCGCGTGCAGGAAACGGCCGAAACCGTGCGTCCCATCTTCGCCGAGAAGAACGATGAGCTGCGCGCCAAGATCGACGCCGCCCGTGAGCGCATTGCTGCCCAGGTGACCAAGAACGCCGAGGCTGCTCACGCTGCCGTGGCCGACAAGGCCCCCATCGCCGCCGAGGGCGCAGCCGCTGACGTCGCCGAGCCCGAGCAGATCGAAGAGGCCTCCGCGGCGCCCGCCGAGGAGAAGAAGGACGCCGAATAGCGTTCGCGCTTCATCCAATTCAAGGATTCACGACCGGGGCCGGCTCCATGCCGGCCCTCTTCGCCCAGAAGGAAATCTATGGCAAAGAAGAAGTTCACAACCAGCAACGACATGCATAAGCTGCGCGTGTTCGGCGGAAAACGCGGGAATCGTCGCATCGGTCGCGTGAAGTCGTGCGTGTTCCATCCGTCCGAGAAGCGATGCATCGGCTTCATCATCAAGCGCCCCGACCTGCTGTGGATGTTCCGCCGCAAGGACCTGTTCCTGGCGCTGGACAGCTTCGATATGGTCGATGGCCATGTCCTCATCAAGGAAAACGCTGAGACCACGGGTCCTGCAGCGTGCCGCAGGCTGGGCGTGAACTGGGATGACTGCGTCCTATGGGAGGGCATGCCCCTCATGACCGCAGACGGCACCGCCGTAGGCTACGTGGGAACGATCACGTTCTCGCTTACCACGGGCGAGGTGCGCGAGGTGGTGGCGTCCAACGGCGTTACCGCGAAATACCTGCTGGGCACGCTCACCGTTCCCGCGGAATATATCCTGGGCTTCAAGCGCGGCATGGGCGCCGAGCTTGCGGTGCGCAATGATTCGCGCGAAGAGACGACGGGCGAGGCGTTCATGGGCGCCATCCTCGTGTCCGACGACGTGTGGACGCTGCAGCCCGAAGGCGGCTGGGCCGAGGCGGCAGGCGAGTTCACCGCCAAGGCGACGGCGCGCGTGAAGGAGAAAGTGGCCCAGTATACGCCCAAGGTCCAGGAGGCGACGCACGCCGCCGGCGAGGCCATCAACGACGGCGCGTATGCCGTGGGCAAGCAGGTTGCTGCCACCAAGGGCATGTTCGGCGCGTTCAAGGAAGAATTCGACAAGGCCAAAAACGGCGAGGATGAAACCGAGCTCGCCGTGACGGACGATTCCGAGGCGGCGGAGCCGGAGCCCGGCGACACTGAGATGTCCAACATGTTCTCTTCCTTCAAGGAGGAATTCGATAAGGCGAGCGGCCGCGACGAGGCAAAGCGCGCCAAGGAGGCAGAGGACGAGCCCGCCGAGTCCACGGTGGGCGGCATGTTCGTGGCGTTCAAAGAAGAGTTCGACAAAGCCAGCAAGGGCGATGCCAGCGACTCCGCCGACGCCGATGCCGACTACGACTACGATGAAGACGAGGACGAGTACGAGGAGGAGGCTCCCGCCAAGCCCGCGAAAAAGGCTTCGGCCAAGAAGACGGCTGCGAAGAAGTCCTCTTCGTCTTCGGTCACGGGAATGTTCGCCGCCTTCAAGGAAGAGTTCGATAAGGCCAGCAAGGGTGAATAGCCGCCGCGACTAGCATCGCCTCGACAGCTTTCTTACCGATTTGACGCCCGCCTATGCACCTGCGCATGGGCGGGCGTTTTCATGCCACGGCTACCTATTGGCCCGCGAGATGCGAAAAGTCAACGGAGCATCAACGAAACGCAACGGCTTGATGAAAGTTGCGCATTGAGACCCATCTGCGGCGTTTGCGGCGGCATAATGGTGCGCGTCCGATACGAGAACCAAGAAGGCATGCCATGACGAACGCGCAACTCGATTCCAAGAACTCCCGCGACCGCGTGGAGGACGTTCCCGCTGCAGGTGCCACGGGTAGGTTGCGCCTTAAGGGCGCCGAGCTGCGTGAGGATTGGCAGGAGAAGCGCGAAGAGCTCCATGAGAAACGTGAGGAGCTGGAGGAGCGCCTGGATCAGCCTGTATCTTCCAAGCCGCGCTGGGCGCGCCTGACCAAGGCGGACGTGTTCAAGCTTGCCGGCCTGGGCGCCTTCTTCGTGCTCATGGTGATCGTGTGCATTCTCATCTGGCCTATCGTAATGGAGCTCACTGAGCCGGGCGGCCTGGAGCGCGTGACCGAGCAGGTGACAAGCGCCGGTCCGGCGGGCGTGCTCATTCTTCTGGGCTTCCAGTTCCTGCAGATCGTGGTGGCGTTCATCCCCGGCGAGGTGGTGCAGGTTGCCGCCGGCATGATGTACGGCACCTGGGGCGGCGCGGCCATCATTCTGGGCGGATGCGTCATCTCTAGCGCGTTCATCTACTTCGTGGTAAGCAGGCTGGGCGCGCCGTTCGTGCAGGCTATGATTCCCGAGAAGTGGATGAACAAACTGCGCGACTTCGACGAGAGCGACAAGCTCGACGTCATGGTGTTCGTGCTGTTCCTGATTCCCGGCTTGCCCAAAGACGTGTTCACCTACCTGGTGCCGCTCACCGGCATGCGCATGCGCGACTTCGTGCTGCTGTCCAACATCGGCCGCATCCCCGGCGTGGTTATGTCCACCATGGCCGCCAACGGCCTCATGCAGGGTAACTGGGTGCAAAGCATCGCCCTCTTCGGCGTCTGTGCGGCCATCGCCATCGTGGCCATCCTCTTCCACGACAAGATTATGAAGGTGTTCAAACGTAAATAATTGCCTCTTTGGATGCGTGTTGGTATTTAGCTTCTTGCCCCGCTTTCGTCCCACTTTTCGAATTGCTTTTTGATAAGCTGATGAAAATGGACGCATACTCAAAGGGCCGAGGCGGTGAACATGAGTTCGTTTGACCTTTCTCAAATAGCGACATATCGCGAAGGCAATCGCTTGGAGGCGAAGGCCGCTCAAGGCGGTTTACCGCGCAGCCTGTGGGAAACGTATTCTGCATTTGCCAACACGCAAGGCGGCGTGATTCTTTTGGGTGCGGAAGAGGCGTCTGACCACACACTCAATATCGTTGGCGTGGCGGATGCCGCCAAGCTTCTCGATGATTTTTGGAACACCGTCAACAATGAACAAAAAGTAAGTGTGAATATCCTACTCGACGAGGATGTTCACGTAATTAATGTGGGTGGAGGCAAAACGGTCATAGCCATCGCGGTGCCGCGTGCTCATCGCCGCGTGCGTCCGGTGTATATCAATGACAACCTCAAGCGCTCGTTCAAACGCAACAACACCGGGGATTACCTTTGCCGCATGGATGAGATTCGATTCATGCTGCGCGTGGATGACACACCGGCGCACCAGGCGTTGCGCGAGGCTATCGCGAATTGCTTGTGCAATGCCAATTACTACGAACGTCGCGGCGTGGTTTGCGTATGGGGTGATAGGGAAATAAGCATTGCTAACCCTGGCGATTTTCGCATGGGCCTCGAGGAAGCGCGGCGCCCTGGCGCATCCGACCCGCGTAATGGGGCTATTTTGCGCATGTTTTCTCTCATTGATATTGGAGAACGCGCGGGGAGTGGCATGTCCAAGCTTTATGCCGGATGGGAATCGGCTGATTTGGCAGAGCCGTATTTTGAAACACGTTTCGACCCCGATAGAACCACGCTCGTGTTGCCCCTGTACGAGCGGGAAGATGAACTGGCTGTCGATGAACAGATAAATGAACAGATAAATGAACAGATAAATGAACGGCAGAGAAGGCTTCTGTCGATGCTTAAAAACGACCCCCGTCTCTCGTATGAATCTATGGCGAAAGTTCTTGGCGTTTCCGTTATGACGGTACGTAGGGATATAGGTGTTCTCATGGAGAACGGTGAGGTGGAGCGTGAGGGCTCGAGGAAATCCGGGTCTTGGCGCGTTGTCGTTTCTGCCGAATAGGAGAAAGGAAATTCATGCGACTGGTATCGTGGAATGTGAACGGCTTGCGCGCCGTGGCAAAAAAGGGATTCGAGGAGTCCGTCGAGGCGCTTGACGCCGACATCATCGCCCTGCAGGAAACCAAGCTCCAAGAGGGACAGATTGAGATGAACCTCGACGGGCGCTACCAATTCTGGAGCTACGCGGAGCGCAAGGGCTATTCCGGAACGGCGGTGTTCACGCGCGAGCAACCGCTGCGTGCGCTGCACGGCCTGGGCGTTCCCGAGCTTGATGACGAGGGCCGTATCGTGGCGCTTGAGTTCCCGTCGTTTTGGTTTGTGGATGTGTACACGCCCAACGCGCAGAACGAGCTCGCACGCATCGACCACCGCATGGCCTGGGATGATGCGTTCCGTGCGTTCTTGAAAAATCTGGAGGCTGGCGCACTTCCCGAGGGCGTTCCCGTCCAGGAACCCGCAGTGGGTGAGGGCCATGTTGCCATCTCGGAGCTGCCTCGCACCGCGTCCGATGCCGCCGCTGCGCCTAAGCCGGTCATCACCTGCGGCGATTTCAACGTGGCACACAACGAGATCGACCTGAAGAACCCCGGCCCCAACCGCGGCAACGCCGGATTCTCGGACGAAGAGCGCGGCAAGTTCACTGAGCTTTTGGATGCCGGGTTCGCCGACACCTTCCGCATGCTCCATCCCGACGAGACGGGTGCCTACAGCTGGTGGAGCTACCGCTTCAACGCACGCAAGAACAACGCGGGATGGCGCATCGACTATTTCCTGGTGAGCGACGAGCTGCGCGAGCAGGTGCGCGACGCGTCCATCCACGCCGACGTCATGGGCAGCGACCACTGCCCGGTATCGCTTGACATCGACCTTTAGCTCCTGCGGCCTATCTGTGCAGGCACGGTGACTGTTTGCGCACTAGAATGCGGCTTTCTTGCGTATCTGCTACCATAAGCAAGTTATGGGCGCGTCCCGCTGGGGCGCCCCGATAGAGAGCGAGAAAGACCGAAAGCGAGGCCGCTGATTATCACGCGTAGGAAAGATCGGGTGAAGACGGGCGTGACCCCTTTGATGGGCATGCTTACCGTCATGCTGTCCACGGTCGTGTTCCTGCTGTGGCTGGGCCTGGTGGTCGTCATCACGAAAGTCGTAATGGGGTAGCGACGTGTGGCAGAAGTTCTCGTTCGGTGATTTTCGCGTAGTCGGCCACTACCTGGGCGTTTTGGTCCTGTTTCTGGCCATCGCCCTGTGCATACCCCTGGTGACCGCCGCCGTTTTGGGCGAATGGGACGCCGTGTCGCGGTACCTGTTCGCCGTGGGCATCTCGCTGGTGGTGGGCTCCATCCTTCGTCTGAGCGTCATCAATCCGCGCCGACTGACCACCAAGCAGGCGCTTGCGGTCACGTCGTTCGCCTGGCTCGTGCTTGCCCTGGTGGGCGCCGTTCCCCTGGCGTTGTCGGGCCACTACAGCTCGTACCTCGACGCCGTGTTCGAGGCGATGAGCGCGTGGACCACTACGGGCGCCTCGCTGGTTCAAGACCTCGACCATATGTCTACCGCGGACAACATGTGGCGTTTCACCATGCAGTGCATTGGCGGTCAGGGAGTGGTCGTGATCGCGCTGTCGCTGGGCCTGTTCGGGCGCGCGGTGGACTCGTCGCTCTATTCCTCCGAGGGCCGAAGCGAGCACGTGATTCCCAACATTATGCAGACCACGCGATTCATCGTGAGGTTTTCCGCCGCGTTCATCGTGCTGGGCACCGTGATCCTCGTGGCGATTTGCCTGGCTTTGGGCATGGGGCCGATTCGCGCGTTCTTCAATGGACTCTGGCTTGCCGTGGCGTCGTTCAACACGGGCGGCATGACCGCCATGAGCACGGGCATTCTGTACTACCACTGCGGATTCCTCGAAGTGGTGATCATGGTGCTGATTGTTATGGGCTCCATCAACTTCACGTTGCACAGCGAGGTATGGCGCGGGCGCATCGAGCATTTCTTTCGCGATATCGAAGTGCGTACGCTTGCCGTGTGGCTCACTCTGATCACCGGCACGTTCGTCGCGGCGCTGTGCGCATCGGGCGTCTATGACGATCTGCCCACGCTGCTGCGCCGCGCGGTGTTCACCGTGGTCGCGGCTTTCTCGTCCACGGGCTTCCAGACCATCACCACCAACCAGCTCACCACCGTTGTTTCCAGCGGCGCTCTTCTGGTGCTGGTGTTCTGCATGGCTGTGGGTGGTTCGTCCGGGTCGACCACCGGTGGTATCAAGATGATGCGCGTGGGTATTCTTGCCAAGGAGACTATCGCCTACATCAAGGATTTGGTCGCACCTCCTTCGGCGCGCCAGGCGGTCACGTACTACCACATCGGCAAGCGCCGCATCGATGCCGGCCTGGTGAGGGCGAACCTCGCCGTGCTCCTGCTGTACGGCCTGGCGTTCCTCATCACCACCATCGTCACGCTTGCCTACGGCTACAACGCCTCGACCTCGCTGTTCGAGGCGGCGTCTATGACGTTCAACATCGGAATGTCGGCGGGCATCATCCAGCCCGGCATGCCCGAGGTCCTCAAGGTGCTCTACATCTTCGATATGTGGGCGGGCCGTCTCGAGTTCGTCACCCTCATCGCGTTGCTCACGTCGATCGTGGCATCGTTCGTTCCCAAGAGGAGGGTGAAGCATGAACGCTAGGTTCAAGGGCGCGTCGCGACATGCTCGCCTTTTCGCCATCGCTGCCGCATGCGCGATGGTCGTGGGCTTTTGCGCGTTCTGCCTTCCCGCGTGGGCGCAGGATGACTTGGACGCCCAAGAGGGAGCGGCGCAGAACGACGCGGTTGCTCAGGACGATGCGACGCAGGATGGCGCGACGCAAGACGCCGCTGTTGCACAGGATGACGCTTCTGAGCAGGACGATTCCTCCGATCAGGATGGCGCATCCGAGCAGGATGGGGCGTCGGTGCAGGGCGATGCTGCCAAGAGGGGCACCGTCGTCCAGTATGATTCCTCGGCGCAAGAGGCCCAGTCGGATGAGGGCGACGATTCTGCTTCCTCTTCGTCCGACAAGAGTGCGGGCGCGCAGGGCGGGTCCACCTCGGCAGAAGGCCAAGGCGATTCTTCCGATACACCATCGCCCGAGCCGCTGGACGCCCAGGACAACGTCATCAACGAGGGGCAGGTTTCCGACACGTCATTCCTCTACGACGCCGCCATTGCCGACCTTGCCGGCGCCGATGCGTATTACGACGGACAGACTGTTCAGGTGACAGGCGAGGCGGTTGGCGAAGCCATCTCGCCGCTGGTCGATATGGGCAAGGATTCGGGCATGGTGCGCGTGACGCTGTACGAGGCGTCGTCTGGCACATCCGTCACGGTGGTCATGTCGAAGGAGGATGCCGACAAGATTGGCACCTATGGCGCATACGGGAAGACGGGCGCCACGTTGCGCGTGCAAGGCACGTTTCACCTGACGTGCCAGGATCACGAAGGCGAAAGCGATATCCATGCCGATATCGTGACCGTGCTCAGCCAAGGCAGCGTGCATCCCGACGAGTTTGTTCCGGAGAAGTTCATTCCCGGCGTGACGGTGCTGGTCATCGGCCTGATATGTTTGCTGGTGGGCTGGCGAATCAAGGAGCGGTCGCGCTAGGGGCACGGCCGCATGGCGGTTCCGGCGGCTCTGCCATAGACTCGAGGGTGCGCGGTAAGAAAGGGGCGCGTTGATGCGCGGTGTTGTTGTAAAGCTCGATAGGGGATACCCGTTGGTGCGCGTCGCCGATGGTCGCGAGGTGCGCTGCGAGCATGCAACGGCACTGGTGAAGAGCGCCGACGTGCGTGCCACGACGGGCGACGTGGTGGAGGTCAGCGTGCCGGAGGGGCACGACAAGGGCATCATCGACGGGGTGCTGCCGCGTCGCCGCGCCTTCGTGCGCAAGGATCCCACCGAGCGTGTTGCCGCCCAGGTGCTTGCCGCGAACTTCGACAAGGTGTTTGTCGCCGAGCCCCTGGTGGGGCTGAATATTCGCCGCTTGGAGCGCGAGCTGGTGTTGGCGCACGAGAGCGGCGCCGAGGTCGTGGTGCTTCTGACCAAGGCCGATCTTGCCGAGAGCCCCGATGATCTGGCGCGCGCCAAAGACCTGGTGAGCCGTGTGGCGCAAGGCACCGAGGTGCTGGTTGTTTCCGCGGAAGATCAGGCCAGCGTGGAGGCCGTGCGCGAACGCCTGCCGCAGGACCAGGTGGCCATTCTTCTGGGGAAGAGCGGCGTGGGCAAATCGAGCCTGGTGAACTTGCTGGTGGGCGAAGAGGTGCAGGCGACGGGCGCCGTGCGCAAGACCGATGGGCGCGGACGTCACACCACGGTTTCGCGCGAAATGGTGCAGATTCCCGGAGCGGGCTGCGTTGTGGATATGCCCGGCGTACGTGGCCTCGCGCTGTGGGACGCCGATGAGGGCATGCGCACTGCCTTTTCCGATATCGATGCGCTTGCCGCCCGGTGCAAATTCCGCGATTGCAAGCATGAGAGCGAGCCGGGATGCGCCGTGCGCGCCGCTGTGGAGTCGGGTGAGCTGGCGCAGGAGCGCCTGGAAAGCTACATCCGCCTGCGTGACGAGTCCGACGAACTGCGCCGTCGCAACGAAGAGGCCCAGCGTATCAAATCGCGCCGCGGCCACCCGCGCCGTCGCAAAGGGTAGAGCGGGTTTGCTCCGATAAGGGTGTGTATATTGCGTAAGTTTACCATGGCTAACGTTTTGATGTGGTATTACAGATGCTTCGACATGACGGGGCCGCTTGCGCGCCCATAGCGACCGGGAGATAAGGCAAGATATACCGCGATGGAGCTGCTTCATATTTTGGAACACGCGCTCGAGCACGCGTTCTTCGACACGCTTAAGTTAATACCGTTTCTCTTCGTGACCTATCTCGCCATGGAGGCGCTTGAGCATCACGCCGGCGAGAAGAGCGAAGAGGCCGTGCGCCGTGCAGGCGTGGCTGGACCGTTCATCGGCGCGCTTTTGGGCGTGGTGCCGCAGTGCGGGTTCTCCACGGCGGCCGCGACGCTCTATGCTGCGCGCGTGGTGTCGCTTGGCACGCTGATCGCGGTGTTCCTTTCTACGAGCGACGAGATGCTTCCCATCCTTATCGCCGAGCAGGCGCCGCTTGACCTGGTGCTCAAGATACTGGGCATCAAGGTGGCTATTGGCATGATTGCCGGATTCGCCATCGACGCCGTGCTGCGCGTGCGCCATCACGCGTACGAAAAGCTGCGCATCCACGAGCTGTGCGAGCGCGACCATTGCCATTGCAACGGCGATTGCACTGCCTGCAAAGCCGATCCCGAACTTGCCTATGACTTCGAGCATGACGAGGAGCACGAGCACGACCATGCGCACAGCTCTATCGTGCGCAGCGCGCTTGTACATACGCTGCAGGTCACGCTCTTCGTGTTCATCGTGACGCTTTTGCTCGAAATCGCGATCGATTCCATCGGCGAAGATGCGCTTGCCGGCTTCATGGCGGGCAATCCCGCGCTTTCTGTGGCGGCGTCGTGCCTGGTGGGTCTGATTCCCAACTGTGCGGCGTCGGTGGCCATCACCGAGCTCTACCTGGGCGGCACGCTGGGTGCAGGCGCGATGATGGGCGGTCTTCTGGTGAGTTCGGGCGTGGGCCTCCTGGTGCTGTTCCGTACCAACCGCCCCATGAAGCGCAATTTCGCCATCGTAGGCGTGCTGCTGGCCGTGGGCCTTGCGGTGGGCCTCGTGCTCACGCTCGCAGGAGTCACGCTGTAGCATCCAATTCGATTCCATCGTCGTGGCGCCGCCTACTCACCTGATATACCGTAATGCTTGCTTTTCGTGCTGCCCTCTGTTTTGCGTGCGCGCTTCAGTTCTATAATGGATTAAAGCAATTTGGAGAAGGAGACTCCCATGGCGACACTTGAGGCAGGCATCACGCGCGATGCCGCATTCGCGCTGCTCAACGAGCATAACAAGGATCCGTTCCACATCGAGCACGGCCAGACGGTCGAGGGCGTTATGCGCTACTTCGCCCGCGAGTACGACCCCGAGAATGAAGAGTTTTGGGGTATCGTGGGCCTTCTGCATGACCTCGATTGGGAAGAGCATCTGGACGACCCGGAGAACCATACGGTATACGCCAAGCCGCTTATTGAGGAAGCGGGCGGCACGCCGGAGCTGGTGCGCGCCATCCAGAGCCATGCGACCACCATCAATCCGTCGCTTCCTGCGCCTGAGCATCAGATGGAAAAGATTCTCTACGCGTGCGACGAGCTTACCGGCCTGATTGGCGCGGCCATCATCATGCGCCCCAGCAAGAGCGTGATGGATTTCGAGGTCAAATCGCTCAAGAAGAAGTTCAAGGACAAGAGCTTCGCCGCCGGTTGCTCGCGCGACGTCATCCGCGAGGGCGCCGAGATGCTGGGTTGGGATTTGAACGACTTGTTCCAGCGCACCATTGACGCCATGCGTTCGTTCGCGCCCGACCGCGACACGTTCCAGCCTGCGGAATAGCCCCTTCGAATGAGAGGAACCACGATGGAAGTGCAGGATAAGCACTGTCATGAGGATTTTCTGGGCTACCGCATCTTCCGCACGCAATATGTTGTGACGCAGCTGCTCGCAAAGGAATTCGCTCCTTACGGGGTTACGCCCATCCAGTGGAATGCCCTTGTTTTTCTTGACCGATTCGGGTCGCTTTCCCAAAGGCAGCTTGCGACGCATTTGCATCGCGAGCCCGCTACGATCACCCGTGCCGTCGACAAGTTGGAGAGCATGGGGCTCGTGGCGCGCGAGCCTGACGCGTCCGACCGTCGCGTGAACGTGATTACGCCTACGGACAAGGCTCGTGGTTTGCTGGCGGAGATCCAGCCTGCGGCCGAGCGTGCTGCGCTTGTGGTGCAAAGCGACCTTTCCGATGAAGAGGCCAAGCAATTAATGGCGCTTCTGGACCGCGTGTACGAAGGATGCTTGTCTGCGGAATAGACCCGTAGCGCTTTGCGCGGCACCGATTATCCGGATATAAGAAACCGCCCCGTATCTTGCGCAATAAGAGATACGGGGCGGTTTGTATTTTGTGGTTGCCGCGCAGCTTTGCGCCGCGAACGATCCGCTCACTTTTTATCGGAATTGGAATCCTTGCGGTCGTGGCGATGCCCATGGCGTTTCGCCGCCTCGCGCACGGGGTCGACGACCGCTTCCTTGACGGGGTCAACTACGGCATCTTTCACCGGATGGATGACCTTCTTGACAGGCCGCGCGGCCACATGGGCGGCCTTCTTCACGGGTTCGATTACCTTGTCGCTGTAATCCTGCGCGGGCTTGGTGCTCCAACCGAAGAACAGCGAGGCATAGCGCAGCGCGAGCACGAGCAAAACGCACGTGATGGCGGCGTAATCGCCCAGTACATCGTTCTGTTTCATGAGCGCATAGGCGGTCGATCCGAAGAGCGACGCCATGCCGTACAGCGTGCCCGCTTGAAACGTCGTGGGCGGCTTTGCCATGAGCACGTCGCGCAGCACGCCGCCGCCGACGGCGGTGATGGTGCCCAGAATGATGGACGGCACGATGCCCACGCCGGCGGAAAGACCTTTGCCCACCGACACCACGGCCCAAAGCCCTACGGACAGATTATCCAGGAAGTCCATCAGCCAGTCGAACGCGTCGGCAAGCTTGTGGAAGTAGAATACCGCCACGCCCGCCGCCGCGCACGCGAGGATGAGAGCGGGATGCTGGAACGCGTATATACCGTAGTCCTGAAGTAGAATGTCGCGCATGATGCCGCCGCCGAGTCCTGTAACGATGGCGATGACAGCCGTGCCGAACACGTCGTAGCGTGCTCGCGCCGCCGCGATGCCACCCGCCAGGCCGCCCGAAAGGGCGCCGGCAAGCTCAAGCCAGAAGGGTATGGGCAAAACGCTTTCCAGCATGGACGTTCCTTTTTGCTAGTCGTCGTTGGCGTTCGGGTCAAGTTCGTTGGGGCGCAGCGGGGCGGGGCTGCCGCTGAAGTTGAGCCCGCCCGTAATCATCTCCGCCGCCGCGGCGTCGAACGTAGGCAGCATGGCTGCGCGCAGCGCGTCCTGCGCCTGCGTCTTGGCGGTGTTGAAGATGTCCCAGAAATCCGTCGTTTGCGTCTCGTGTGTGAATGGGTTTTCCCACGGCGTATGGTCGCGGTTGTCGAAAGCGCTTATGGATTCGGCCCTGTCGCGATGGCTCATCGCCTTGAAGAACGACCCTCCGCGCCGCATGATGCGCGTTTCGGCGAACGCGACCGCGTTGGCGCGGCGCTGAGCGGGGGAGTAGAACGTTCTCATGGCAAGGCGATAGTTCTTGACCGACGCTCCGAATGCGTCCTGCGCGGGAAACATGCGGAGCGCTTTCATCGATGCGAATTCGATCATTTTGCCCAGGGCGCGAAGCGTGGCGTCGCTTGCCTGGAGGATGTCGCGATACGGCTTGAACGTGCGCACGGTGCGCCCCGTCTTTTCATGTAGGACCATCTCGTCCAGCTCGCGCTCGATCTCGGCGTGCACGTCGCTGCCGTTCTTACGCGTGAGCCCTTCGATGCCTGCATCGCACAGGGCGTATTGCTGGCTGTAGACGAAGGGGTGCATGCTGCGGTCGAGTAGGTAGTGGCACAGGAAGCCGGCGAAGAATGCGCGGCCGACGCCCTTCTCGTGCTCTTCGAGCACATCGAGGCTTTCCTTGAGGGCGGCAAGCAGCAGCGCCGGGTCGATACGGTGCATAAGACTGCCGATTTTCAACGAATTCCTATAGCGTGGCAGCGGGGTGATGACCAAGAAGAACAAGGGGTCGGGACCTTGGTTGCCCAGAAGGAACGCTTTGCGCTCCTCATCCTGCGCTCCAATGAGCTCTTGGGCGGCTTCATAGACATCGCGTCCAAAGAAATCATGCGTGATAATCGCTGGCATAGTGAGTCCCTTCCGCCGTTCTGCCGAACGGCGGAACGGCTCGACGCTATGAGCTATCCATGCGGCGCACTTGGGCTTCAATCGTCGCTCATGTGCGAAGCGCGCTACTTCTGACCGCTTCGCGTTCAGAAGCGCATCCTCTCGGATGCGGAAGTTTGGCACTGAATATGCCATCGGGGCATATTCACTCAACCCAATCGCACTCGCCTGAATAGCTCTCGCTGACCCCGTCCAGCCTATACCACATCGTCGGCAAGTTCATAACGCCTAAGTGTTGCATCTTACGCATCTTTACCTTGATTTGACAGGGCGGGGCGCGGTCAGCTGCTTGGCTTTGCGCACATGATATACAATCTGCTGCGGCAGTTTTGCCAAGGAAGCGCAAACAAAGAAAGAGGATATATGTCCCGGCAAAAAATGACGAAACAGGAGAAGAGCTGGATTATGTACGACGTGGGCAATTCGGCCTTCGTCATGCTTTCCACGGCGCTCATTCCTGTGTATTTCAGCTCCATCGCCACGGGCAGCGTGGTGGTAGCGTGGGGCTACGCCGAAACGGTGGCGTCGCTCGTGATTGCCCTGCTCATGCCTATCCTGGGAAGCCTCGCCGACCTGCGGCACATGAAGAAGAAGTTCCTCGTGGGCTGCGTGGGCACGGGCGCTGTGGCGTGCTGCTGTTTGGGGCTTACCGTGGAGGCGCTGCCGTTTCTGATCATCTACGTGATCGCGTCCATCGCGCTCAATTCCTCCATGGTGTTCTATGACGCGCTGCTGGTGGATGCGACCGTTGACGAGCGCTACGACGAGATTTCCAGCCAGGGATACGCGTGGGGCTACATCGGTAGCTGCATTCCGTTCATTGCGTGCCTCGCCGTGGTGCTGGGCGGAAGCGCCGTGGGCATCGACATGGCGACCGGCATGAAGATTGCGTTTGTCATCACGGCTGCGTGGTGGGTGGCGTTCACGGTGCCGCTGTTCCGCAACGTGCATCAGGAGCACTACAAGGAGCGCGCCGAGCACCTGTTCAAAGACACGTTCGTGGGGCTGGGTCGCACGCTCAAGAAGATCTGGAACGACAAAGCGCTGCGCTACTTCATGCTGGCGTTCTTCTTCTACATCGATGGCGTGCACACCATCATCAAGCTGTCCACCAGCTATGGCACCGATCTGGGCATCGACTCCACGCAGCTTGTGCTGGCGCTTCTGGTCACGCAGTTCGTGGCGTTCCCCTCGGCCATCATTTACGGCAGGCTAGGCTCGAAGGTGGGTACGCGCAAGATGCTGCTCGTGGGTGTGTTCGCCTATACGTGCATCACGCTGTTCGGTGCGTTCTTCCTGCGCAGCGCCGTCGAATTCTGGATTCTTGCCATCATGGTGGGCCTGTTCCAAGGCGGCATCCAGGCGCTTTCGCGCTCGGAATTCGGCAAGCTGGTGCCCAAGGAGCATGCCAACGAGTACTTCGGGTTCTTCGACATCTTCGGCAAGTACGCCGCGGTCATGGGAACGTTTTTGGTCAGTACTATCACGGCGCTCACCGGTGTGTCCAGCCTGGGCGTGCTCTCGCTGGCGATCCTGTTCGTTGTGGGCTTCGTCCTGCTGAGGAAGGTGCCCGATCAGGCATAGCGGCGTCGATGCCGCACCATAGCGCAGCGCACCACGGCGCAGTCGACCGTGGGGCGGTTGGCGCGCATGTATTCAACGTGATGCTGAATGACCGTTGACGCGCGTCTCATCTGGGTAAACCTTCTTGTCATATGAGACATAGATGCGGGCGTTGTGTGCGTGCATGACAAAACGTTGACGCAGGTGTTACGGAACGGCAGCGAAACGCGATTCGCTGCCGTTTTCGTTGTAGGATGGCATCAGTTCAAAACGGACGACGCTGCGTCGTCATCGTGAGCCCTTGTCGCATGGGCCTCCGGCCTTCGCGCCTGACGGTTGCATGCGGCGGGGAGCATAGAGAGGGATGTCCGACGCGCCTTTAGGTGCGAGCGCGGGCCGCGACTGAAGAATGGAGGTTTGCCATGGCAGATGAGAGCATCACCACCAATGCGCACGCCGATGAGATAGCTGCCCTGAAAAAGCAGATGGAAGAGATGCAGAAGCGCCTGGAAGAGTTGAGCGCGGCGCCTGCCGAGCCTGTTCAGGAGGAATCGGGCTCGGAGGAGGTTGCGGAGGACGCTGGCGAACAGGCACAGCCGGAGAAATCGCTCGCGCAGTCTGAATCCGAAGAAACGGTACTGCCTCCCGAGGTTGCAAATTCCGATGAGAAGACTTCGGGTGCCGAGCCCGTCGAGGAAATGCCAGCCGTTGAGGGTTCTGCGCCCGAAACGGAGATGGCACCTGCGGAAGCGGAGGCAGAGCCCGCGGAGATCCTGGTTGAGCCTGTGCCGGATTCGAGCGATGTCGCGCCCGAGGCGGTGCCTTCTTCGAACGGCCCTGTTGAGCCCGCGCCCACGGTCGAGCCGGTAGATTACGTGCCGTACGCCCCACCTGCGGCGAGCGAGCCCCAGGTTTCCGCTGCATCCGGCGCTCCTGTTCCGCCTCCCGACTACGCGCAACAGGGCGTTGACGCGACGCAGCAGCCCGCGGCATCGCAAGCGTATGCGCAGCCGCAGCAGCCTGCCGCTCAGCCTACGGGTTTTGACCCTTCTCAGCCCTTTGGCAGCAATCAGCCGCAGCAGCCGTATGCGCAGGATGCCTACGCATCGCAATACGGTCAGCCTGCCTCTCAGCTGCAGCAGCCGCAAGGCGCCCAGCAGGCTCAGAGCCCTTATGGCGGGGCGTATGTCGGCCAGCAGGTTCCGTTCGGACAGGCTACTGGACAGCAGACTTATCAGCAGCCTCAGCAGCCCTATGGCTACGGCTACGGAAGCCAGCAGGGCGGCTACCAGCAGCCAATCGTGCGTACGAAAGACCACGTGGCCGCGGGTTTGCTGGGAATCTTCCTGGGCATGTTCGGTATCCATAAGTTCTATCTTGGCTACAACACGTCTGGCTTCATCATGTTGGGCGTCGCTATCATCGGCGGTCTGTTCACCTTCGGCCTAGCGACGAGCGTCGTGTGGCTCATCGGCCTTATCGAGGGCGTGATTTACCTGATTAAGAATCAAGCCGAGTTCGAACAGGCCTACGTGTTCAAAAAGCGCGAGTGGTTCTAAGTAATAAACTTAATTGAACGTTATGCAGCGCATCGGTCCGCCGACCGGGGGCAGCCGCATGACACCGCAGCGAATCTGACGGTTGTCTTGTCGTTCAGTCGACAGGCGTCGCAGAAAACGGATTGAATCTTGCACGGTGCGCTGGTCAACGGGCCGGCGCACTTGTTTTTTACGTGACGCCGTCGCTCATCTTTCGCGCATTACAGTTTATTGGGGACCGCGGAAAAACAGTGGCCTGGCAGTTATTCAGAGTATGTAATCCGATTTGGCATGGAAAATCAGCGTTCCGGCAGTTTTGGCGAGTATGTAATCCTATTCCATGCCAGTGATGGGGCGCCAAGTGTGTCGTATCGTTTTTTTGATACGTATTGCGCATATTTCTGAATGAAAAATGCAATTAGAGCATTGCAACGGCTCTCAAATGCTTCTGATCGGCTAGGAATTTATTATTTCTGGATTACATACTAAGCAAAATTGCCCGGAGCTCGGATTTCAAGGGAAAACAGGATTACATACTAATAATTTTTGCCGGGCGTTTCCAATCGGGTGATGCCTGTGCTCATGAAAGTCCACAAAAAGAGGGGCGGGGTTCTTTTTCTTATCTTTCAATATTCCCAGCTCAAACTAGGGGTGAGCTTAGGGGTGAACGATGATTCACCCTGGGTTTGCGATGGTTCACCCTGCCGCGCCTACGTTGGCTGGCGTATCTTTTCGAATCGCGCGAAAGGAATCGCGCGAGAAGCGAAAAGAAGGAAAAGGAGGGGGATATGGAAGAGCAGAACACCCATGGCACGACGCGCCGCAACTTTCTGAAGGCCGCTGGCTTTGGCATGCTTGCCGCCGCCGCTTCGACGGGTGCGTTCAGCATGGGCAACACCGCCTACGCAAGCGACGCTCTGCCCACCACCAAGCACGGAGTCACCGACTTCAGCGACACCATGAGCATGTACACCGACGTGTTCCCGGTGAAGATGCGCTCCATTCCGGTGCGCGACGTCGAGACCGACCTCGATCGCCAGGGCAATGTGGCTTTCGAGATGCGTGATTTCGATGAGTCCGAAATCGCCCGCACCGAGGAAACCGACGTGCTGGTCATCGGCGCCGGCATCACCGGCATCTGCGCCGCTGTGTCCGCATCCGACGACGGCACCACCCAGGTGCTGTGCATCGAGAAGATGAGCGAAGGCCGCGGCATCTTCGAGGGCATGGGCGTCGTCGGCGGCAAGAAGATGGCCGAGGGCGGCAACAACGTGGATAAGGCTCTGGCCATGGACGCCATGCGCTACGCCGCCTACTACCGCGTGCCGGTTGATCCCATCAAGCTGTGGGGCGACCGCTCCGGCGAGGCTGCCGACTGGCTGCAGGACAAGTTCGACGAG
>NZ_CALUMA010000068.1 GCF_944321625.1 uncultured Slackia sp.
GCCATCGCCGGCGCCGAAAGCGAGCACGCCAAGCCCGAGCGCCTCAACGACGTGGTCGAGCGCCTGCGCAACCTCGGCGACGTCCAGGGCTCCGAAGTGGTGCGCCTGGCCCCGCTGTTCGAGGGCGAGGAAGACTACGCCGAGTTCAAGCGCCGCCACGGCACCGAGAAGGTGCGCCGCGGCGACCTGGCGTCCTACGAGGGCACGGCGTATCTGGGCATCGACGCCGGCTCCACCACATTCAAGGCGGCGCTCATTTCCGAGGACGGCGCGCTTCTGTGGAGCCACTACGCCAGCAATAAGGGCGACGTGCTGGGCTGCGCGAAGTCGGCGCTTGCTGCCATGTACCATGCGCTGCCCGTCGACGAGGAAGGCCGCCCGCTGGTGCGCATCGGCCACGTCACGGTGACCGGCTACGGCGAGGCGCTGCTTCTGGAAGCGCTGCGCGTGGACTCCGGCGAGATCGAGACCGTGGCGCATCTGCGCGGTGCGCAGGAGATGCTGCCGGGCGTGGAGTTCATCCTCGACATCGGCGGCCAGGACATGAAGTGCCTGCGCGTGCGCGACGGCGTTATCGACCACATCATGCTCAACGAGGCGTGCTCCTCGGGCTGCGGCAGCTTCATCGAGAGCTTCGCCGCAGGCCTGAACCTGGACGTGACCGAGTTCGCCAAGACGGCCAACGCCGCCAAGAACCCGGTTGACCTGGGCAGCCGCTGCACCGTGTTCATGAATAGCCGCGTGAAGCAGGCGCAGAAGGAAGGCGCCACCGTGGGCGACATCGCTGCGGGCCTGGCCATCTCCGTCATCAAGAACGCCCTGTTCAAGGTCATCAAAATTCGCG
The DNA here is from genome assembly GCF_944321625.1 of uncultured Slackia sp. Taxonomy (GTDB): domain Bacteria; phylum Actinomycetota; class Coriobacteriia; order Coriobacteriales; family Eggerthellaceae; genus Slackia. Next base: position 845 of record NZ_CALUMA010000068.1, read on the forward strand.
ACCCGCACGAGGTGGGCACCAAGGTCATCGTGCAGGGCGGCACGTTCCTGAACGACGCCGTGCTGCGCGCGTTCGAGCAGCTGGCCGAGGTGGACGCCGTGCGCCCCGACATCGCCGGCAACATGGGCGCCTATGGTGCTGCTCTGCTCGCACGTGACCGCTACGAGTCGGCCGTGCGCGCCGCCGAACGTGCCGAGGAAGAGGCAGTGGCCGAGACCGGCGCCGTTCCCGCCAAGCCCGCCGAGGTGCGCTCGTCGCTGCTCTCGCTGGCCGAGATCGAGAACCTCAGCCCCACGCATCGCACCATCCGCTGCAAGGCGTGCTCCAACCACTGCCTGCTCACCATCAACGATTTTGGCAAAGACCCCGAAACCGGCAAGCACCGCCGCTTCATCACGGGCAACCGCTGCGAGAAGGGCGCGGCGAGCGCCGGCGTTGCGAGCCAGGGCGCGAACGTTCCCAACCTGTATGACTACAAGAGCCACCGCCTGTTCGACTACGTGCCGCTGACCGAGGAAGAGGCCACGCGCGGCACGGTGGGCATGCCCCGCGCGCTCAACATGTATGAGACCTACCCGTTCTGGTTCACGTTCTTCACCAAGCTGGGCTATCGCGTGCTCATCTCCGACCCGTCCACCAAGAAGACCTATGAGGCGGGCATCGAGAGCATGCCGTCCGAGAGCGTGTGCTACCCGGCCAAGCTCAGCCACGGCCATGTGATGAACCTGCTGGACAAGCACCCCGATTTCATCTGGTTCCCCTGCAGCAAGTGGGAACGCCAGGAGGACGAAGGCGCCGGCAACCACTTCAACTGCCCGATCGTGGCAAGCTACGCCGAGGCGCTGCGCCTGAACATCGACGAGCTGCGCGATTCCGATACGAAGTTCCTCAACCCGTGGCTGCCCTACGACAAGAAGGATGCTCTCAAGAAGCGCCTGTATGTCGAGCTGGTAGAGAACTTCCATGATGCCACCTGCCGCAAGGGCACGCCGCCCACCCAGGCCGAGATTGACGAGGCCGTGGATGCCGCGTGGGCCGAGGACATGGCGTTTAAGGAAGACATTCGCGCCAAGGGCGAGGAAACGCTTCGCTGGATGGAAGAGACGGGCACGCACGGCATCGTGCTGGCCGGCCGCCCCTACCACAACGATCCCGAGATCAACCATGCCATTCCCGAGCTGCTCACCAGTTTCGGCCTTGCGGTGCTCACCGAGGATTCCATCGCGCACCTGGGCACGCTCGAGCGCCCCATCCGCTTGGTGGACCAGTGGATGTACCACACGCGCCTCTACGCGGCCGCCAAGGTTGCTACGCAGCGCAACGACCTGGACCTCATTCAGCTCAACAGTTTCGGCTGCGGCTTGGACGCATTGACCACCGACCAGGTGCAGGAGATTCTGGAGAGCGCCGGCAAGATTTACACTGTGCTCAAGATCGACGAGGTGTCCAACCTGGGCGCCGCGCGCATTCGCGTGCGCAGCCTGCTGGCCGCCCTCAAGGATCAGGCCGACCGCGAGGCCGAGGCGAACCGCCCGCTCATGGGCTGCCCCACGGTGGCGTGCGGACTGGAGTATCCCACCGAGGCCGCCGTGCCCGAGGACGAGATGAAGGAGCACGCGCGTCACGCCAAGGAGCGCATGGATCGCAAGACCGGCGAGCACGAGGCCAAGGCCGCGCGCGCCGTGGCCGACAGCTTCAAGCAGCGCGAGGGCACGTCCACCGAGTTCGAGCGCGTGCAGTTCACCGAGAAGATGAAGGAGGAGGGCTACACCATCCTGTGCCCGCAGATGGCGCCCATCCACTTCGACCTGCTGATCGACATCTTCCAGCGCAACGGCTACAACCTGGAGCTTCTGCCCAGCGTTGACCACGGCGCGGTGGATGCGGGACTGAAGTACGTGAACAACGACATCTGCTACCCGTCCATCCTGGTGACGGGGCAGATCATGGAGGCCGTGACCAGCGGGCGCTACGACACCGACAAGCTGGCCGTCATCATCACGCAAACGGGCGGTGGCTGCCGCGCCACCAACTACATCTCGCTGATCCGCAAGGCGCTCAAGGCCGCGGGTCTGGGTCATATTCCCGTGATTGCGCTGTCGTTCAAGGACCTGGGCGAGCGCAACCCCGGCTTCAAGGTGACGGCGCCCATGCTCTACCAGGAGATCTACGGCATCCTGTACGGCGACCTGCTGATGATGGCGCTGTACCGTACGCGTCCCTACGAGGCCGAGCCCGGTGCCGCCCAGGCGCTGTTCGACCACTGGATGGCCGTGTGCAAGGCGCAGCTGCGTCGCGGCGTGAAGCGCAGCGAGTGGAAGAAGACCGTGCGCCAGATCGTGGATGACTTCGACACGCTGCCGCTGGTAGGTGAGGGAACCAAGCCGCGCGTAGGCGTGGTGGGCGAGATTCTGGTGAAGTTCCACCCCACGGCCAACAACCAGATCGTGGACGTGATCGAGCGCGAGGGCTGCGAGGCCGTGGTGCCCGGACTCACCGAGTTCTTCCTGTTCGGCATCGCCGGTTCCATCTTCCAGAAGGATCCGCTGGGCCGTTCCGCCAAGGGCGCTGCGGGCGCGCGCGTGGCGCTGGCTGCGCTCGACAAGATCCGCAAGCCGCTCAACGATGCTCTGCGCGATTCGGTGCGCTTCGAGCCGCCCGCGAACATCTACGAGCTGGCCGAATATGCGAGCGAGATCCTAAGCCTGTGCAACTCCATGGGCGAGGGGTGGCTGCTCACGGCCGAGATGGTCGAGCTCATTCGTACGGGCGCGCCCAACGTGGTGTGCACGCAGCCGTTCGCGTGCCTGCCGAATCACGTGGTGGGCAAGGCCGTGATTAAGGAGCTGCGCCGCCGCTATCCCGAGAGCAACATCGTGGCCGTTGACTACGACCCCGGCGCCTCCGAGGTGAACCAGCTCAACCGCATCAAGCTGATGATCTCGGTTGCCAAGGCCAATCTTGAGGCCAAAGAGGGCGAGGCGCGCGCCTTGCGCGACGTGTCGCGTGAGGCCGACAAGCTGATGCACGATGCGTCAGCCGGCTGCTCCGGCGGATGCGCCGCCTGCACCGAGCTCATGGGCGACCTCGAGATCGAGGAGACCGTAACGAAGTAGCGGGAAAGAGCTCGCTGTGCAAGGTCGCAGCTGCTATCCGGGAATGCATCCGGGCCGAGTCTCTCATTGAGCGCCCGATTCGAGTCCTGCGCCCCAAGCTGCAAGAGTCTGAACCCAAAAGAGCCCGCCTATTCGACGGGCTCTTTTGATGACGGCCTATCGACCGCGGTGTTTTCGATTCCGCTGCTAACTTATTCGCTTGGATGGGGTTCAATGCGTGCTCAATTCGAGAATCAGAGTTCAATACTTGCACGAAATGCAGCTCGTTGTCGAATAAGTTAAGTATTGAACTCTCGAGCGGTTGTATTTAGCTCCGCTGCGACATATGGAAATTCGCGAACTGGGGTTTTATGAACGTTTCCAGCGGATTATTGCGCGAAAGAGTTCAATACTTCGTTCAATTGCACTTCAGTGTCAAATGGAGCAAGTTTTGAACTCTGCATGCAATCGTTTCGCGATTTTGTTGTACGAGGGTAACTTTTCTAATCCACCTCCAAGTGCGAGAAGCCGGATTTAGCAAGCCTCCGGCTCAAGCCGATACCCGACTCCCCAGACGGTTTGGATGATACGCGGATCTGACGGATCATCCTCAATTTTGCTGCGCAGCTTTTTAATGAACACCGTGATACTGGAGGTTTCGCCAACGAATTCTTTCCCCCATGCCCGCTCGATGAGCTCATCTTTGGACAAGACCACTCCGGGGTTCTCTGCCAGGGCGCTGAAGATCTTGAACTCCTTCAGTGTGAGCTTCACGGGGCTTCCGTCTTTGGAGACGCGATATTGCTTAAGGTTTATAACGAATCGTCCAATAGTAATCGTTTCTGGTTTGGGACGGGTGTCGACTGCGGTCATCTGTGTGCGCCTAAGATGCGCTTCGACATGCATCATGAGTTCTCTTGGGTCGAAGGGCTTAACCATATAGTCATCTCCGCCCGCTTGGAACCCGATGCCTTTATCAACGATGTCGCCCTTTGCCGAAAGAAAGATGATGGGGGTGGTGAGTCCTCGCGAGCGAATTTCTCTGCACGTGGAGAACCCGTCCAAATGAGGCATCATGACGTCCATTATGATTAAGTCAACGTTTTCTCGCTCAATGATGGAAAGAGCTTCGAGACCGTCTTCTGCATATGAAAAGTCGTATCCCGCATCAGAAACAAGATCGGACACAAGCCTTTTGATGCTGGACTCGTCATCAACAAGCAGAATCCTCATCGTCTTCCTCCTCTTCGTCAACGGGAACATAGGGTAACTCCACTGTGAAAGTGCTGCCATGCTTGTATTGGGAAACTACCGACACTCGCCCGCCATGTAATTCGGTAAGCTCTTTGACCACGGCGAGACCCAGCCCGGTGCCTCGATAGCGTCTGTTGGCGGATTGTCCCGCCTGCTTATACAGGTCAAAGATGTCGACGAGGTCTTCTTCGGCGATTCCCATACCATCATCGGCGACGTCGATTACGATGGTTCCCGGCGAACCGTTTAGGCTGCGCGTTTCTTCGAAGTGGACATGGACGCTAACTTTTCCTCCTCGATGAGTGTATTTAATTGCGTTATCAGTCAAGTTTTCCACGATGCGACGAAGCTTTTCCCAGTCTGCCATGGAGACGGGCACGTCGGGGTCGGCTTTTGTCGTGAACGTAATGTCTTTGTTTGCGGCAAGAGGCTCAAGGGATTTGCGAATGAAGCTGATTAGGTCAACGTAATCAACGGGCTCCGGAAGAAGTTCGTTTTTATGGGCCTCCGCCTTCGATATGGTGAGAATATTATTCACGAGATTAAGGAGCAGGGTGGCGTTTGACTCTATCTCCATGATGGAGGATCGTGCTCTATCGTCGAGCTCCTTGCTCTCCTGGAGGATGCGGGCAAAGGCCAGGATGGACGTGAGGGGAGTGCGCAGTTCATGACTCACGATGGCGAAGAACTCGTTTTTGTAGGCGGCTTCCTCGCTAATCTTGTCGAGGGCAAGCTTGAGTTCCTTCTTTTGGTAAAGCAGCAGGTCGTTGAGCACCTTTAGTTCATCGGTCTGTTTCTCAACTTCGTTTTCCAGATTGCTGTAGAGTCGCTCGAGCTGTTGCGCCATGCGTTCAAAATCGCGAGCAAACTCTGTGAGCTCATCGGGTCCAGTTATGCCCACTGGAACGATATTTCGAATATTATCGAAACTTCCTTGCTCGATGCTCTCTGCTGCTGCGCTGAGCTTATCAATTGGATGCAGAATTACTCGATTGACGAGGATGTAAATACCCACGCAAGCAATCGCAAGCATGAGAAGCATCATGAATACTTGCTGAGCAACAGAGGCGCTAATTGCCGAATCGTATATGTCCATGGGCTCGGTAATTGACATGGCTCCGCCGATGTCGCCTTCGCGCATGCCCTCTTTTTCATAGCCGTATTGATCGAGCTCCCCTTTGGGATCACCGTGGCACTCTAAGCATGTTTCAGTTACTTCAAGCGGCTCTACGTAGCGAAATACGCTTTCTCCGGTTTCCTCGTCTGTTCTGATGTCCCAGTACGACTCCAGAGACCTATCTGCATTGAATGCATCGAATGCTTCCTGCTCGAAGTCGTCCGGTGCATTTGCTTTTTGGCGGGGTGATTCGCTCGTGAATCTAATGATGTAGTCGGTGCCCGACGTGAAGAGAGTGCTGATAGACTTTGCCGCAACGGCGCAAACGAGCGTTTTTGTTCGAAATGAACCGTTCTCATTACGGTTGATGACATCTTGGTTCATATCGATGAAGTCCCATGCGGCACGCATCTCATCGGCCAGAACCTCTGCTTTTTCAAGTGCTTCGCGTTCTGCTTGTTGCGTCTGTACGTAAACGCTGACGATAGCGTCCGCCACCATCAAGACAGTGACCAGAATGCCGATGATGACGGCGAATTTAAAGCGAAGCCCGCGAAAGGGCTTCTTTGCGTCGGATTTATTCTGCTGCATGACGTCCCCCTCGTCCGCTTGCGGATTCTCGTCATGAATAATCTTCTGCATGTATTTCCGAAACGCAGGTTATATCTGCCAAAAATGGCATCAATCTGCGGATTCATCCATAAGGCAATTATCTATCAGCCATGCTTTGAGGCAGCTGACGATGGCAGATGGTAATACTTTTTTATGAATTGGAATACTTTATTCATGAAAACTTTGGTCGGAATAAATTGCATGCAAATCCCAGAATGTGGAGAATTCGTGACAAGGGGGATTCGGCATATATCCATGGCGAATGAACACAAGAGGCACTCTGTAAGTGGCCCGTAATTGCGTCTGGAAGTCATTTGTTCCCCCTGAGACACAAGAGAAGAAGGGGGAGAAAACGCGATGAAAAAATCTGCGGAAAAGACCATGCCGTCTTTGTCTCGTAGGACATTCGTTGGCGCAGCTGCTGCGACTGCGGGCGTAGCCGCGATAGGCGGCCTAGCAGGTTGCTCGCCGCAAGGCGCAAGCGAAAGCAAGGGGGAGGAGACCGCTGCGGAAGACCCCTTGGCAAATGCCGAGGTGTTTTACACGACCTGTCCTCCGGAATGCCAGCATCACAATCTTATCGGCTATGTCGTAGATGGAAAGCTGGTCAAGGTCGAATCGTCTCCGTTGAACGACTGTGCTGCTTGCGCTTGCGGCATTGCTCGCTCCTACATGGTGAACGACCCCAATCGCCTTTCTATGCCTATGAAGCGTACGGGCGAAAAGGGTTCTGGCGAGTTTGAGGAGATCAGCTGGGACGAGGCCTTCGATTTGATTCAGGAGAAGTTCCAGGAAGCAATTGACACCGATGGCGTTTCGTCCATTTGTTATGTCACCGGTTCTGGCAATTTCGGTTCCATGCACGGCCCGGTTGCGAATGCCTTCTTTGCGCACTTGGGCGGCGCGAGCACGACGGTTGGCTCGCTTTGCTGCGCTGGCACAACTGCAGCCCAGATTCCAATCTACGGTCAGCGTTTCCTTGACACGCGTAATCAAATTGAGAATAGCGACTACGTCATCATTTGGGGTACCAATCCCGCCATCTCGAAGCGCGGATATCATCAGCGTTTCGAAAAGGTCGTTGCTAACGGCGGAAAGGTCGTCGTAATCGACCCTATCTTTACCGAATCTGCCACTAAGGCTTCTCAGTGGATTGCTCCGTATCCTGGAACTGATGCCGCGATGACCCTTGCTATGCTTAAGGTTGTCATCGACGAGGAGCTCTACGACAAAGAGTATACGCTCGCACATACCTGCGCTCCTTGTTTGGTGAGCAAGGAAACGGGCGAGCCTGTACTGCAGGATGCCGATGATCCTACTTCTTTCGTTGTGTTTGATACCGCGAGCGGGGAAATTGTCCGTCATGACCAGGAAGGTATCGAGGCTGCGCTGACGCTCGAGGGCACTTCTGCCGCGGATGAATACAATACGGAATTCGAACTCATCTACGCCGAGGCAAAGCCTTGGACGCTTGAGGCGGTTGAGGCCGAGTGCGGTGTCTCCGGCGACGTGGTGGCGACGCTTGCTCGCGAATACGCCGAGGCAGATAAGGCCATGATTATCCAGAACATGGGTGGATTCATGCGCACTGAGAATGGTACTTATGCAGTTGCCACGCAGCTGTACCTGGCTGCTCTGTGCGGGCATGTGGGCCATGAAGGCGACGGTATCAGCGATGCTGGCGGCATTAACGAGGTCGTGGTGGATAATCCCATCGACGTTCCCACGGTGGAGAATCCTGCTCCGTCTATTCCTCGTTTCAAGTTTGGCGAGGCAGTGCTGAACGAAGACCCCTTGAAGGTGAACGTGCTGTGGTCCATGACGGGCAATCCCATGACCCAGTGGCCCAATACCAATATGGTGCGTAAGGCTCTTGAAAAGATTCCGTTCGTCGTTTCGGTCGATCAGTACATCACTTCCACCGGTCTTTACGCGGACCTTTTGTTGCCCGTTGCCGGTCAGTTCGAGCATGAGGATGTGCTCGCCAACCATCGCAGCCATTGGATTCAGCTGTGCGAGAAGGCGGTTGACGGTCCTGGTGAGGTGAAGAGCGATTTCGATATCTTTGCCGAGTTGGCGAATCGTTTCGGCTTCGGCGACGCCTTCAGCAAGCCTATGAGCGAGATGATCCAAAAGGTTGTCGAGCCCGCCGGTTTGACCTATGACCAGCTTGTCGAGGAGAAAGCCATTGACGTTGTGGGCCAGGATTACATTCCTTACAAGGACGGCATTTTCCTCACGGCTTCCCAGAAAGCGGAATTCTGGGTGCGTGCCTGGAAGGACGAGGGCTTTAATCCCATCGCGAGCTATGCCCGCGCCGAAGAGGATTCTCGCAACGATAGCGAGCTCGCGTCCAAGTACCCGCTGTTTGCCGTTCAGCGCAAGACGTATCGTGGTGTCCATTCCACGTTCAATAACCTCGAATGGATGGATGAGGTTTACGACAAGCAGCCCGTCATTCTCATCAACCAAGAGGACGCTGACGAGCGTGGTATCGCCAATGGCGACGCAGTTTATGTGATTAACGATCGCGGCGAGCATCATGGCGTCGCAGAGGTGGGCAACCGCGTTAAGAAGGGCGTCGTTGGTCTGCAGAACGGCTGGTGGGAGCAGCAAGGAGGCTCTAGCAGCTATGTGACCAATGACAAGTGGAAGACCTTGGGCGGCACGCATTGCTGCAACAATACGCTCGTTGAGCTGAAGAAGGAGGCGTAAGGCCATGTCGCTCGGATTTTGGATGAATAACAAAGACTGCTATGGCTGCAAGACTTGCGCCATCGCTTGCAAAAGCGAGAAGCAGCTTGGATTGGGCGTGCAGCTTCGTCACGTGGTCGAAATCAAACAGGACGATCCTCTGGCGGTGTCGTTCATGTCTATGGCATGCAACCATTGTGAGTCTCCGGCTTGTATGGCAAACTGCCCCGTCGGTGCTTACACGAAGCTCGAGAACGGCATTGTCCAGCAGGATCATGAGCTGTGCATTGGATGCAAGACCTGCATCGAGGCGTGCCCGTATAATGCTCCGTTCTACGACGAAGAGACGAGCAAGGTGTTTAAGTGCGACATGTGCATTGATCGTCAGGAGCAGGGACTTCTGCCTGCTTGTGTGGCGGCTTGTCCGGGCATGAACATCGCCGTTGGGGAGATGGAAGAGCTTCAAAGCGCACACCAGGCGGATATCGTTTCCGACGAGAATTCCGGCACCAGTCCGAATTTCGTCATTACGGTTGATCCTCTCCTTACGGAAGAGCCCGATAACACTGCTGAAGAAGTGCTTGATACGCCGATTGAGATCAATCAGGACGTTATCGACGCTGCTGGAGCCTAAGTCTTAGCACACTCCTTTACCGGATCCCAATGTATCAAGGCGCGTATGCTCCCTCCGCCATGCGCGCCTTCCCCTCCCTCGTACGGGGTTGGGTTGCTGCACATGCCCAGCCCCGTTCTATTGTGTTTGGGTCTGTTTGCGCACGAGACTTCGTGATATCGCGTGATGTTAGAAGGTGATTTGTGTCATGAGGGTGCTCATTGCGCTTCTGGTGATGTTTGCAATTTCCATTATCTTCCATAACTCAATTAGGAAAATGCCTTGGGTATTTTATCTAATCGCTGTGGCGGTCAGCATCGCCTATTTAGCATCTTTCGTTGCTCCCGACTTGCGTGTGAACTACGGGTACGCAACATTTTTGAAAGTCATGCAGCGAGGGACGTTTGGTTTTGCGCTGCTTACCATTGTTATGTACATTGGGGTGCTTCCCAAGGCATCCAGGCTTAGGGATGTGCTTGGGCCCATCCGCAGACAGCTCTCCATTGCCGGCTGCATTCTGCTTGTACCCCATATCGCGTTTTATACGAGGTCGTATCTGGCAAGCAACGTACTGGAAACCCTGAATAACGTCGCGATTTCTCTTATGCTTGCAATTGTTCTTGTACTCGTTGGCTTAGTGCTTTTCGTGACATCGTTCCTCGCTGTTCGGCATAGCATGAATCCTATCCTTTGGAAACGCGTCCAAAGAACTTCATACGTGTTTTTCGGCCTTATGTTTGTTCATCTTTTGTTGTTCCTCATGCCTTCGGTACTTGCAGGCAGGGCTGAAACGCAGACTGTCGTGGCGGTTTATCTTGCGATTGGTATCGGATACATGATTCTTCGTATCGTGCGTTACGCTTGTGATCGTAAAGAGAGTCGGGAGAACGCCGCCGCGTAAACCGATTATCAGCGCTTCTTTCACGCCATTGCTTTTAGGTTTTCGGATGGCTCCTAAACCACATGAGAGGCTGCGGGGCATGAAGCTGGCAAAATAATAAGCAGCGTACTTTGCAGCAGATGGGGTTGTCGATACGCTAATGGGGCTGGTCCTGTTTGATGGGGCTTGCCGTGTCTGGCCAGCCCTTTGCGTGTGTCTTAAACGCGCAACAAAATAAGTCGTTGTGACGCGATGTCGTCGATTAAGTCATCTGCTTTCCAGTCAACTTTCCTGAGGGTGTTCTGGTTTTAGTGCTTTTGAGCTGAATTAACTCTTTTGCCGACGCCATTCACTCGTTCGCGTGAATTAAGGGGCGGAAGTGCTTCATTCACGCGTTCGAGTGAATGAATCGTCCGTATTCGGGGCAGATTGCTGTTGCCATGCATGGCGGAGGATGATTGAGGGCGGTGGGCGACAGAGGACTGGGCATGCTAGGAAGCGAACGATTGGGGATGGTGGGCGGCCCATGGTGATGGCAAATCATAATCGCAGTGGATTAGTGCGTCGAGTGAATTGGGGTGTTGGACAGTTTGATGGCGGGGCGGTCTGCAATGATAGACGGGCAACCCATTGCCCATCCCACTCCCGACCATCCCTCCTATGGAAAAGTTATATGTTGCTAACTTAGTAACATATATACGGTATGATGCATCCAAAACGAGGAAAGGGAAGCATCATGGCGAAAGAGAAGAAGGCGAAAAAGGACACTCTAAAGAAAAAGGCTGCTCTAAAGAAAAACACCGTGTCGAAGAAAGAGGGGGCCACGAGGAAAGCTGCGAAGAAGGCTGAGAATAAAGACATGAAGAAGGTTGATGGTAGAGCTTCCGCAAAGTCGAAGACCGAGTGCAAAGTAGCCAGAAAGCAAAAGAAAGCCGCGACCGCTATCGCAATCAATCTCGCTGATTTCACGTGCCCGTGCTGCAGCAAGCGCTGCCCGCTCTCCAAGCCAAAGTGTGGCAAGGGCAAGGCGATTGCCAAAAAGAAGCTGGAGAAGGTGTCGAAGGCGGCATAGGGGCAAAGCGTTCGACCGGGGCGCTTGCGCGAATCGACGGCGGTGGATTGGTGGTGGATAGCTGACGCCGTCGAATATCGGCGGCGATTCGCGCATGCGAAACGCGGCGCATCGGTTGGTGGCGCAAATCGTCCCGCACGTTCCGACTCTCGCCGCAAAGCCTGAAGTTAGCTGCCGCGCCAGCATACGAAACGCCAGCGTCCCGACCGCGGCATGGCAGTAACCGATATGCATAAGTTCGAAAAACTGGGTACCGGATGCAAGGTGGGCGAGAGGTAATCGAGCAGTGCCTGCGCGGTAATTGGACGGCAGGCTTGTCTGCGGGCGTGACCGTAGCCGCAGGCCGGGAAGTTAACCTATGCCTCAGCATGCGCGTTCCTGCGGCGCGGTATAATTCGCATGAAGGCGTGGCGGACACGATTCGGCTTGCGAATGCTGCAATCCGATGCCTGCGCGCGTGGTTCCCGCTGCGGCGGGGTGTCTCTGAGAGAGAGGTCGATTCCCATGGCTGAAGAGTACACGTTCAAGACCTTCGACGGCGTTGAGCTGTACGGCAAGACCGACGCGGTGAACATGCCGCGCGCCGCGGTGGTGATCGTGCACGGCCTGTGCGAGCATCAGGGCCGCTACGATTATCTGACTGCCCGCCTGAACGCACAGGGCTATTCGGTCTATCGCTTCGACCATCGCGGACACGGTCGCAGCGGCGGCCAGAAGGTGTACTACAGCACCTTCGACGAGATCGCGAAGGACACCGACGTCGTGGTCGACCGCGCGCTCGACGAGAACCCCGACATCCCCGTGTTCATCATCGGTCACAGCATGGGCGGCTACTGCGCCTCGCTGTACGGCCACATGTTCCCGGGCAAGGTTGACGGCTACGTCCTGTCCGGCGCATGGACGCGCGACAACAAGGGCCTGGGCACGGGCGCTGCCGCGGCCGAGGGCGACGATCTTGACTACACCCCCAACGAGCTGGGCGACGGCGTATGTTCCGACCCCGCAGTCGTGCAGGCCTACGTGGACGATCCGTATGTTGAGAAGGAAATCTCGCTGGGCCTGTTCCGCAACCTTTCCAAGGGCCATGCGTGGATGAAGGAAAACGCGCAGCGCTTCACCGACCCCGTGCTTATCCTGCACGGCGGCGACGACGGCCTGGTGGACCCCAAGGACAGCCTGCAGTTCTTCGACGAGATCGGCTCCTACGACAAGAGCCTGCGCATCTATGCCGGCCTGTACCACGAGATTTTCAACGAGTACGACAAGGACGCCGTGATCGAGGACGCGCTCGATTGGCTGGGCGTCCATGCCGACATGGAATACGAGTACATCGACGAGGAGGACGAGGAGATTATCGAGGACTAAAGGCCATGGCCGTCTGCCGGCGATGGCGATTGGTGTGGATGTGCTTGATATATGACCCAAGCGTCAACAGACCAAAGACGAACCGGATGGCGGCGCGCGCTGATTATTGCGGGCGCCGTCCTTTTACCGTGCTGTCTCGTATGCCTTTTCGGTAGCGAATGGGGGCCTTCCGTAGGGTTTGCAGGGCTTGTAAACAGGCTTGTTTTTGCGGCGGGGTTCGCTCTTCTCGGGGTTTCGATGGGTCTCTTTCTTACCGTGTTTGTCGCTGAGACAATTGCGCCTACGGGTCGCCGCATCTTTTGGGGGTCGCATGCCGGTGCGAAGGGGTCTGCCGCAAAAGCGTCCGCCCTTTCTGAGATGGGGCGTCGCGCATCGCCCGCGATTGCGGCGAAGAGGCCCGATGCCCGCCTCGCATCGGGCACCGATAACGCAATCCAGGGAACGGACAAGGCGGTGCTAGGGCGCGAGGTCGTAATGCTGCTGCTCAACCTGCTCATCTACGGCGGCGGGTCGATTCTGGCATTGGGCGCGTTTTCCTCCCTCGACAGGGCTAACTCGTTTGCGCATGTGGCGCTCGTTGCGGTGGTGTGTGCGGCGTGCGTTGCCGCCATCATTTTATGGAGGCGCCATCGTGTGCGAAGCGGCGCCCGTTTCACCATGCTTTCAAACGTGGGTGTGCTTTTGCTCTTTGCCGCGCTTACGCTTGTGGGTCTTATTCCGGGGCTCATTATTGGCTCGCAGGTGGCATCTGATCTGGTCACGGGGCCACGCACCGTCGCGTGCGTGCTGCAAGAGTTCGACGAGTACCATCCCACGGGCAGGCTTGCAGGCTTTCGCCAGGACACGATTTCGCTTTCCTTTGCTGCGCAGGATGGCAACGAGGTGCATGTGACCGTAGCTGAGGCCGATCGGTATGCGGTGGCCGGCGTGACCAAAATAGGGAGCGAAGCGCTTCTTACCTACTATCCGCGGTCGGGAGTGCTTGATTCCGCGGAACTGGCGGGATAGCAGTTGCAACAAAAGGCGATTTGCTGCAGTTTTCACCCATCATGCCAAGTAGCCCATAATTGACGCCTCTGTGACCTGGGGAAACCATGAGTCCAACGGCGATATACTTTGGACTGTCCTCGAAAACTGCAGCAAATCGCCCTTTGTTTGCGGCGGTACTGTGTCGGATGGATAAAATAGGGCGGTGGCGCGCAATGGCGACGGTGTTCGGGCCTGTTCAAAGATGCGAGCTGCGTCCGGATTCCGGATGAGCAAGCTCGGTTGAGCACGGTTTGCAGATGCGCCATACGCATGCGAGCTGCGCCTGGACGGGCAAGCCCCGATCGGGCTGCCCATCCAGGCGCAAACAGTTACGATGTGGCGTCATCCGCTGCGAGGGCCCGGTGGTCTGGTCGTGCGGGCGTAAGCAACCGGGTCTGATGCGCTCTAAGCGCTTGGGTTGCTCGGAGTGCTCGACGTGCGCGGAATGCTCGGACCGCGCGAAGCGCTCGAATCGCTCGGAATGCGCGAAGTATCCGCAACGTTCGAAGCACTCGGAATGCCCAGAATGCTCGGAGCGCTCGAATCATGCGGAATGCTCGGAGCACTCGGATCACGCGAAATGCTCGGACCGCGCGAAGAGCTTGAAGCGCTTGAAGCGCTGAAATGCTCGATGCGGGACGCACTGACCTACTGCTCGGATATCGAAGCCCCTGCCTCTGCCTCGCGCGCTTCAGCCTCAAGCTCGCGGTCGATGGCGCCTTTGCGGCTGGGGTGCGCAATCTCAAGCTCGAACGGCGCAGGCTTGGTGACCAGGCTCACCAGCGGCACGATGACCAACGAAAGCAGCATCGCGATGGCTCCGCAGTTGATGGGGCTGGCGATGAGCGGCGTGCCCACAAATCCCAGAATCATGTTGCCGGTGGTGAGTCCCACACCCACGATGAAGCTTGCCCACACGGCGGCGCGGCTGATGCGCTTGCTGTAAAGCCCCCAGAGGAACGGCCCCAGAAACGCGCCGGCCAGCGCGCCCCAGCTGATGGACATGAGCTGGGCGATGAACGTGATGGAGCTGTTGTACTGCACGATGGCGATTGCTGCGGAAATGACCACGAATACCACCAGCAGCCCGCGCATGCACAGAAGCTGGCCGCGCTCGCCGAAATCCTTCACCAGGTTGCCCTTGATCAGATCGAGCGTGAGCGTGGAGGACGAGGTGAGCACGAGCGAACTCAGCGTGCTCATGGAGGCCGAAAGCACCAGGACGATCACGAGTCCAACCAGGATGTCGGGCAGACCGGACAGCATTGTGGGAATGATGGAGTCGTAGACCGGCGTGCCGTCGGCGGCGAAGGCGATCTGGTCGCCGTAGAGGCGTCCGAACCCGCCGAGGAAGTAGCTTCCGCCGGCCACCACCATGGCGAACAGCGTGGAGATGATGGCTCCCTGCTTGATGGCGGGACCGCTTTTGATGGCGTAGAACTTCTGGATCATCTGCGGCAGACCCCAGGTGCCCAGGCTGGTGAGCACGATGACGCCTAGGAGATTGAGCAAGTCGGGGCCAAACATGCTCACGAACGCGCCTTGCAGCTCGGTGCCTTCCGCCGGTACCTGCGAAAGCTCGATGACTGCCTCGCTGAACCCGCCGTTGCCGGCGAGCACGGCAGCCACCACGGCCACGATGCCAAATAGCATCACGATACCCTGTACGAAATCATTCACTACGGTGGCCATGTAGCCGCCGATGACAACGTAGATGCAGGTCACAAGCGCCATGCCGATGACGCATGCCTCGTAGGGCAAGCCGAATGCCATGCCGAACAGGCGCGAGAGGCCGTTGTAGACGCTGGCGGTGTAGGGGATGAGGAACACGAAGATGATGGCCGCTGCCGCGATGCGCAGGGCTTGGCTCGAGTAGCGCTTGCCGAAGAATTCCGGCATGGTGGAGGCGCGCAGGCGTTGCGTCATCTCACGCGTGCGCGGGCCGAGCACCCACCAGGCAAGCAGGCTTCCCAAAATGGCGTTTCCAATGCCCACCCAGGTGGCAGCTAGGCCGTATTTCCACCCGAATTGGCCGGCGTAGCCCACGAAGATGACGGCGCTGAAGTACGAGGTGCCGAACGCGAACGCCGAGAGCCAGGGGCCCACGTTGCGTCCTCCCAGGACGAAGCCATCGACGCTGGCGGCGTGGCGGCGGCAAATGAATCCGATTCCTACGGCCACGGCGGCAAACGCTGCGACCATGATGATTTTGACGAGCATGGTGGTTCCTATCGAGCAGGGGTGCAAGTGCTTGGTGCGCGCTGCCTGGGTGCCGTGGGCGAATCGGCATGGAAGCCCCGTCATTTGGTCGCTGATCTGGTCGAGTCGGGCGAATTGCTGCGTAAAATGACGGGATAGCTTGTGCCGTGGCGTTGTGCGAGCAGGTCGTGCGCGGGTGTCCGGTCGGGAGGTGCGGGCTGCTGCGGCGCCGGGACATTTGAGGGGTTCCCGTTGGCGCGCAGCCGGGCAGGGGTGCTGACGGGACGTTTCTTTTGCTGCGGTCGCAAGGCTGGGGCTTTGCGCTGGATGCGGCATGCGATGCTTGAAGCACGATGCCAAAAGCGAAGCGTTAGGGGCGAAGCGCAGGAAAGCGATCTTTCATCGCGATGCTCAGCACAAGAAACGCCGCTCAAGCGGCGAAGGCGCACACGAACCGGGCGAGGTCATCGCAAATGCGACGCCGACACGGACTGCCCGACCGCGTGCTAAAGATATCGATAGGAATAGATTGCGTAAAAGGCGGCACTGCCCATGGCGCCTTGGACGGCGCATGCGCGAACGTGCGCAAGCGAGCCGGTTTCGGCGAGCCTCGAAGATATGTTGGAGGCGATGGTCACGCAGTGCCTTTCATGGTGCCGCAGGGCGCGCGGCGTTGGTTGCAGAATCCGACGTTTTGGCGGTTTGCTCGAAAACGTTGGACGAAGGATAACGTAGCGTCTTCGCTGCGTCAACACTCTACTGCGTTAAAGCGCTACATTTTACAAAGGGGCAACGATGGGAGTGTGCTCCCTATCGAGACCGAGAACGGCTGCGGGCGCGGTTGCGTTCTGGCCGTGGTGAGCCTGATGGATTGTGACAAGAATCCGGTAAGGTTTTGGTCAGAAATCGAGGGAATGGCGCGATGAATCAACATATACCTTGCAAGGGCTATGGGAATAATTCGTCGCATGCGATAAGAGGGTCCGGGATGGAACCGGGCAGGTTTGGGGCGGTGCTGGGAAAGGGTTCTGCAAGGTTTGTATGCCATGCTTGAAACGGAAGCTCGACGTGGGAGGCCGGCATGGCAAAGCATAAAGATAAGGGCCGTTTTAGGCTAATAAGGGGCGGAAAGATACCCAATGAATACCTAGAAGATGGTAAAATTCGCTTCGAATACGACCCTCGAAAAAGCAACCAGAATATGGAGAAGCACGGAATTGACTTCGAAGAGGCTCAGGCGCTGTGGGGCGACCCCAGAAAACTCGAGATGCATTCCGAATATAAGGGGGAGTATCGTCTTGCAGTTATTGGCCATCTTTCGGATGGACTTTGGGTTGCAATAGCAACGCGTCGTGGCGAAAAAGTGAGAATCATCTCGGTGAGAAAGGCGACAAGGAAAGAGGTTGCGTTTTATGACAGAGAAGTTTACCGAATCGGAGTTTGACAGGCTATTTGATGATGGCATGGACATCACCCCCTTTTTAGTCAAGGGGTCGGTGCGCGCTCCCAATATGGAAACGCGCAAGGTCAATGTTGATCTTCCCGTCTGGATGATTACCCAACTCGATAGGGAGGCTGCGCGGCTGAGCATTCCCCGCCAGGCGGTTATCAAAATCATGATTGACGAAGGGCTCGAACGTCGCGGGATGCATTCCGCTTTGCCTCGACGGGTGGTCACTTACATTCGTGAGGGGGACGATATGGTTAAGACCGAGGAAGATGTATCGTGCGTTACCGATGAACGCGTACTCAAAAAGATTATCGATGCAAGGTTGGCGCAGCGTGAGGCCCAGGCAGCGCAAGACGTCAAAGAGGGTTAAGAGCGAAAAAATTTTTCAAATTCTTGCAAGGATTCGTCGAGCTGGCTCGTGTTCATGGTGAGAAGGGTCGAAGGGCAAGGTGAAAAGCCCGGATTCCCCCTCGGAAATCGCGAAAAGACGTACACTATGATATCGAGAGAAAGGCGGCGCGATTATGAAGGCGAAGGAGAGCATGGCGTTCAGCGCAAGCAAGAAGACGTTTGGAAAGCGGGCTTGGATTGCCGCTGCGACTGCTGCCCTGATGGTTGCCGCAATGGCAGCGCTGGCGGGCTGCGCGGCTAATGCGGTCGAGGGAGGCGAGCCTGCCATTCAGGCCGATGCGTCTCAGGCGGTTGCCGCCACCCAGTCGGCGCTCGAGGAGGTTGCGGTTGGTTCTTCCGCGCGAGGCGCTCAGGCGACCTGCCCCGGTTATGTGGACGAAGACGGCGACGGTATCTGTGACAACTGCGGGACCACCTGCGGATCGTGCCCCGGATTCGTCGATGCTGACGGCGACGGTGTGTGCGACAACTACGGCACCGGCAACGGCTACGGCAATGGTGCGGGTAACGGAAACGGCGCTGGCAACGGTTATGGTGCCGGCAACGGCGCGGGTGCGGGCTATGTCGATTCCGACGGCGACGGCGTGTGCGATAACTACGGCACCGGCAACGGTTATAGTTGTGGCAACGGCGGCGGCCACCACGGCGCTGGCCACGGCTGCGGGCGTTGGTAGCAGATAGAACTTCTGTCGAAGAGCGGGTCGCGATGCGGTCCGCTTCGCATGAAGCATTGTGTGGTTGAACTTCAAAGGGGGATGGGTGCGTGAATCGCGCGAAATAGAGCGAGTCATGGGGCTGTTCGGCGACGCCGTGTGGCGCGCCTGCATTCTCTATCTTCCCCCGACAGACGCGGAGGACGTATTCCAAGATACGTTTCTCAAATTCGCCATGCATGATGCTCCTTTCCGGGGTGACGAGCATGTCAAGGCATGGCTTTTGCGCGTGGCTATGAACGAATGTAAGGATGTGCTCAAATCGGCGCGGCGCAGGAACGCATCGCTCGATGAGCGGCTTGAGAGCTGCGGTAACGAGGACCTGGGCGTGGAGTCGGGGAGCGCCCAGGGATTACGCGAGATCCTGGACGCTATGGACTCGCTGGGCGATCCGCCCAAAACCCAGCTCTATCTTTCATTGTATGAAGGCTATTCCGCACGTGAGATTTCGGAGATATGCGACATGCCTGAAGGCACGGTGTATTCCTGGATTTCGCGTGGTAAGACGCGGCTTAAGGAGGCGTTGTCATGAGCGATATGGAAAAGCGCGTCCATGACGCCTTCGATGCCGTGCATGCGCCTGAGTGCGTGAAGGCGAACGCCCTTGCCGCCATCGAAGCGAAGCGAGCGGAGCTGGCTGCCTCTGAGGGGCGCACGTTGGCATCTTCCACGGCGCCTGGCGTGATTGATTCCGACGTTGCTGCTGTTAACGTGACTGCTGATGTGCGCCGCGAGGAACGACGCGAGCATTCCGCTCGCAAGGCGTCCGTCGCGGGTCGGGAGCGCGTCCCTCGCGAGAAGCGCGGCGGGTTCCGCTTGCTGGGAGCCAAGATCGCCGTGGCCGCATGTCTGGTGCTCGCCGCATTCGGCGTGGGCGGGTTCGCCATCGCCACGCCGACGGCATACGTCGGCATAGACGTGAACCCTTCCATCGAACTGGGCATCAACCGTTTTGACCACGTGGTCGAAGCCAAGGCGTACAACGATGATGGCCAGGCGGTGCTCGACCAGGCTCAGGTGCGTGGCATGGCCTATGCCGATGCGCTTGCCGCCATCGAATCGGCCATGGCCGATCAGGGCTATCTCGCTCAAGACTCCGTAATCGAAGTGAATGTGGTGTGCGATGACGACAATCGCTACGCTTCCATCGAATCGACCTGCATGAACTGTTTCAGCGGTTCGGGATCGGGCGCCCATTGCTCGCGCGCCACCGCCGACGAGCATCATGAGGCCGCGTCATGCGGGATGGGCTTGGGCAAGTACCGCGCCTATCAGGCGCTCAGCGACGCGGGCGTGGACATTACCGCCGATGAGGCCAGCGCCATGACCATGCGCGAGCTCTACGACCTGGGCGCCGATGCCGGCGTCGATATCGAGTGGGGCTGCGGCGCGGGGCACGGCGCAGGCCACGGAAGCGGCAAGGGGGCCTCGGACGGTTCGGCGGATGCGGAATCGGTCGACTGCGACGATGCTTCAGGCGCCGGTGCGCAAGGTCAGGGGCAAGGCCAAAACCAAGGTCAGGGTGCAGGCCAGGCCTCGGGATCAGGTTCCGGTCAGGGCGGCCAGGGCCATGGGCAGGGGCACAGGTCCGGCCACGGCATGGGATATGGACATGAGTGACGGGTAATAGACAAGCGCTTTGCATTCATTTTTCTCGACTTTGCTATAATCGCGTGTCGTTTTTGAGTATGACGGCGTGACGCTTCGGCGTCGCGCCTTTTTTCGGGTTGGGACTGCCGCACGGCTTTGTGAAGAATCGCATTTCCGTCGCGGCTTTTCGCTTTGCGAGAAATCGGAGTTCGCATGAGCAATCAGAGCGCTGACATTCACGGTGTGAGCAGCATGAATACGCGTTATACCGACGTCGTCATCGTGGGCGCGGGGCCTTCGGGCATCTTCACGGCGTTGGGCATGCTTGCCACAGGCTCTTCGGCGAATATCGTCATTGTGGAGAAGGGTCTGCCCATCGAACGCCGCAGCTGCCCCAAGGCCAAGGTAGGTCATTGCGTGGGGTGCAACCCTTGCCGCATCACCACGGGCTTTTCGGGCGCCGGCGCTTTCTCCGACGGCAAGCTGTCGCTCTCGTACGAGGTGGGCGGCGACCTGCCCGACCTTATCGGCGCCGATCTCGCTCAAAGCACCATTGAGCAGGTCGATCGCGTCTATCTTGACTTCGGAGCCGACGAGCATGTGGAAGGCGTGGGCAATCCTGACGAGGTGAAAGAGATTCGCCGTCGCGCCATTCAGGCGGGTCTCAAGCTGGTGGATTGCCCCATCAGGCACCTGGGCACCGAGAAGGCGCAGGAGATCTACGGTCGCATCGAGGACCACCTGCGCGCCGCCGGCGTCGAGCTGCTGTTCGAGACCGAATGCCTGAACGTGATCATGGAGGGCGTGCACAACGTGGGGCCCGTCTGCCGCGGCGTGCGGGTGTGCCGTGACGGCGAGGAGTTCGACATCCTTGCCGACCGCACGGTCATCGCTACGGGTCGTCGCGGAGCCGATTGGCTCGAGCGCCTGTGCGCCATGCACGGCATCGAGCATGCCCCCGGACCGGTGGACATAGGCGTACGCGTGGAGATGCGCAACGAGGTCATGGAGCGCGTGAACAACGTGCTCTACGAAAGCAAGCTTATCGGGTACCCCAATCCGTTCCGCAACAAGGTGCGCACGTTCTGCCAGAACCCCGGCGGGTTCGTGAGCCAAGAGAACTACGACGGCGGTCTGGCGGTGGTCAACGGCCATTCCTATAAGGAGCGCAAATCGGAGAACACCAATCTCGCCATTCTGTGCTCGAGCAATTTCCGCGAGCCGTTCGATCAGCCTATCGCCTATGCCCAAAAGATTGGCAAGCTGGTGAATATGCTGGGCGCGGGTCATATTCTGGTGCAGCGGTTCGGCGACATTCTGGACGGAAAGCGCACGTGGCAGCACGAACTCGACCGTTCCAACGTGCGGCCCACGCTGCCCGACGCCGTGGCGGGCGACATCACCAGCGCGCTGCCGTATCGAACGATGACGTCCATCATCAACTTCATGCGCGCGGTGGATGAGGCCATTCCTGGCTTCGCGGCCGACGAGACGCTGCTGTATGCGCCCGAGCTCAAGTTCTACAGCAATCGCGTGAAGATGGACGAGCGCTTCGACACCAACATCGACAACCTCCACTGTCTGGGCGATTCGAGCGGCTGGACGCGCGGCCTCATGATGGCCAGCGTCATGGGCTGGCTCATGGGACAGCGACTGGCGGGGGAGTAGAGGCGGAATATGAGCAAAGGCATGGAGAAAGACGCGCCGATGACGGCCAAAGCGTGGCTGCCGCTTTTGGGCATGGCGGTGTCGACGTTCATATTCAATACCTCCGAGTTCATGCCGGTGGGTCTGCTGGTGGACATCGCCGCCGATTTCCAGGTGAGCGAGGCTGTGGCGGGCATGCTGGTGAGCGTGTATGCGTGGGCGGTCATGATTCTGTCGCTGCCGCTCATGATTTTCGCGTCGCGATTCGATTTCCGCCGTATGATTCTGGGCGTTATCGCGGTGTTCATGCTGGGACAGGCGGTGTCGGCCATCGCCGCGAATTATTGGATGCTCATGGGCGCTCGCCTTGTAGTGGCCTGCGCGCATGCGGTGTTCTGGTCGGTTGCGTCGCCTATCGCCATTCGTCTGGTGCCGTTGCCGTATCGCCCCATGGCCATGAGCGTGATTGTCGTGGGATCTTCGATTGCGATGATTGCGGGCCTGCCGCTGGGCCGCGTGATTGGCCTGGCGCTCGGGTGGCGTGCGACGTTCGTCTGCATCGCCGCGGTATCGCTGGCGCTGCTCGCGTATTTCTTCGTCGTGTTTCCCAAGCTTGATTCGGGTGCGCCGTTCTCATTGCGTCGCCTTCCGGAGCTGTTGAAGAATCCGGCGCTCTTGGCGCTCTACATCATCACCGCGCTCATGGCGACCGGCTATTACGAGGCGTACAGCTACATCGAGCCGTTCCTGCAGCAGATGGGCGGCATGTCCGACCAGGGCATCACCATCGCGCTCGCGCTGTTCGGCGTGGCGGGCGTGGCGGCAAGCGTGCTGTTCTCGCGCCTGTACGACACGCGGCGCTTCGCATTTCTTGCGATTGCGGTGGGAGGCATCGCTGTGGCGCTGGTGCTGCTGCGCGTTGCGGCGCTGACACCGGCGGCCGTGTTCGCGCTGTGCATGCTGTGGGGCGTGTGCGGAACCGCCACCAACGTGGCGCTTCAGGCCGAGGTCATCAAGGTATCGCCTGAGGATGCTTCTCCTGTTGCCATGTCCATCTATTCCGGCATCTACAACTTAGGGATTGGCACCGGCGCGGCAATCGGCGGAGCCGCCAGCGTGAGTTTGGGCATGGGCTCCATCGGGTTCGTGGGCTTTGTGTTCGTTGCGGTGTCGTGCGCGTTGTGCGCCTTGGTGCTTCCCAAGGCCGTTAAGAAGGTCGCCCTTGCGCGCCTCGCCGCCGCCCGCGCTGAACGTGCCGCTCGTCGCGCCGAACGTCTGCAATAGAGCCGCGCACATATTGCCTCGCTGCCGCTCGCCAAGAAATGCCTCTTGAGGGCTCTACGCCGATGGATTCGGCGATACCATGCGTTTCATATCGAATCAGTGAACCACGATATATTGTGGCGTCATGGCAAAGGGGGACCGATATATGGCATTGTCTCAGGAGGATCTGAACGCACTCAAGCCGGACGCGCTAACGCCTGCGCAAACCGAGGCGAAGGCCGAGGGCATCGGCGTTACCAAAGCGGGCATGGCGCCTGCGAAGTGCTTCGTGTCGGCCATGCTGGCGGGCGCATTCATCGCGTTCGGCGGCATGTTCTTCTGCCTCTTCCTGGGCGACCCCACCATTCCCTTCGCCGTGCAGCGTCTGGTAGGCGGCATGTGCTTCTGTCTGGGGCTTGCGCTTGTGCTGGTGTGCGGAGCCGAGCTGTTCACCGGCAATATCCTCATGTGTGCGGCGAAGGCCTCCGGCAAGATAGGCTGGGGCGGCATGCTCAAGAACTGGGCACTCGTGTGGGTGGGCAATCTCGCGGGTGCGCTGGTGGCTGTAGCACTGATCTACTTCGCTCAGATGTGGGCGATGAACGGCGGTGCCGTGGGCGAGGCCATGGTGAGCGTGGCGGCAAGCAAGGTGACGCCCGACTGGGTTACGCTGTTCTTCAAAGGCATCATGTGCAACGTGCTCGTGTGTCTGGCGGTATGGATCGGGTTCGCTGGCCGCACCGTGGTCGACAAGGTAATCGGCATCATCCTTCCCATCTCCGCCTTCGTGGCATGCGGATTTGAGCACTGCGTGGCGAACATGTTCTTCCTGCCGATGGGCCTCATTCTGAATATGGCAGGTTTCGGCGATCCCGGCATCATGTCGATGGGCGGCATCCTTTATAACCTTTCGGCGGCCACGCTGGGCAACATCGTGGGCGGCCTGCTGGTGGGCATGGCCTACTGGTTCATCTACGCGAAGAAGGGCGAGTAGCTCTTCGGGCGTGATTGCGGCTCTATGGCGTTGGCGCGACAATAGCCACAAGGCGATGGCGGCCTAGCGACAGCGATGTGGAAACGGGGCATGGCAAACAGCGGCAGAGCGATACGTCCAGCAACAGCGGCCTGGCGACAAGAGTATGGCGATAGCTGCCCATCCTGCAACAAATGTATGATCTTGAGCGGTGTACTCCATCCTAAAATGCGGTTCATGAGTATTCTATACACTGTATAAAATACTCATGAACAGGAAGAATGGCTACTGTCAGCAATTTATCCGATACTGGTAAGACGTCCTTGGTAGCCGCAACATACGCGAGCGGAATGATTTTCGCGCGCGAGCGTTTCAGCGAACGTCTTAAGGGCCAGGTCGTATTCGTTGTTGTTCTCGGAGATGTGCATGGCGGCAACCGCTTCGAGTCTGTTGCTCAAGAGCGAGGCAAGCTCATCGGATGCCTGCGCATTGGAGAGGTGTCCGAATTCAGATGCGATGCGTTGCTTGACCACATACGGATACGGTCCGCGCTCGAGCATCTTGGAATCGTGGTTGCATTCCAGAGCCAAAAGCCGCACGTCTTGGAGCGCATCGTGGGCGGCGGGCGTGACAATGCCCGAATCCGTCATGAATCCCACCACGTCGCCGTCACACTCGATGCGGAATCCGAACGATGCCGCCGCATCGTGTGACGTGACGAAGGGGAAGATGCGCATGCCCGCGAGCTCGAGTTCAGTCGGGCGACCGCTTTTCTGCGCGATGCCGATGCCCGCTTTGCCCGTGCCGCTCGCATCCGCCCCAAACGACAGCACACGGTGCGTCTCGGCAATCTCTTGAAGCGGCTTGCTTGCGGCGAGCGTGGCAGGGTTTGCGAACACGTCGGGGCGTGCGTCAAGTTTCGCCAGCCCGCGCAGCACCACGCCAAGGCCTTTGGTGTGGTCGGTGTGTTCGTGCGTCACCAGGATGGCCTCGATGCGCGCGGGGTCGAAGTCCGCCTCGGCGCAACGTGCCATGAAGTCTTTCTTACTGATGCCGCAGTCGATAAGCACGGCGCGTCCGGTGTCGGCGTCCTCGATTACTGATGCGTTTCCGCGGCTTCCGCTTGCAAGGATGTGTAGTCTAAGCATTCTGTTCTCCGTGTAAGCTCGGCACTCCAATGCCCGCCATGTGCAGTGCATTCGCTTTCGCCCAAGTATGTGTATAAATGCGTCTCGGAAATCAAAAATATTAGCACCATATTCAAGGACAGGAAATCTTGGGCAAGCGGAACGTGCCAGAATGGCGCATCGCAGCAAGACACGCTGCATTTCCTTGGGACAAAACAGCTATAATGGGTAAAGATAATCCGATGAAGGGGGATGCCCATGAAGCTGCTCGAGCCGCTTGCTATCAATCACATGACGCTCAAGAACCGCGTGATGTTTCCGCCTATGACCACCGGTTATGAGGATCGCGCGGGCTCCATCACCGATCAGAGTGTGAACTTCTACCGCCGTCTTGCCCAGGGCGGCGTGGCCTACGTGGTGGTGGGCGATGTGAGTCCGGTGCATACCATCTCGCCCACGCCTAAACTTGTGACCGACGAGCAGATTCCCTCATTCGCCCGTCTGGCCGATGCACTGCACGAGTTCGACTGCAAGCTGGGCCTGCAGGTATTCCACCCCGAATACGACACCGTTGCCGTGGCGGAGCTCTTCCGCGCGGGCGACATGCAGGGCGCTCGCGCCAAGCTCATGCACGACATGAAGCATTACGTGAATGAGGTGACGGCAGAGCGCCTGCAGGAGATTCTGGGCCTGATCACCGCGCTCGCCGAGCGGTGCGTGAAGGCCGGGGTGGACGCGATCGAGGTTCACGGCGATCGTTTGGTGGGTTCGCTCTGCTCGCCGCTCATCAACCAGCGCGACGATGAATTCGGCGGCAGCTTCGAAAACCGCACGCGATTCGCCCTCGAGGTGGTGCGCGCGATTCGCGCGGGCGCTCCCGACATCTGCATCGACTACAAACTGCCCATCATTACCGAGAACCCGCAGATCGGTCGCGGTGGCCTGTTCATCGACGAGGCCGTGCGTCTGGCGAAGCTTCTCGAAGAGGCGGGCGTGGACACGTTCCACGTGGGTCAGGCGAACCATACCGGCAACATGAACGACACCATTCCCGTCATGGGCACGCGTCCGTATTGCTTCATGGAGGATTACGCGCGCCAGGTGAAGGAGGCCGTGAGCGTGCCGGTGTCCACGGTGGGTCGCATCATCATGCCGGAAGACGCCGAGCGCATGATCGAAGAGGGCGCATGCGACTACGTAGGCTTGGGCCGCTCGCTTTTGTGCGATCCCGATTACGTGCGCAAGCTTGAGGCGGGCACGCCGGAGCTCATTCGCCATTGCATGATGTGCAACAAGGGCTGTACGGATGCCATTCAGAACCGCCGCTTCCTCTCGTGCGTGCTCAACGCCGAGAATGGCTACGAGTACGAGCGCGTTATCGAGCCGGCGGCCGAGGCCAAGAAGGTCGCCGTTGTGGGCGCCGGCCCGGCGGGCATGGAGGCCGCGCGTGTGGCAGCGCTGCGCGGGCACGAGGTCACGCTGTTCGAGGCGTGCGACGAGCTGGGCGGCCAGCTGACCATCGCGTGCGTGCCGCCGCGCAAGTCCGAGATGGGACGCTCGATCGAGTGGTGGAAAGCTGCGCTTGAGGCTGCGAGCGTAGACATGCGTCTGGGTGCTGCCGTTGGGGCGCGCGAGCTGGCGGAAGCCGGCTTCGACGCGGTGATTGTGGCCGTGGGTGGCAAGAACGCCTGGCCGCGTATCGAGGGCATCGACGCGCCGTTCGTGGTGGATTCGTGGGACGTGCTGCGTGGGACGCGCGCGCTCAAGGGCAACGTGGCGGTCATCGGCGGCGGCCTGGTGGGCGCCGAGACGGCAGAATACATTGCCAACGCCATGCCCGAGTGCCATGTGACGGTGGTCGAGATGGCCGATAAGGTTGCCGCACAGGAATCCAACACCGTGCTGCCCGCGATGATGGCCGATTTCCAGGAGCATGGCGTGGAGCTGCTCACGGGTGCCAAGGTGGTTGAATTCGCGGAGAATCCGGGCTATACGCCGGCCGTTGTCGTGGAAGTTGCGGGCGGTGAGGGCGCGGCGCCCGAGCGTCGCGAGATTCCGTGCGATTTTGCCGTGCTTGCCCTGGGCACTTCTCCGGTGTCGTTCGATGCGACGTCGCTTGAGGAGGCCGACATTCCTGTGGCATTCGTGGGCGACTGCCACGAGGTAGCCGCCATCGACGAAGCTGTAACGGCAGGCTACCTGGCCGCCTGCGCGCTGTAAGCCGTTCTGGCAAAGAGTCATATCAACAAAGGCAGGGGCTGTCGAGCATGTTCGACAGCCCCTTTCGCGTCTTCTATTTTCACGCGTACCTTCTGATGCATTCCGTTTTCGCATGGCGGCATCGTCTATAATCCCTGCGATACACACGACGATGTGCGCGAAGCGAGCGCACGCACCAGAAAGGCGGCACCATGGCTGGCAGGCTTGTCATTTGTCCTACGCCCATCGGGAACTTGGGCGATATGACTTTGCGCACGCTCGAGGAACTGCGTGCGGCCGATGTGGTGTGCGCCGAGGATACACGCGTGACGGGCAAGCTGCTGGCACACTTCGGCATCGAGAAGCGGCTCGAGCGTCTGGATGAGGCCACCATCACGCGGCAAGCGACGCATATGGCTGAGCGCGTCGCTGCGGGCGAGGTTATCGCCTTCTGCAGCGATGCCGGCATGCCGGGCGTGTCGGATCCGGGCGCGCGTCTGATTGAGGCGGCGCAGCAGGCAGGTTGCGATGTGGTGGTGCTCCCCGGGGCTTCGGCGGCATCGACGGCTTATGTGGCCAGCGGCTTCAATAATCCTCGCTACTACTTTGGCGGGTTCTTCCCGCGCAAGGCGGGGGAACGTCGCGCCGCTTTGGAAGGCCTCAAATCGCTCGACGCCGTGCTGGTGTTCTACGAGAGCCCGCGCCGCATTGCCGACGCGCTGAGTGTGGTTGCCGAGGTGCTTCCGCATCGCGAGGTGGCGGTGTGCCGTGAGCTGACCAAGCTTCATGAAGAGGTGTTCCGCGCGAGTGCGCCGGATGCTGCGGAGGAGTTCGCCCGTCGCGATGCCGAAGAGGGCGTGCGAGGCGAGATCGCCCTGGTCATCGGCCCGCCGACTGCTGACGAGGAACAAGCATCCGCCGAAGAGAGCGCCGCTTCAGCAGCCGAGCGCGCCGCCGAACTTTTAAGCGCCGGCGAGCTATCCAAAAAAGACATCGTACGCGCGCTGCGCGACGAATTCGGCATCTCGCGCAACGAAGCATACGAACTCGTGCACGGGGCGTAGAGGCTCCCGGCATCCTGTCGTGCCCTAAGCTGCGCCCCTAGCCGCGTGCATGAGGCTTTCCTCTGTTGCGATACGGCGATCTTCCTTTGGGCCGCGGCCGCCAGAAAATCGCTAACTTATGGACACTTTTGCGATTTTCCCGGCGGTTTAGTACGCTTCAGAGCTGTTTTGAGGCCATCAACGCCATTCGGAGGAATAGGGTGGTGGATCTCTTGAGAACCGCAAATGCATAATAGCAGGTGAGAAGTATTCTCGTTCAGCAATAGAACAGCGGGGTTTGGCGCGAACCTGGCATCAAGCCCGGTAAAGTCGAAAAAACGTCCATGAACCGTGGATTCTCTTGCAATATGGCACCCTATGGACGATAGTGCGAAACGATACGGACGCATGTCGCACAAGCCGCATGTGTGGCGTGGGGCTTGCAGGCGGTTGCGACGCGTCATATCGCGTATAAGCCACATGCGTGGCGGTCGGGTTATGCGATACGGGGTCGCGTGGCATGTGGGTATATTTAGGAGGCATTTTATGAATGATTTCACTTACTACTCTCCGACGGAGTTTTTCTTTGGGCGCGGCGTGACCGACCAGGTGGGCCAGAAGCTTGCTGCGCGCGGCTACAAGCATGCGCTTGTGGTGTACGGCAAGGGTTCGGTGGTGCGCACGGGCACGCTTGACTGCGTGAAAGCGTCGCTCGCTGAGGCCGGCATCAAGGTCGAGGAGCTTGCCGGCGTGCGTCCGAATCCCGAGGTCGGGCTGGTGCGCGAAGGCATCGAGCTCGCCCGCGCCCGTCGCGTTGACTGCATCCTCGCCGTGGGCGGCGGCAGCACCATCGACTGCGCCAAGGCGGTTGCGTTCGGTACGCCCTATGATGGCGACGTGTGGGACTTCTTCTCCAAGAAGGCCACGATCAGCGAGGCGCTGCCCGTGGCGTGCGTGCTCACCATTCCCGCAGCGGGATCCGAAGGTTCCAACTCGTGCGTGATCAGCAACGACGAGCTGGGTATGAAGACGGGTGTGAACTCCGATTTGTTCCGTCCCGTGCTTGCCGTGATGGATCCCGAGCTCACGTTCACGCTGCCCACGTTCCAGACGGGCGCCGGCGTGACCGACATGATTGCCCATATCTGCGAGCGCTACTTCAGTGGCGTGGGCGCGGTTCCTGTGACCGACAACATCGCCTGCGGGCTCATTCGCGCCATCATCGATGCGGCGGAAGAGCTGGTGGACGACCCTCAGAATTACGACGCGCGCGCCAATATCATGTGGGCGGGCACGCTTGCCCATAACGACCTGGCCGGATGCGGCCGCGGATTGGTGCCGGGCGGCCGCGCGGGCGGCTGGGAGAGCCATGCGCTCGAGCATGAGATGTCGGCGTTCGACCCCTCGATCGCGCACGGCGCTGGTCTTGCCGTAATCATGCCCGCTTGGATGCGCTACGTGTGGCGCGAGGATCCGCAGCGCTTCCTCGACTTCGCGTGGGACGTGTTCGGCATCGAACCTGTTAACGGAACGGACGAGGCAATCGAGGATGCCGTGACGGCCGCCATTGACGAGCTCCAGGATTTCTTCGCGCGTCAGGGCATGCCCACCAAGATGGGCGAGCTGGGTCTTGCTCCCGAGGACGTGGACAAGCTTCTGCCTACGCTCGCCAAGAACAAGGGCGAAGTGTTTGGCGACTTCAAGAAACTCACGATGGATGACGCCAAGGCGATCTACCTCTCCGCGTTTTAAGGCTGCGGATGAATCGTTCGGCCAAGGGCGGCGTTTCGACGCTCGACGTGGACGGCCTTTCGGTGCAGGTTACGCGCAAACGGCAGAAGAACATGTACGCGCGCGTGAAGCCGCCGGACGGGCGCGTTGTGGTCACGGCGCCGCTCCATTTCACCGATGACGAAATCACGTGGTTCGTCCGCGAGAAGAAGGATCTTATTCTCAAGCATCGTGCGCAGCTGCTGGAGCGCGAACGCACGCGTGCGCAGGAGGGAAATCTTGCGGGTAGGCGCGGGCGCTCGAAGGGCGCTCCCACGAAGGCCGAGCTCGCCGAATGGCGCGCCGTGGTGGAGGCGTTCACGCCGGCGCTCGTCGAGAAATGGGCGCCCATCATCGGCGTGCGCCCCGGCAAGCTGGCGTACCGCAACATGGTGAGCCGCTGGGGCAGCTGCAACGTGAAAACCGGGCGCATTTGCATCAACGTGCAGCTGGCCGCGCATCCGCCGGAGTGTTTGGAATACGTGGTGGTGCACGAGCTGTGCCATCTGCATGAGGCAAATCACGGCCCGCGTTTCAAGGCGCTGCTCAATGCCCATCTGCCGCATTGGCGCGAAGCCGAAGCGAAGCTCAAGGGCGGCATCCGTCGATAAAGTCGATTTGCGCGTCGTGGCATGCACTCGCCTCGGCGCGCTTTTTCGTCCGCGCCGTTTGTGGTCTGTACGTTCCTTTTGCATTTGAATGCCTCGCCAAGCGTGTGACTCGGTTATACAATCCCATGCAACACACCGAAGACAACGCTGCGTCGCGCTCCGGCGCAGCTGGGTCGATGGGTGATACGACCAGGAGCTTTTGTCCAGCCGCCCCATCGATCCGCGAGACGAAAGGCGCAGACGATGGCAGCGACCTCCGCCGCCCAGGGCACGCGACATAAGAATCCGTTCGTTTTGAACGTCGGCTCCAAGCCGATGCTGTTCGTCATGTTGGTGGGCGCGTTCGTGTCCTCGACCGCCTACAGCATGCTCACCTCCGCCCTTCCGGCCATCATGGCGGAATTCTCCGTCGATGCTACGTTGGGCCAGCTGCTCACCACCGCATACATCTATGTGCTGGGCATCACCAGCGCCATGACGGCGTTCCTCATCACGCGATTCAGTTCGCGCACCCTGTTCCTTACGGCGTTAGGCTTCTTCGTTCTGGGTTGCGTGTTTGCCATCATCTCCCCCAACTATCCCTGCCTTCTGGCTTCGCGGTGCCTGCAGGCGGTGGGCAACGGCATTCTGATGCCGCTCATCCAGACCGTTGCCGTGGCGATTTACCCCAAAGAGCGCCGTGGCTTCGCGCTTGGCCTGGTGGGTATGGTCATCGCGTTCGCGCCGGTGTTGGGTCCCACGCTTTCCGGCGTCATCACCGATTTATGGGGCTGGAAATCCATCTTCATGATTCTGGGCTGTTTGGGCGGAATCAGCTGGATCGCGGCGTTCTTCACGGTGCGCGATGCGGTCGATCACGCCAACGTGCGCTTTGACGTGCAATCGAGCCTGCTTTTCGTGGGCGGTCTGGTGTGCCTGATGCTGGGCATCACGTCCGCCGAGCAGACGGGCGTCTATTCCTGGTCGGCGTACGTGCCCGTCCTCGTTGCGTTCTTACTGCTGATGGCGTTCATTCGCCGACAGCTTTCCATGGAGGAGCCCCTGCTCAAGGTGGGGCTGTTCAGCAGCAAGCACTTTTTTCTGGGCGTCGGCCTAGTGGCGATGGCCCAGATCGGCGTAATCGCCGGCACGCTGCAGGTGCCGCTTTACGTGCAGGAGATCCATGGCATGTCGGCGCTGCAGTCGGGCCTGATTCTGTTTCCGGGCGCCATTCTCAACGCGCTGCTTTCGGCGCCGGTGGGCAATTTCTACGATAAGCACGGCATGCGCGTGAGCGCCACGGTCGGCCTGAGCGTGCTCGCGGTGGGTACGTTCGCGTTTGTGATTTTCGACGAGCACACGAGCGCGATTATCATCACCGCCATGTACGCGGTGCGCATGGTGGGTCTGACGTTTTTGGTTATGCCCATGACGGCGTACGCTCTGGAGAAGCTGACCGGCGGCGACGTGCAGCACGGCACAGCTATCGTGAACACGGTGCGCCAGATTGCCGGCTCCATCGGATCCAGCTTCATGGTGTCCATGATGGCGGCGGCCACGCTTGAGCTTGACCCCGGCGCTCCTACGGCGGAGTCGGGTCTTTCCATGGTAGGCTTCCATGCGAGTTTCGGGCTTCAGACCGCGCTTATCATTTTCACGCTCATTGTGGTGCTCATGGTGGTCAAGCCGAAGAAGCGCCTGGTGGAGCGCGCAATTGAGGGCATGGAGCACGCTGCCGTGCATGTCGAGCATGCGGTCGACACCGTTGCGGATGCGGCCGAAATCGTCAGCGATCACGTGGAAAGCGCCGTGGGCAGCGCCGTCGAGCATATGGGCAATGCTATGGATAAGATCGGCGACGTGGTGGACGCCGGCACGCCCCAGTGGCAGGAGGGTGAGGATGCGCTCGTGTCCACGGGCGACATGGTAGCCGAAGCGCGTAGGGCGAACGCGCAGGAGCAGGACGGCAGCCGCAAATAAGTAGTCTGCACAATTCTTCTTGACCTTCACGTTGCGGAAAGGTTTACCATGCTGCGCGAGGTGATGAGCGTGAAGAAAAAGGGCGAGACGCATTATTACACCGTGGGCCAGCTGGCCAAGCTTTCGGGCGTAAGCGCGCGAACGCTTCGCTACTACGAGGAGCTGGGACTTCTGAGTCCGAAGCGCAAGGCGAACGGCTATCGCGAATACGGGCCGACCGACGTTGACGCGCTGCAGCAGATTCTGCTGTTTCGTTCGTGCGGGGTGGAGCTGGAAGAAGTTCGCCGCACGCTTGCACAGCCCCGATTCGACGCGGCAACAACCCTTCGCCATCATCTTGCAACGCTTACTGCGCAGAAGCAAGAACTGGAAACGTTGATTGCGACGGTTGAGAAGACCATCGCATCGCTGGAAGGAGCATACGCTATGACTGATACCGAGCGGTTCGAAGGCCTTAAGCGCAAGGCGGTTGAAGACAACGAGCGCGCGTACGGACGCGAGGCTCGCGAACGTTACGGCGACGACGTGATCGATGCGGCGAACAAGAAGCTGCTCGCGATGGACGAAGGGGAGTGGACCGACGTGCAGGCTTTGGGCGAAGCGATTATCGAACAGCTGAAAGCCGCGATGGCGACGGGCGACGCTCACGGCGCTGAGGCGCAGGAGCTCGCGCGCATGCATGCGGCGTGGATAAAAGCCCACTGGCCTGAAGGCGCTTATTCCCGCGAGGCGCACCTGGGGTTGGCTGAAGGCTACCTGGCGGATGAGCGCTTCACCTCGTTCTATGACGGAGCGGCGGGAGCAGGTGCCACCCAATTCCTCCGCGATGCCTTGGTGGCGAACTTGTAGTTCTTTCTTCCGGCTCTGCTGACGCATGCAAAAGCATGCCGATCGTGCGGGTATAAAACATCGTGCAGGTATAAAAACAGCCTTATTGGCTAACTTTTCAGCCCCTCGGTATAAAAACACCCTTATTTGTGGGGCCATTCGGCCTTTCGTGCCGAATGGCCCGCTTCGAAATTCGTGGCAATTCTTTCGACCTGGGGTTTTGTCGAAAGAGGCGGTGGTGAAACGCGAAGATGCTGCGAAGGCGCCGCAATCGGGCACGCATATAAGCCAGTTTTCATACTGAGGGGTCCATTTCTTAGCACATAAGGAGATTTTCATACCGCTGTTTTGATTTCGCCCGCTTCTGGTTCTTGCCACTTTGTGGCGGCAAGCCGCAATCCCCGGCCGCCCGCACCGCTCCTGCGCTACAATAGGCAGGCTTTGTATCTGACCGGCCGTCGCGCGGCATTCTGGGCCGCCGGCGCAAAGGCGCGAACGGCACCATTCGCCGCTCGTAGCCGCAAGGGCGCGCGGGGCATCATCAGTCCCAAGCGCTAGAAAGAGGATCGCATGTCCAAACCCGCATACTCCATCACCACGCCCATCTACTACGTGAACGCGGCGCCGCACCTGGGCACCGCCTACACCACCATCGCGGCCGACACCGAGGCGCGCTACCAGCGCATGAACGGCTGCGACGTGGCCTTCGTCACCGGTCTCGACGAGCACGGCCAGAAGGTCGCCGAGACGGGCGAGAAGAACGGCATGACCCCGCAGGCGTGGTGCGACTCCATGGTCCCCGCGTTCAAAGAGACGTGGGACATGCTCGATATCACCTACACCGACTTCGTGCGCACCACCGAAGACCGCCAGACGCGTTCGGTGCAGAAGTTCTGGACCGACCTCTACGAGAAGGGCTACCTGTACAAGAGCGCTTACGAGGGTTGGTACTGTGTGCACGAGGAGACCTACTACAACGAAAGCGACCTGGAAAAGAACGAGGACGGCGAGTTCGTGTGCCCTGACTGCCATCGTCCCGTGCGCCGCGCCTCCGGCGAGGAGAACTGGTTCTTCAAGCTGTCCGAGTTCCAGGAGCCGCTGCTGAAGTTCTACGAAGAACACCCTGATTTCATCCGCCCCGAGACGCGCAAGAACGAGATCGTCACTTTCGTGAAGGGCGGCCTGCAGGACCTTTCTATCAGCCGTTCCACGTTCGACTGGGGCATTCCGCTGCCGTTCGACGAGGGCCACGTGTGCTACGTGTGGGCCGACGCCCTTCTGGCGTACCTCACGGGCATCGGCTACGCCGACCCCGAGCGCGAGGGCGAGTTCGAGCGCCGCTGGCCCATGCAGTACCACTTCGTGGGCAAGGACATCACGCGCTTCCATTGCGTGATCTGGCCCGCCATGCTCATGGCCGCCGGTCTGCCTGTGGCCGATTGCGTGTTTGGTCACGGCTTTTTGCTGGTAGGCGGCGAGAAGATGTCCAAGTCCAAGGGCAACGGCATCAAGCCCGCCGATCTGGTGAAGGTCTACGGCGTGGACGCGTACCGTTACTACTTCATGAGCGACGTGCGCTTCGGCCACGACGGCAACATCTCCATCGAGCGTATGACGCAGGTGTACAACGCTGATCTGGCCAACACCTGGGGCAATCTGTGCTCGCGCGTGTTCAACATGGTGGGCAAGTACTTCGACGGCAAGGTGCCCGAGGTTCCGGCCGAGCTTGCCGCCGAGCCCAACCCGCTCAAGGAGCTCGCCGATACGCTGTATGAGCGCTATAACGCCTGCATGGCCGAGGTGAACTTCACCGATGCTGCCGCTGCAGTGCAGGAGCTTGCCAGCCGCGTGAACCTCTACGTGGAGGAGAGCGCGCCGTGGAACCTGGCCAAGTCCGAGGAGACGCAGGGCCAGCTTGCGCAGGTGCTCTACAACGCGCTCGAGGCGTGCCGCATCCTGGCGCTGTTCTTTGCGCCGTTCATGCCCAACACCTCCGCCGAGGTGTTCCGTCGCCTGGGTCTGGGCGACGTGTGCGCCATCGACGACATCAAGGCCGCCAGCGCTTGGGGACAGCTGCCCGCCGGCAACCTCGTGGAGAAGGGCGATCCGCTCTTCCCGCGCCTCGACGTTAAGGAAATCCAGCTGTAATGGCGGCTATCGACCTCGAAAGCCCTGCGGGGTATCTGGCGTTTGGCGATGCGCTGTTTCGCAAACAGCGCAAGCATGGCGCGTGGCAGATTATGGAGGCTCCGGCTCCCGCCCTTGAGGGGCCGGTGGCCGATACCCATGCCCATCTGGTGCTTTTGAGCAATCCCGCCCTGTCGCTCGCGCGGTGCTCCGTGCAGGGCGTTGATTTCGTGTGCACCATCACCGACGCCGTCGAGGACGGATGGGCGACGTATCGCGAATTGGATGCGTGGCGCAGCGAGGCGCTGCGCATCCTGCCCGATGTGTTCGAGGCAACGCGCCGCGCGATGGCAGCTTATCGAGAAGAGGCTGCTGCGGCGGGCGCCCCTTTGCCCACCGACATGACCGTCGATGAGTGGCGGGCGTATCGCTGCCCGTGTGCTGAGGTGCCCATTCCGCACGTGCGTATCGCCACGGGCGTGCATCCGCACGTCGCAAGCCGATGGGATGCGCAGGTGGAAGCGCGGCTCCGCGCCATGCTCGCCGATCCGCGTACGGCGGCGCTTGGCGAGGTGGGTCTGGACTATCATTACGATCTTTCGCCGCGCGATGTGCAGCGCGACGTGTTCCGCCGTCAGGTTGTCATTGCGCACGAATGCGGGCTGCCGCTGGTTCTGCATATGCGCGACGCGCACGACGACGGGTTCGCCATTCTGGAAGAAGAGGGCTGGCCCCAGGCGGGCGTGCTGCTGCATTGCTGCAGCGTAGGCCCCGATGAGCTGCGTCGTTGGCTCGACCGCGGATGCTATGTGGCGTTCGGCGGCGCGGTGACGTTCGCCCGCAGCGACGAACTGCGCGATTCCGTGCGCATCGTTTCCGAAGACCGCCTGCTCACCGAGACCGATGCGCCCTACATGGCGCCGGTTCCGTTCCGCGGCATCGAATGCGGGCCTGAGTTCACGCTGTACACCGCCCAGCGTATCGCGCAGGAGCGTGGGGTCGAGCCGGGTGCCGGACGCGCGGCGCTGCTCGAGAGCATGCACGCGGCGGCGCTTGGCCTGCTTGACCGCGAGCCTACGGCGTGGCAGCGCGCGCACGAGTCGGCTGCCGCCGAGGCCATGCGCATCGATTCCGAGCAATTCGAGGAGGCGTAGTGAAGAACATCCTGGTTATTACGGGATCGCCCCGCAGGCGCGGGGTGTGCTCTCGCTATGCGGATGAGCTCGTCTCGACGCTTGGCGGCATGGATGCGCGCATCGGCAGGTGGAATATGGCGGAATCCTCCGTCGGTGGCTGCACAGGCTGCGAAGCATGCAGGAGACGTTCCGCCGCCCGCAGGGCGGCGGATGCGAGCGAGGGCGTGCATCCTTACTGCGTCATTCGCGACGACATGCAGAAGCTCTACACCATGCTCGATGCCGCGGACGAAGTGCATCTGGTGTGCCCGGTGTATTTCGCGGGCCCTCCGGGGCAGTTCAAGTGCGTGCTCGATCGGCTTCAGCCGTATTGGGAGCTGCGTCGCGGCCCCAATGCGCAGCCCGGCGCGGCGGATGCCCCCAAGCGCCCCGTGACGCTGCATGTGATCGGCGCGGGCGGCGACCCGTTCGGGTTCGCTCCGCTGGAGACCATCGTGCGCTCGGCGTTCGGCTCGGCGGGTTTTCGCGTGGTCGAGGTCGTCGACCGCGTGGGCTGGGGCCAGCCGGAATCCGAATCGGAAAAGCAAACGTTTCCCGCTCAGTCGGAAGGGGAGTGAGTGTTGATGGCTGCAGGTTACGGCAATGCCGGCAAGGGGTGTCGCGATGACGCCGGTTTCGCCGACGAGTATTCTCCTTTTGCCACTCCCTCCGCCACGCGTGCGGTGTTGGAGCGCCACGGCCTTGCCACCAAGAAGTCGCTCGGCCAGAACTTCCTCGTGAACGACGAGGTTATCGGCCGCATCTGCAAGCTGTCGGATGTGGGGCAGGGCGATACGGTGCTCGAAGTGGGCCCTGGCATCGGAACGCTGACCGCGGCGCTTCTGCCGCGCGCCGCGCACGTGCTGTCGGTGGAACGCGATCCCGACCTTCCTGCCGTGCTTGCCGAAACGCTCGGCGGCTTCGACAACTTCACGCTCGTCTCCAAGGACGCGCTCGACCTTGCGCCGGAAGACCTCAAGGCCGCATTCGGCGACGCCGCCGATGCCGGGGAGGCGCCGAGCAAGTTCATCGCCAATCTGCCGTACGCGGTTGCGGCGACGCTGGTCTTGGATTATTTCCAGCGCTTCGACAGCATTCAAAGCGCCACGGTGATGGTGCAGAGCGAGGTCGCCGACCGCATGTCGGCCGACCCCGGCGTGAAAGACTACGGCGCCTATACGGTCAAGCTGCGCCTTCTCGCCAAGCCGGCCGGACGCTTCCAGGTGGCGCCGGGAAACTTCTTTCCGCCGCCGCATGTGACGTCGTCGGTCATCAGGCTCGATCGTCGATGCGACCTCGATATCTCGCCCGATGAGGCGCGACTTGCGTCCCTCGCCGCCGACGCCGCGTTCGCGCTGCGCCGCAAGACCATCGCCAACTCCATGAAGACGTATCTGTCGGGACGCGCCGGAATGAAGCAGGCGTCTGCGAGTGTCGCTGCAATCCTCGAGCGCGCCGGCATCGACGCGCGTCGTCGCGGCGAGACGCTTTCGCTTGAGGAATTCATTGAGCTCGGTCGCGTTCTGGGGTCGTATCTGGAGGCTTAGCGAGGACTCGCCCGGTCGCGCCGCTGGCACCTGCCGCGGGAGTATACTGGGGCGGCTTTACCCCGGCCGGCGTTTCCGGCCCATGCTCCAGGAGGTCGCATTATGGACGCAACTGGCGAATATCTATGCAATCTTGCCCGACGTATGTGGCATGGCTATCTATTGGAAGGCTCCTCATCGTCAGAGGGGCTGCTGCCGCTTCTCGATGAATCGTGCGTGATCATCGGCACTGGCAAGCATGAGTTCTACGAGCATCTGGCCGATTTCAAGAAGGCGCTCGAATTCGATTTGTCTGAGTCGGAAGGCATCGATTTCGAGATCGTCGACGAATGGTACGAGCATCGTCGCATAAGCGAATCGGCCTATCTGGTTTACGGTGGCATTCATGCGCGCGAGAGGGCCGATGAAAACGAGGCGCTTGTGGACATGGATACGCGGTTCTCTCTGGTATTTCGGCACGACGACCGCGATGGCGCATGGCACATTGTGCATATCCACCAATCGTTGCCCTATTTCGAGCAGAAGGCGGGGGAGTTCTATCCGCGCACGCTTTCTGAGAAGGCCTGCGAAGCTATCGAACTTGCCAACCGCATGCGCGAGCTTGCGCGACACGATCAGATGACGGGTACGTTGAATCACGCCGCCTTCTTCGAAGATGCGGAAAACGCGGTTGCGACGCAGCCCGACGGATGGTGGTGCTTCGTCGCCGACGTGGACGATTTCAAGGGCATCAACGACGGATGGGGCCACCTTGAGGGCGACAAGGCGCTCAAGGCGCTTGCGTCGGCGCTGCTGAGCCAAGCGGGTCCGAAGGATATCGTAGGAAGAATCGGTGGCGACGAGTTTGCGATCATGGCGCGCATGGATTCCATTTCTGCCGCCGAAGCGTTTGTGCGCAAGGTTGATGAGCAATTCGCTCTGGGCGTGGGCGGGTCGGCGGGTTTCTCGCCGAGCATTTCCGTGGGATTCGCACGTGTGGATGGCGTATTTCGCGATGCAGTGGCTCGGGCGGACGCGGCGATGTATGCGGCGAAACGCTCGAAGCTGAAAGAGACATCTGAGGGCGCTGACCCTGCCTAACGTGTGCAAAATGTGGTTTGACCTGCGCTAAAGTGTAGCACTTGACAAATCGTGGTATCATCTCCGGCTACACTGCCGCGTATCAAAACGAAGGATTACTTACTGTATGGAACTTGAAAAGCAGGCCCGTATCGTTGATGACATTCGGGCGGAGCTCGTGTCGCGCATCGACACCCGTCTCAAGATTCGTGCCAACATGGGCCGTTCTAAGATCGTTGAAGCTGAGGGGGTTCTCAAGCAGGCGCACCCCTCGCTGTTCATTCTCGAAGTCGATCGCAAGCGCGGTCGCACTGCGCGCCAGTCGTACCAGTACGTGGATGTGCTCACCGGTATGGTCGAGCTGTTCGACGCCGCAACGGGTGAGCCGCTGTTCGGCAAGTTCATGGACGATCAGACCGATGACGATCTGCCCACTCTGCTCGACGATGCGGACGATTCCGACGACGAGGACGACGACTTCTAGTCGACCATCCATGACCGTCCAATTGGCATGCCTCGCATCGCGCGTTGTGAGAATCGCCCATGGCGGGACGTCGTGAGGATTGCGCACCCCGCAAAATAATGCGCACCAAAGGCCCTTCGGGGCCTTTCGCATTTCAGGGCAAGATTGCAAAAGGCGGGGCCGCAGCGCGAAGTGTATGGGACATACGGCGCTGGGCGTGCAGGAGCGTGCGGCGCTGGGCGTGCAGGAGTATGGGGCGCAAGAGACGCAGCAAGGAGCGCACGTAGGTTGGCAAACCAGGTCTGCGGCGGGAAAGCGCAGAGGCTTACAGGGGAAATTCGCAAAAGAGGAGCACATGAAGGTTGCGAAACTCGATTTTGATGAGGCGGTCGCCATCGTGTTGAGCACGCTTCTCAGCCAGGGAATCATGCTGGTTTGGGGTGTGGTCGTTTCGACGATTCTCGCTGGTGCCACGTCCGGCGACTGGTTGGGAGCCGTGGTGGGTCTGGGCTGGGCGCCTTTTGTGGAGCAATCGGTTCGCGCGCTGCCGACGAGCATCACGCTTGGCGGGGCGGTATTGTTTGCCGGAGCTCTTTTCGCAGTCGCTTTCATCCTTGAGAAGCGTGCTATCGCGAAGCGGGGAGTCGAGGAGATGATCCCTATCCGCCGCGGCATTGACGGCGAGGTTCCTCGGATGCCCTTTCCGGTGCTCGTGGTACTTATGGGCATCGTCGGCTGCGTCGAGGAACTGCTGTTCCGCTTTGCGCTTTTGGGCTTGGGTATTGCGATGCTGTCTTCGGTCGTGCCGTATTTCGCTTCTGCGGCAATCTCATCGGTGGTCTCGTCGATATTGTTTGTGTTCGCCCACGCTCACTACGCCGACATGGGACAGAAGATGAATACGTTCTTTCTCGGAGTCGCGTTCTGTGCCGTGTACCTCTGCTCGGGCAGCATCGCGCTTGTTGCCGTTGCGCATGCGTTGTACAACCTAGCCGTGCTCGCGTATAAGCGGTACCAGATGAACACCGACCCCGATTATTTCGGCGGCCCAGCACCTACGCGCGTTCTCATGAGCGAAGAAGAGGGTGAAGGCGCGTAAGTTGTTTTAAGCGGTTCCCTCGTCTCCCTTTGGGCTTGAAATAAAAACAGGCCCGGGAATCTCCCGGACCTGTTAGGTTTTCCTGGTGGAGATGAAGGGATTCGAACCCTCGGCCCCCACGTTGCGAACGTGATGCTCTCCCAGCTGAGCTACATCCCCAGAAATAGGCAAGACGGTATTGTGCCTCTCTTGCATGCGGTTGTCAACCGCAAATTCCGACATCATGATTTCGCCACGGAGAAGAGTGCGGACTGGGCAGCCAAGGCAGCGCATCGAAGCGGTGGCACTGGCGAGGCGGGAGACCGGCGGCACTGGCGAGACGGGGGAACCGGCGTGCTGGTCATCGGCGCCAGTGGCACTGGCGAGATGGGCGGTAGGGGGTCAGCGCGTCTGTCTATCGCATGGGCGCTTTAGAACCACGCGCGCGCCAAGCGTCGGATGCCTTCGTCTATGAGTTCGGTCTTGATGCTTGAAAAGCCTACGAGCACGTAGTCCTCCATCGAGTGCGGCTGCCCCATCCAGTACTTCTCGGTCTTATACACGCGCACGCCTTGCGTCTTCGCCGCCTCGACCAACTCATCCTGCCCTCGCTCGTCGCGCGTTCGCATAAGCAGATGGAGCCCCGCCTGGCCACCAAGTACATCGACGCGCCCATCCAGCTCGCGTTCTATCGCCGCCATCAGCGCGTTGCGCCTCTTACGATACTCAGTCACGGTTTTGCGCGTGTATCGGTCCCAATGGCCCTTCTCCATGAACAATCGTAGGGTTTCTTGCGAAAGCCAAGGCACGGGGCAGTAGTAGTTGGCGAACACCGTCCGCCAGCGCTCAAGCAATTCGGGCGGCAGCACTATGTAGCTCATGCGCAGGGCGGGCGAGAGCACTTTGGAAAGCGTGCCCATGTAGATAACGCGGTCGTTCTCATCGAGCGATTGAAGACTGGGAATGGGTCGCGTCTCGTAGCGAAACTCGCGGCAGTAGTCGTCCTCGATGATGAATGCGCCCGTTCGCTTCGCCCAGTCAAGCATGCGAATGCGCGATGAAAGCGGCATGGTCATTCCGGTGGGGAACTGGTTCGACGGCGTGCAGAACGCCAGCGAGGCGCCGCTTGCTTCAAGGGCGTCGAAAAACACCTGTGATCCAGCCTTTTTGCCATCGAGGGGTCGCACGGGAATGGGAATGCGGCGAAATCCTCTGTTGCGAAGCACCGTGCTTACGCCGTCGTATCCGGGCTCCTCCATGGCCACGGCGTCGCGCGCGGGATCAAACAGCGTGAGCAGGTTGCCAAGCGCCACTTGCGTTCCGGGCTGGATGACCACCTGCTCGGCAGAGCAATTGACGCCGCGCGACACGTGCACGCGCTGCGCGATCTGCCTGCGCAGGTCCGGCTCGCCAAGGCCGTCGCCGTAGCATGCTGCTTTGTTGTTCGCGGTGAACAGCGCCTCATCGGTAAGGGACTTCCATATCTGAGAGGGAAAGCTCCCCACGGGGCGGTCGCCGTAGGTGAAGTCGTAGGCAAGCTTGTCATGGCGGTTGAACGGCTCGTCGCGGAATCGCTCTTGCGACTGCATCGCTCGCTCGATGCGCTCCTTCGCACGTTTGGCGGCCGATCCCGGTGTGCCCAGCGAGTCGAAATCCAAGTCTTCCACGATGTAGCCCGACCCCGGTCGGCTGGCCACGTAGCCTTCTGCCGCAAGCTGCAGATAGGCGGTTTCCACGGTGTTGCGGGCAACATGGAGGTCATCCGCCAAACGGCGGATGGCGATGAGCTTTGCCCCTGCCGGAAGGTTGCGCGTGACGATGTCGTCGCGAATGGAGCGATATATCTGTTGGTAGAGCGGCTCAGGCGATTCGAAATCCAAGGCGATCATTGTCCTGCTCCCTCCTGCGGCGCGTGTGCCGCGAAAAGCGCGAAACCGAAGTGGCGCGCGTGCGCGTTCCCCGCGAATGCGGAAAGCGTCCCGAATGCGGAAAGCGTCCCTATAAATATAGTCGAAAGCATCCCTAAACACAGTAAAGACCGTGCAATAAGATGCCGTCGCAAGGGGAGACGGGCGGGATATATAGCCAGGCGCACGCCGGGCACGCCTGCATGATCTGAACAATCGCAGGTTCCCACCGCCTTCCCCCAATGTCAAGCGGGCATCATGCGCCAGGGGGTGTCGTATGGGTCTTTCAACAGTCGCAAAGGTGTGTGCGGGCGCCATCGTGGGCGCCGAGGCTCTCCTTGCATTAACGCGTGACACCTCCGACACGCTTCGTCCTCCGGGAGCGTTGGACGAGCGCGATTTCCTGGCGCGCTGCATCAAATGCGGCCGCTGCATCGAGGCGTGCCCTTACAAAGCGCTGTACGCGGACCGATCTGTCGTGGGTCCCGCTGCGGGCACCCCTACGCTCGACATGCGCAGCCAGGCGTGCCGCCTCTGCGAGGACCTTCCGTGCATCGCTGCCTGCCCCACCGAAGCGCTGCATTCCCTTTCTTCGAGGCGCGATGTGCGCATGGGCCTGGCGGTCATCAACCGCGACCTGTGCATCGCCGTCAAGGCAATGCGATGCGAGGTGTGCTATCGCGCATGTCCTCTTATCGACGAGGCAATCACCATCGATTACCGCATGCGGGAGGGCGACAGCATCCATTCGGTGTTTGAACCAATCATTGATACCGAGAAATGCACGGGGTGCGGGCTATGCGTGGAGCGCTGCCCCGTAGGCGATCCCGAGCCCGCCATAAAAATCGTACGCGACCGCGATGAGGCCGTGCGGCTGATTGAAGAGGAACAGGCCAAGACGGTGCTCTGACGCGTTCGGCAAGGTGCCGGATCGGCGTCGGTCGGCATTGGCCGGGCGTCGGGCATCACGAGGCCGATCGCTTACCCGGGTTCATATGCGGCGATGCCGCTGGGCCATGTGCCCTAGAGAAGACGGAATACAGTGCGAGACGAGAAAGAAGGGGGAAGGATGGAAGTTACAAGGCGTGATTTTGTGAAGGCCACCGCAATCGCGGCGGCTATGGCGGCGGCAGGCGGAAGCCTGGCGACGCTTTCGGGTTGCTCCCAGGGAGGCCAGACCACGCAGCCGGCGTCGGGCGAAAGCCAGATTCACACCGCGGTATGCCGTTTCTGCGGTTGCGGCTGCGGCGTGCTGGTTGAGACCCGTGACGGCAAAGTGGTTTCGGTCACGGGCGACCCCGATAACCAATCCAACCGAGGCCTCAACTGCATCAAGGGCTACTACCTGGGCAATATTCTGTATGGCCCCGACCGCCTGACCAAGCCGCTTATCCGCGACGACGCCGGCACCAAGGGCACCGGCAGCGGCCTGCGCGAGGCCGAATGGGAAGAGGCGCTTGATTTGGTGGCGTCCAAGCTGAAGGAAACCTGGAAGGCCGATAAGAGCCGCCTGGCGTTCTGGGGCAGCGGCCAGCAGCCTATCACCGAGGGATACCTCACCTCCAAATTCTGGAAGGCGGGCCTGCGTTCCAACAATATCGATCCCAATGCGCGCATGTGCATGGCGAGCGCCGTCGTCGGCTTCATGAACGTGTTCCAGACCGATGAGCCTGCCGGTTGCTACGAGGATCTTGATACGGCGGACGTGTTCATCACCTGGGGCGCGAACATGGCCGAGGCGCATCCCATGCTGTATTCGCGCCTGACCGCTCATAAGCTCTCGGGCGAGAACGTGCGCCATTACGACCTGACGGCGTGCAGGACGCGTACGAGCGCGTCCGCCGACAAGGTGCTGGTGTTCAAGCCCGGAACCGACCTCGCCATCGCCAACGCCATCGCCAACTATCTGATCCAGAACGACAAATACGATCACGAGTTCGTGGCCGACCATCTGCAGTTCAAGACGGGGTCCGAGAACATCGGCAACGCCTACGAGGACGGCTACGACAAGAGCGAGCAAGGGTCGACGGCCGACGCCACGCAGCCGTCTACATTCGAGGAATATGCCGAGCGGCTGTCGGAATACACGCTGGAATATGCCAGCGAGCTTTCCGGC
The DNA here is from genome assembly GCF_944321625.1 of uncultured Slackia sp. Lineage (GTDB taxonomy): Bacteria > Actinomycetota > Coriobacteriia > Coriobacteriales > Eggerthellaceae > Slackia. Next base: position 45,831 of record NZ_CALUMA010000068.1, read on the forward strand.
GTGTCGGTGGAGGATCTGACCGAGTTGGCGGAGCTGTTCGCCGACCCGGACCTGCGCATCATGAGCCTGTGGACCATGGGCGTGAACCAGCACAACCGCGGAACCTGGATGAATCACAACATCCACAACCTGCATCTGATCTCGGGCAAATACGGCAAGCCGGGTTCCACGGCGTTCAGCCTCACGGGCCAGCCCAGCGCGTGCGGCACTGCACGCGAGGTGGGCACATTCTCCCACCGCCTGCCCGCCGACCTCGTGGTGAACAACGAGGACCATCGTCGCTATACCGAAGCGATCTGGGATCTGCCCGAAGGGTACCTGGATGAGATCGCGACGCCGGGCTTCCATACCATCAAGCTGTTCCGCGAGATGTCCAACGGCAACATCGACTTTCTGTGGAGCGCGCACAACAACTGGGCGCAGTCGCTGCCCAACCTCACGCGTTTTCTGGGGCTCGACGGCGAGCACGAGGGCATCTACGACACATTCATTGCGGTGAACGAGGTCTATCCCACCGTGACCACCGACTACGCCGACGTGGTGTTCCCCGTGGCCATGTGGGTCGAGCGCGAGGGCCAGTTCGGCAACGCCGAGCGCCGCACCTCGGTGTTCGAGAAGGCGGTGGACCCGCCGGGAGAGGCCAAGTGGGACGCGTGGGTGCTTATGCAGGTGGCCCGCCGCGTGCTCGAGGGCGAGACCATCGACGGCGAGGACGCTTTCACGCACTTGTTCGGATTCATCTGGGATTCCCAGGCCGACAACTTCAACGGCGACGATCGCGAGATTAATCGGGCGATCTGGGAGGAGTATCGCATCTTCTCCAACCCGCAGCTCAAAGAAAGCGCCGCGGCCATCAACGAGGAGAAGAAGCTCAAGATGGAGGCCAAGCAGCTGGCACCCTACGACGAGTACCTGAACCAGCACGGCCTGTGCTGGCCGGTGCGCGAGGTGGACGGTCAGTGGATGTCTACCAAGTGGCGCTTCGCCAACGGCAGCCAGGCCGAGGGCTTCGACGAGGTGGGCATCGCCCAGTACGGCACACCGGGCCTCGCGGGCGATGTGAGCTGGTACAAGTCGGCCGACCAAAAGCCTTCGGTGGTGTTCCGCCCCTACGAGCCGCCGGCCGAGACGCCCGATGAGGAGTTCCCGTTCTGGTTCTGCACCGGACGTCTGCTGGAGCATTGGCACACCGGATCGATGACGCGCCAGGTGGAAGAGCTCAACCGCGCGCTGCCCGAAGCGCTTCTGTATATGAACGTCGACGATGCCGCTAATCTCGGTCTGGCCGACGGCGATATGGCTCGCGTGACGTCGCGCCACGGCACGTTCGACATCAAGGTGTCCACGTCGGGCCGTGTCGACCCGCCTGCGGGCCTGGTGTTCGCGCCGTTCTTCGCCCGCGAGACGATGGTCAACCTGGCGGTGCATGACTACTACTGCCCGCTGTCCAAGGAGACCGACTACAAGAAGACCTGCGTGGCAATTGCGAAGGCGTAAGACGAAGGGAGAGTGACACTATGACCAAGATCAAGAAGGCGAACGTGCGAATCGTCGTCGTTTCCGCGGCACTCGCCCTGGCCTGTGCGCTATTCGCTGGCTGCGCCTCCTCGCAGGAGGCGCCCTCCGATGCCGTTGCCGGCACCGAGACCACACCTCGGCTCATGCCTGCGTACCATCAGAAGTACGCCGACGATACCGGGTATCAGTGCTATGGCTGTCACGGCGCCACCGACCGCGGCAACCCCAATGCACGCAACGCCACGGCAATGCCCGACGGCCATTATGTGAACAACGACCCCTCCACCCAGGAGCTCGACCCCATTCGCAACGAGTGCCGCAGCTGCCATTCGGTCGATCCGAACAAGGAGATGCATGACGACTCGTATTACGAGGAGGCCGAGGAAGAGACCGGCCAGCACGGTTCTCGCGAAGAATAGTCGGCGGCTTGCGGGCGCCTTGACGCAAGCCGCCCGTCTCGCAGGGGGTCGTTGCCGCATCGCGGTGCGACCCCCGGTCGAGTTTTTGCCGCCGATTAGAGGGCTTGCATTGTCCGACAAGGAGGAGGAATCCCAATGACCATCTCCAGCTTGATAGTGGAAACGCTGCCGCAGCGCACCGCCGAAGTGGCGCGCGAGCTTGCGGCGCGCGAAGGGGTGGAAGTACATGGCGCCGATGAGTCCGAAGGCAAAGTGGTGGTCACCATCGAGGCGCCCGGCATAGAAGAAAGCCACGGCATCGCAAGTGGATTCATCGGGATTGAAGGCGTGCGCGGCGTGGATTTGGTGTACGCCAATTTCGAGGATGAGAATCTTTCTGGCCGCCCCGCCGAATCGGAATCCGGTGCGCTGGCGGATACGTCCGAAGCTTCAGGAGGCGAGTGAGGTGAAGGCGCGCAAGGGGTGGACGGTCGCCCGCCGTGTCGTTCAGATTGCCATGCTGTGCCTGTTCGCCCTGCCTCTTGTTGCGGCGGGATGGGGAATCGCCGGCCGCTATGCAGGGGGCGAGGAGCCTGAGGCGACCCCTGCCGAGCTGCCCGTATGGGGCAGCCTTTCGTCGTCGCATATCGTGGGCATCGACCTGCTTGACCCCTTTGCGGCATTGCAGGTGGCTGCCGCCGCCAAAGACATCGCGTTCTCGGGGCTTCTATGGGCCCTGCCCGTGTTGGTGATTTATGGCGTCATTCGCGGCCGCGCGTTCTGCGGCTGGGTGTGTCCGGTGAATCTTCTCCTTGAGGGAGTGGATTGGCTCCGTGCGAAGCTTGGCATCAAGGTCAAGGAGAATCCCGTGCCTCGCCACGCCAAGATCGTCGTGGCGCTCGTCGTGCTCGTGATGTCGGCGGTCACGTCCGTGCCGCTGTTTGAGGCGTTGAGCCCCGTGGGCGCACTGTCGCGCGCCCTGCTGTTCGGCTCGTTTCTAGGGATATGGACTCTCGTCGCCATCGTGATCGCTGAGCTTTTCTGGGCGCATCGCGTCTGGTGTCGTGCGCTCTGCCCGTTGGGCGGTTTCTATCAGGCGGTGGGAGCCGTGGGCCTTGTGAGCGTGAAGATCGACCACGACAAATGCGTGGGATGCGATGCGTGCAAGGCGCAGTGCCTGTGCGCCCCCGAGATCCTCGATCCCGCCATAGCGGGGGAGGAGGATCGCGTGTCGGCCGGCGATTGCATGCTGTGCGGCAAATGCGTCGAGGCGTGTCCCGCCAAGGCGCTCGCAATAGGCCCTACGCTTCCCGCGCGTCCTCATCTCTAGGGCGGTTCTCAACCTTAGGATGAGGCGGGGCGGTTCCAGGGTTTCGTCGCGACGCGGGGTCGCAGGTAACAATTTTTGCGAAATCGTTGCATACGCATGTTTTTCACCTGCATAAATGCGAAATTCCCCCCAAATGGGTGAGAGATTTCTGGCTAAGGTGTGGAGGATGTGTGTTAAAGTGCAGTGATGCATTTCGCATACGGCCTACCAAACCCGGTGCGCGGCTGCCGTCAGTGTCGTCGCGGCGCAGCGCTCCCCTCCAAGTCGCATGCGGAATACATGTGAAGGAAGAGGAACGAACTACGAAAGGGGGGTATCCATGGCTGACGAGATCAAGAACGAGGCCACCGAGGCGGTCGAAGAGACCACTGAGGCCACTGCCACGGATGCCAAGGCCAAGAAGGCCAAGGGCGGCAAGAAGAAGCTCCCGATCATCCTCGGTGTCGTTGTCGTTGTGATCGTTGCTGCTGGCGCCGGCTTCTGGGTCTGGCACGAGCAGCCTAGCTTCTGCAACGCCATCTGCCACACTCCCATGGACGCGTCCTACGAGACCTATGCCACCGGCAACCAGGACAAGTGGGGCAATGACATCACCGACGAGAACGCCAAGATGGCCATGATGGCCTACAACCACAAGGTCACCGACGGCACCACCTGCCTCGAGTGCCATGTGCCTGTTATCAGCCAGCAGATCAACGAGGGCATCCACTGGGTGACCGGATCTTACGAGGTCGAAGGCGTTAACAAGAAGGGTCAGACCATCCCCACCGAGCGCGACCTGGCCACCCTGGCTGAGGGCGTCGGCTATGAGGATGAGGAGCAGTTCTGCCTCAACGACAGCTGCCACCATGTGACCGATGACGGCACCGAGCTCAAGACCCGCGACGACCTGATCGCCGCTACCGCCGATCTGGCCGAGGTGCGCAACCCGCACAAGACCCAGCACGGCGACGTGTCCTGCTCTCAGTGCCACAAGGCTCACAGCCAGTCTGTGAACTACTGCACGCAGTGCCACAGCGACGCCCCCGTTCCCGAGGGTTGGCTGACCATGTCTGAGGCCAAGCAGCTGCACACCATCGACGCCGAATAGCGCGATACCTAGGCACATCGCCTAGTTCGTAACGGCGGGGTTTGCGCCCCGCCATGACGACACCGCATCCACCCCCGTACCGCAATAAGCGTATTTCCGGGGCGAAGATGTGAAACCTGAAAAGCCCGCCTTTTGGAGCGGGCTTTTCTTTTTATAATTTACGCTGCTGCTTTTGCGGCCAATTTACGTATGGGGGCATATGTGCCCAGATGAAATACCTTAGGAGCGAACATGAACACGAAGACCAAGCGCAGGCTCGTCGTGGTCACGGGCGTTATCATCGTGGTGCTTGCGGTGGCGCTTGCCGTGATCGGTTCAAGCGGCGCTGCCAAGACCATCTCTGTAGGCGACGCCCTGGGCGGGGCCAATGGCGGCCAACGCGTCCAGGTTTCAGGCAATGTGGTGGACAACTCGTTTACCACCCAGGACAACGTGCTGACCTTTTCCATCTACGATCCCGAAGGCGACCAGTCTCAGACTCTGAATGTGCGCTATGAAGGCGCCGCTTCTTCGACCTTCGGCAACGGCGTGACCGCCATCTGCACGGGCACGCTGCAGGATTCCGGATCGGACGGCGTTGTGTTGGTGGCAAGCGAATTGGTCACGAAGTGCCCGTCTAAGTACGAATCGGCCACGGATGCCCTTTCGGTCTCGCGCCTGCTTGAGTACGGCGACGATATCGTGGACACCACGGTCAAGGTCACCGGCACGGTGGCCGAAGGCACGCTTACCGCGGCGGGCCAGGGCGACGCACGCTTCGTGGTGTGCGATGCCGAGGACGCCTCCGTGCAGGTTCCCGTCGATTTCGACGGCGCTCTGCCCGAGACCATCACGGACGGCACGTCGGTCGTGATCACGGGATCGCTTTCCGCCGACGGCTCGTTTGCCGCAACCGACGTCGCACAGGAAGGCTAGGCGGGCTGCTCTTGCCCCGCCGACCCCGGGCAGCTTCTGGGGCGTGCCGCCTGCGGGCGGCGATAGAGTAGGATAAGAAAGGATTTCCCCTCCATGTCTACATTCGGATTGATCGGACTGGTCGTCGCCTTCGCGGGCGTGGCCGTGTCGATCGTGTGCCTGCTTGCGGGCCAGATTCTGCGCCGCACAGGGCGCGCCGACGCCGCCGAGACCCTCTCGTGGGGCGGCTGCGTGGCGTCGCTGCTCTCGTGCCTGGCGCTCACCGTGTGCTGCGGCATTCTGGTGTACTGCTTCCTTTCGGGCGATATGTCCATCGAGTACGTGGTCGAAAACCACAG
>NZ_CALUMA010000069.1 GCF_944321625.1 uncultured Slackia sp.
GCACCCGCATCGCTACCGCTCGCTTCGCTCGCTATGCGCGATGCTCCGACGTTCTGCTTTGTGAATGATTTGAGCCGCCAAGTGTCGTCGGGCACCCTCCCCGGGGCCCATGCGGCACTCCAATGACCTACTCGATTGTTGCCGCTTCAAGCGACACGTTCGAATACCACCGTCGCATCCGCTACTGCTGCACGATGAAGCGTTTGCGCAGCTGGGTGGCGATGATCTCCAGTACCACGGCAACGGCCAGGCACATGTACACAATGAGACCCACTTCGTGTAGGTTCAGATAGAAGCTGCCGGCCAAGAACAACTGGTAGCCAATGCCGCCCGCACCGGCCACGGCACCCACGGCAACCGCGTTCACGAAGTTGATCTCAAAGCGGATGAATGTCCAGGAAAGCAGCTCGTTGGTCTTGGCGGGGATGACCGCCTGGAACACGATCTGCCACCAACGGGCACCCGATGCGCGCAGCGCCTCAAGCGTGCCGGGGTCGATCTCCTCGAACGCCTCGGAATAGGCCTTCACCAGGTAGGCGATGCTATGGAACAGCAGGCCCGCCACCGCAGCCTCAGGCCCGAGCCCGATGGCCACCGAGAACACGAGCACCCAAAGAATCGTGGGCACCGCGCGAAAGATCGACATCAGGATCTTGATGACGTTGCTGGCAGCCTTGTTGGACAGATTCACGGCCGCGAACAGGCCGAACACGAACGCGATAACGGCTCCGATGAACGTGGTGAGCGCTGCGAGCGCAAGCGACTCGAACAGCCCCACAATCATGTCCTCGGCGGTGAAGTGCCCCGCGAGGCCCGGCGAAGACATCATCTGCCAGAAGTCGCCGAGCGCGGCGACGCACGCATCGAAGAAGTTGACCTTGCCGTAGACCATGATGGCCATGGCGAACACGGTCACCGCGGCGAGCACGCCCACTACTACCCACAGAGCGGCATCGGCCTTATGCATCACATGCACGCGAAGCTTGCCGGAGCGCGAACGGCGGACGGCCGAAGAAGTTGCCTCGCTCATTACATGATCCTCCTTCGGATGTAATTGGAAAGCGTCTCGCAGGCGATCACCACGAGCACGATGGTCACCAGCGTGAGGCCCGCCACGTCGTAGCGGAAGCTCTTGTAGTACACGTCGAACACAAAGCCGATGCCCGTGCCGGTGAGGATGCCTACCAGCGTGGCGTCGCGGATGTTTGTCTCAATCATGTAGAGCACCCAGCTGATGATCGAGGTGACGCACATGGGCATGACGCACTGCACCACAATCTGGAAATACGTTGCTCCCGCCGCGCGAAGCGCCTCGATAGGACCGGTGCTCATCTCGTCGATCGTCTCAAGGAAGCACCTGGTCAGATAGCCGAACGAGGTGAGAAAGAGCGCGAGGAAGCCGGTAAATTCGCTCTGCTTGAAGCTAAACAGCAAGACGAGCGCCCATGCGACCACGGGGATGTTGCGGAAGATCGACGCGATGGCGCGCACGATGATCGACGTGGGGCCGCCGATGCCGGTGGTGCGGCTGCCCAATACGGCGAGAACGAACGCGAACACCGCCGCGATGCAGCTCGAAGCCACCGAGGCGAGGATGGTGGACCCAAGCGCCGGAAGAATGGATTCGAGCTTGGAGAGCGAATCCACCGTGGGCATGAATTCCGCAGCCATCCAGGCGATGCCGGCAGGGATATCCACCACGGCCGACACGAAGTCGAAATCGACGAACGCGCCCGATACGCCGTTGATGACGAAGAAGCCGATCACAAGCGCTAGAAGCACGAGCGTTTTCTTGCGGAAGAAAGCGTTAGTAGCAGCAAGGCTCGCATTGGTCCCGGTGAGGCGCGTGCTCGCCTTCGCCGATGCCGGGCCCTCTACCGCCAGCTTACGGGCGCGCATCACGCCACCCCGGTGCTAGAGGTGCCCGCGGCACCGCCCGCCACATCAGCCTGCACGATGGTGGGAACCATGCGATCGCCCGGCAGACCCTCGATGTCCACATCGCCGTAGACCGTGTGGATGACCTCCTCGTTCACCTCGTCAGGCGTGCCCTCGAACACCTTGCGGCCCTTCGCCAGGCCCACAATGCGGTCCGAGAACTCCAGCGCGAAATCCACCTGATGCAGGTTGACCAGGCACGCTATGCCCAGCTCGTCGGCCACCCAGCGCAAACGCTCCATGACTGTGCGCGAGCTTTTGGGGTCGAGACTCGCAATGGGCTCGTCGCACAGCATGAGCAGGGGTTCCTGCACAAGGGCGCGCGCGATACCCACGCGCTGCTTCTGGCCACCTGAGAGCTGGTCGGTGCGCTTGTAGGCGAAATCGGCCAGGCCCACCTGATCGAGCACCTTGAACGCGAGCGCCTTCTCGTCCTCGGAATACAGGCCGAGCGCGCCCGCGAGGGTCGATTTGTAACCGAGGCGCCCGTGCAGCACGTTCTCGATCGCCGTCATGCGGTACACCAGGTTGTAGTGCTGAAAGATCATACTGATGCGCTGGCGCGCGAGGCGCAGGTCGCGCTTGCCCAGCTGGGTCATCTCGCGCCCGTCGAAGACCACCGAACCCGACGTGGGCTCGATGAGGCGGTTGATGCAGCGCAGAAGCGTAGATTTGCCGGCGCCCGAAGCGCCGATGATGGTCACGAACTCGCCGCGGCGCACGTTGAGCGACACGTCGTCGAGCGCCTTGGCATCGCCCTTGTAGCACTTGGTGAGTCCGCGGATATCCAGAAGGATATTCTCGTCAGCCATGTATATCTCCATTCGAAATGATTAATGCGGACCAGAGCTTGCAGCCGTCGATCCGTCGCGGGCCTTCGCCTGTCGTGCTTTTCGCAATCCCCGCGTCCTTTCGCACTCCCCCGCACCGTCACCCGCTTAAGGAATCCCGTCTTTTTGACGGTAAAAAGTGCGATTCACGGTGAAATTAGCGTCAAAATGACGGGATAACCTCAAGACTCAGCACGGCGGGAGGCAAAACGACTGCACTATGAGCCAGGCCGGGCGACTGTTGATAGCTGGGCGCGAGAAAGCCCGGCACCCGCATGGGATGCCGGGCAAGCCACGAGTTTCTTTACACGTTGCGAATCGGGTCGTACCAGGAATCCTCGACTTCCACGAAGCCCATGGCGTCAGAATCCTTGGTGAAGATGCCGGAAGCGTTCTCATCCTCGGGATCCACAAAAATCTGCGGGTCGTTGGCGACCGCGTCAGAGCAGAAGTACTCGGTAATCTTGGTGCGGGTCTCCTCGTCGAGAGCCTCGGTGTTGTAGCAGAAAGGCGCGTTCAGGACGGGGGTGATCTGGATGATCACGAACTCTTTGCCGGCAACGGTGTCGACAGGAGCCTCGGCATCCTCGCGAGCGCGGTAGACGGCGCCCACGGTGTTCTCCTCGCCTTCGACAAGCTCCAGATACATATCCACGTCAACGTCGTCGAACGCGGCGGCATCGCAGTCGCCGGCGAGCAGGTTGACCATGGAGCCGGCATGGGAGTTGCCGAACAGCACCTCGCTGAAGAACGCGCCGCCCTCGAGCAGCTCATCAGAGCTCCCCAGGCCGAACTCGCTCACGATGGCAGAAGAAGGAATCGCGAAGCCCGAGGTGGAAGTGGCGCTCACGAAGGAGAACGACTTGCCCTTGATGTTCTGGATGGAGTAGGAGTCGCCGTCCTTGTACTGATCGGCATCCTCCTTACGCACGCAGATGCGGCTGTAGTAGCAGGCGCCGTCCAGGCCGCCCTCCTCGTCGCTCTGGGTAAACGCGCACACGACCTGCGGGTTCTTCTCGTGAGCCTGGCAGTAGCCCTCGGCACCAAGGTAGGCCATCTGAGCGTTGCCGGAAACGATGGACTCAATGGCCACGTTGTAGTCGGTGGTAGTGAGCAGCTCCACCTGGCGTCCGCAGGCGGCGGTAACGGCGGCGCCCATAGCCTCGCGCGCGGCCGAAAGGTCGGCGGAGGAGTTATCGGGCAGCCACACGAAGGTGATGGGGTCGGTAGAAGCGGCGGCCTCTCCCGAACCGGAGTCGGCGGCGGAGCTTCCATTGGAGCTCGAGCAGCCGGTCATGGCGGCCAGGGCGGCAAATCCGGCGATTGCGGCGGAACCCTTCAGAAAGTTGCGGCGGGAGATTTCAATGTTTTGCATGATGCGTATTCCTCTTCAATCCTCTTGTCCGAATGACATGCCGCCCGCACACGTGGCCTTCGATGCTCGGCGGGGCGCGGGACCGGGTGCGCTCCGCCGAAGCAAAAGGGCCGCCACGTGCAAGACATCGAAACCGGGCGACGGGTTCATATGGTAGGAACGCTTCGTCAGAGGCTTTCGAGGGATGCGCCAACTTATGAAGAAGGTTGTGTAAGGGGCTTGAACAATTACGCCGCCAAATGCAAAGAGGTAGCAAAAAATGCAAAGTGACAGCAAAAAGCCCCGCGATTGCGAGGCTCAAGAAAAACGCATGCAAAGGTTTGGTAAGAGCAGAGAACGCCTTCCGCTACTGCACAGCGCCCTCCTCGGACGGCTTCTCTTCCGTCGAAACCCGCTCGAGTTTTGCCGCCTGCGCTTTCGCGGCGCGCATCTTGGCGGCGCGCTCGATGACGAGCGTGCGCACGGTGGCAACGGCGGGCACGCCCAGGAACATGCCCAGCACGCCGAACAGCGCACCGCCCACGAGCACCGCCGCGAACACCCAGATGCCCGGCAGGCCGACCGAGGCGCCCACCACATTGGGATAGATCAGGTGCGACTCGATCTGCTGGAGAATAATCAGGAACACGACGAACCACACGGCCATCATGGGATCCACCGTGAGGATCATCAGAAAGCCCACGGCGCCGCCCAACCATGCGCCGAACACCGGCACGAGCGCAGTCATGCCCACGCAGGCTCCTACAGCAGGCGCATACGGCATACCGAAGATGGTCATGCCGATGGCGCACAGCGTGCCGAGGATGACCGCCTCGATGCATTGCCCCGTGATGAATCGGGAGAAGCTATCGTTTGCCACATGCGCGGCATGGCGCACCGCGCGGGCGCCCTTCTGGGGAAGAAGCAGGTCGACAGCAGCGCGCGCGCCGTTGATCACGCGCTCCTTGTCGATCAGGATGTACAGCGAGAACACCACGGCGACGATGCCGATAAACACGCCGTGCGCAATGGAATACACCGTCGAGAACACCGTCGTCAAGATGGAAGAAATCTGCGAAGTGCCTTCGCTGCTGCCGCTGGACAGGCTCTCGAAAAGCTTGGTGAAGCTTTCCCGCAGGTTATCCAGACCGCCGGCTCCAAGGGCGCTCAGCAGCGCGTCCTCGTTCTGCTCGCCCCACGAGTAGGCGTTCTGGGCGACCATCATCACGCCGTTCTCAAGCACATCCCAGCTCGCCCTGATCTGCGGAAACACCAGGTTCACGATGATGGCGACGATGGCCGCGATGATGGCGATGGAAAGAATCAGGCACACGGGCCTGCGCGTGGCATTCGCCACCTTGTTCTCGGATTTAGGGAAATAGATGCGCTCGAGCCGCCCCATGATGAGGTTGAGCACGTAGGCGATGATGCAGCCCAAAAGCAGCGGAAGCACCGCGGTCCACACCGCGAGCGAGGCGGCAACAACCTGCTTGGAATACACAACGCCCATCGCGGCGACGAACAGGAGGAACGCCGCGAACACCATCCAAATCGCCCTTCGCAGCGCGCGCTTCTTCTCTTCCGCCATGTAACTCTCCTGTTCCGGATGACAAACTTGTCGCTCTAGAGCGCCATCACAAAAGGCGCCCCCATCGTTTTGCCTGCCTATAGTAACGCACCATATGCATCCCGAGCGCGTTCGTTGCCGTATCGATGCCCATTCCACCACACGTTCAATCTCTGGGACGCATGGTTCTTTTGACAGAGTACATGTTGGGATCTGGCGCACGCGCCTATCCCCGGCTCCGACATCTTCTTCAGCCCCGTAAGGGTTTGCGCCCTACGCGCCATGGTATCTTTCTATTCGTCTACCAACCGAAACATACCCGTTACATGAGTGAAACAAATTCCCTCTATCGTGATAAAGTGCAATGTTGCGAAAGAGAGAACACCTATCGCAGAGAAAGGAATACCGATGTCCTACGCTTCCCGCGTCCTTGAGGACCTCAAGGCGAAGAACGCCCACGAGGCGGAGTTCATCCAGGCCGCAACCGAGGTCCTGGAAACCCTGGAGCCCGCCCTGGACGCCCATCCGGAATATGAGGAGAACGCCATCCTCGAGCGCCTGGTCGAGCCCGAGCGCATCATCTCGTTCCGCGTGCCCTGGACCGATGACGAGGGCAAGGTTCACGTCAACCGCGGCTACCGCGTCGAATTCAACAGCGCCATCGGCCCCTACAAGGGCGGCCTGCGCTTCAATCCCACCGTCACGCAGGGCATGCTCAAGTTCCTGGGCTTCGAGCAGATTTTCAAGAACAGCCTGACCACGCTGCCCATGGGCGGCGGCAAGGGCGGCTCGGACTTCGACCCCAAGGGCAAGTCCAACCGCGAGATCATGGCGTTCTGCCAGTCCTTCATGACCGAGCTCTCCCGCCACATCGGCCCCAACACTGACGTTCCTGCTGGCGACCTGGGCGTAGGCGGCCGTGAGATCGGCTACATGTTCGGCCAGTACAAGCGCCTGCGCAACGAGTGGTCCGGCGTGCTCACCGGCAAGGACCTCCCCTCCGGCGGTTCGCTCGCCCGCACCGAGGCCACTGGCTACGGCGTGGTGTACTTCGTGGACGAGTACCTCAAGTGCAACGGCGACTCCTTCGAAGGCAAGAAGGTCGTCGTCCACGGCTCCGGCAACGTTGCCATCTACGCCATCCAGAAGGTCGCCCAGCTCGGCGGCACC
>NZ_CALUMA010000070.1 GCF_944321625.1 uncultured Slackia sp.
CCCCCATTGCGCAAAATTCCCCACTGCTGCCTCCCGTAGGAGTCTGGGCCGTGTCTCAGTCCCAATGTGGCCGATCGGCCTCTCAGCCCGGCTACCCGTTGTAGGCACGGTGGGCCGTCACCCCGCCGTCTACCTGATGGGCCGCGACCCCATCCCCCGCCGCATACGCTTTGCCGGCAGCTCCATGCGAAGCTGCCGGATCGCCCGGTATTAGCCGCCCTTTCGGGCGGTTGTCCCGGGGCGGGGGGCAGGTTGGTCACGTGTTACTCACCCGTTCGCCACTCTATACGCGCCCGAAGGCGCCTTACTCGTTCGACTTGCATGTGTTAGGCACGCCGCCAGCGTTCATCCTGAGCCAGGATCAAACTCTCCGTTGAAGGTCCGAGGCTCGCGCCTCGGCAACGTTTCAAGAATCGATCCGGGTTCCCCGGAGCTCTATGCTCCGTCCTGGCTTATTCTCTCTCACTCCACAGTATCCGGTTCTCAAGGTTCCCCCAGTTCCCGGGCTATTTCCGGGTTGGGTTCGCGTCGCAAGTTCGTTGCTGGCGCGAGGAAGTATATTATCTCGTGCCCTGCCCGGTGTCAAGAACTTTTTTCAGAAATTTGAAAATTTGCTCTTGCCGATGCTTCGGAGCTTTGCAGTGGCTTGCGCCCTGCTCGCCTTCGAAGCGGCTCGCCCTTGCGGCGGGGTTGTTATTATACGGAAGTCATTTCGAATGTGAAGCACTAATTTTCGTCTCCACAACTCTGCAACACTTCCTTTTGGGAGGTGCGTTTCTTTGCGCTTGGTACCCCTGCATACGACTCCACAAAGCCTTGTGCTTTCCTGAGCATATCCCACTAATGGAGCCGCACTAGCCCTCTGCCCGCCTATATATCTATCTATAGAGGCGGCACATCCCTATCTACTTATATATGTATATGTCTATCTACTTACCTATATGCCTGCTGAAGCACCTGAGGGTTGAGGCAATCTTTGGGACGCACGCCGCGCAGCACGTCGACTGCGGCCTGGCAGGTTCGCGTGCGCAGCTCGATGCCGCTTTCTTCCGACCAATAGGCGGCATGGGGCGTAAGGACCGTATGCGGCGCCTTCACTATCGGATGGCCAGGATCAAGCGGCTCGCCCTCGAACACGTCGAGCCCCGCTCCCCACAATGCGTTATTTTCGAGCGCGCGAGCAAGCGCAATCGTGTCGACAACCGCCCCGCGTGAGGTGTTGACACGATTGCGCTGGGCTTCATGAGAGAAATAGCGCGCTCGTCTATCAAGTGATACGTTTGCGGCGTAAGCGCCGTATGCACGCTTATTACATCGCTGGTTGCTAAAAGCTCATCGAGCGGCAGAATGGCATACCCCTCTGCCGTCGTCGAGTTTGGCTCAAGCGAACGCGAATAGCACACTACTTCAAATCCCAACCCGGCAGCTTTGCGTGCAGCCGCAGCGCCGATGGCCCCCATGCCCACGATGCCGAGGCGCCTGCCACGCACCTGGCCCAGCGGGCGTGTGCGCGCATAATCCCACACGCCTCGACGGACGTCGGCGTCTTGCTCGTTGATACGGCGCAGGCATGCAAGCGCGAGCGCGATGGCGTGATCGCTCACCACTTCGGTTCCGTAACCTGGCACGTTGCACACGGCAATCCCAAGCTCGGTAGCGGCATCGACATCGATGTTGTCAACGCCCGTACCCGTACGGCTCACAACCTTGAGGCGCGGCGCGAGTGCAGCAAGCGCTTCGCGCGTGATATCGCCGTACGATGAAATGAGCGCATCGGCGCCTTGAGCGTAACGTGCCACTTCTTCGGCATTACAGCGACCTGCATGTACCGTAAGCTCAATACCCGCTCGAGCACACATATTCTCTTCGATGAGGGAATCGGGGAAATCGAAATCGACTATTGCTATACGCTTTGCTGTGCCCATGCGACACTCCTTACCGTACGCTTCGATCCTTTGCGTGCTGCCAGCGACACGCTATACACCTCATGCTCTCTCTGCGCCCCATATTAGCTAGCAAGCCTCCTGCGTGAAAAACGAAGTAGGCTAACGGATTGAAACCTTTGACCTTGTGCGCAACAAAGCGAGCTCGCCATGGCAGTTATCCAAAGTATGTAATCCACCGTTCCGCCTATAAACCTGAATCTCGCCAGTTTTTGCAAGTATGTAATCCGGTTTCGTGTCAATTTTCGGAAACGGAAGGATGGTTGGCGCAGAACCATTCGATCACCGTTCGCAAAAAGACGATCGACCTGGGGAAATGAAAACGCCCGACGCAGAAGGCAATCGAAAGATGAGCCGCGACCCGCAAAATTACTTCAAACTGGATTACATACTCCAGAAAACTGCCAGAAAAGGAAAAATTGAGGGCGCAGGTGGATGACATACTTAAAGAAACTGACATCAAAAGCAAAGAGGCGCCGAGAACTCGCCAGCACAAAAGAGCGCCACACCTCAAGGAGCAGACGGCAGAGGAACTAATACATTCCACGCATACTGTACCAGCCATCGGCCTCGTCGACGGCAAGCGGGACGCCGAAGAGCTCCGTCATGGCCTGGCTGCTTAACATCTTCCGTTTGGGGCCGTCGGCAATTACGGCGGCCTCCTTGATGAGCAGCACGCGGTCGATGGCGGGGATGATGTCCTCAGGATAATGCGTAACGAGCACCACCGAGCAGCCTTCGCTGGCAAGCGTGCGCATGGCGTCGCGTACGTGGTACATGCCTTCGGGATCGAGGCCCGTGCACGGTTCGTCGAACACCAGCACCTCGGGATCGTGCACCAGTTCGCGCGCTACGAGCACGCGGCGCACTTGACCGGTGGAAAGCGTCATCACGTCACGGTCGGCAAGATCGGCTATGCCGAGACGCGCGAGCGATTCGCGAGCCTTGACGAGGACGGCGTCAGAAACCTGGACGTGACGCGGCAGCCCAAGCGTTCCGAACACGCCGCCGCTCACGATGTCTATGACGGGAAGATGCACGCGCACCTGGTCGTGCATCGTAGCGCTGACCACCCCTACGCACGATTTGACATCTGCGAGCGTAGGGCGGGGATTGCCACGAAAGCGCACGGGCGGATTATCGCGATGCAACGGCATGACCTCACGCGTGAACAGCTGGATGAAGGTGGATTTTCCGGCACCATTGGGGCCGAGAAGAGCAATGTGCTCGCCTTCTGCCAGCGCGAAATCGTCCACATGGAGAATCGTTCTACCCGCACGAACCACCGAAACGTCATGCATCTCGAATAGAGGCTGCCCCGTCATGTTTTTCCACCTATCCATTTTCAGGCCATGCCCCACCCTCAAGCGGCAAGCACGGAGCTCAGCGAAGCGATGCGCATCGGACAGAGCTGGCACATCGCTTCTTTATGCATCTATCTAACACTATATATAGATGCGCGTCGCGAGGCACTTCAAATGGGCTCGCCCGAGCATCCCGCGGATTTGGGAGCCGCAGGACGCTCGGGCTCAAATGTCGCGAAGCTTAAAGACCCCGAGAACGAATCGCGGGAATACGTAAGGCTTCGCGGAAACGCCCGAAGCCTCATGGTCAAAGGGCTGCAGCGACACGAAGCCCCAAACCTACTATTGCGCGATGATCTCGGCAATGACCTCGACCTCGACAAGCGCGCCCTTGGGAAGCGCGCCCACCTCAACAGCGGAACGAGCGGGCAGATGTTCGCCGAACGCCTGGGCGTACACGCCGTTGAACGCCGCGAAATCGCCCATGTCATCAAGGAAGCACGTGGTTTTGACCACATGGTCGAAATCGGATCCGGCTGCCTCAAGCAACGCACCGACGTTCTTCATGACCTGAGCGGTCTGCTCCTCAATGGTCGTGCCAACCATCTCGCCCGTCGCGGGATCGAGCGGAATCTGACCGGAGGCGAACAGCAGCCCTCCGACGATGTTGCCCTGAACGTAGGGGCCGATGGCGGCGGGGGCGTTGGGGGTGGATACGGTCTTCATTGCAGTACCTCTTTCTCGCGATGGCCGCACGGACGAAACGGCGAAAGCTGCACGACACGTGACGCGTGGCACACGATGCATGGCGTAAGCGCGGCAAGCGGCGCCGACAACGCCAGACGCGGGCATCCGCAGAGAGCTCGACTCCGCTCCGTCCTATGCGTTTGACGCTATGGTACTCCTCGCGCACGGCAAGACGACCTATGTTTTGTTAAAACTAACGCAACAATTGTCCGTTCGCCCCCGGTGGCGGGTCTCTCTTTAATACAGTACAAGATACCTGTCTGTTCGATTGGGCGGGCCTATGCGCTGCGGCCGCACGACACCCATAGCGCACGTCCACGCTGTCGCTTCTCTGCACGAGGTTCGACGGCGCCCATACGGATAGGCTCTGGCAGCCGGGCGAGCTTCGCCTCTTCCAATTGCCGGATAAAAAGGTATACTGCTTTACTACACTAAATTGGAAAAGTGCACCACGAAGGAACGAGACGATATGCTCACGCTGGACACATTCGAAGAAGCATCTATCCGAGTCAAAGAAGTGACCCAGAAGACCGAGCTTATCGAGAGCCCCCATTTCAGCGAAGCCACCGGCAACAAGGTGTATTTCAAGCCCGAGAACATGCAGCGCACCGGCGCATATAAAGTTCGCGGAGCCTACTACAAAATCAACACGCTGACCGACGAAGAGCGCAGTCGCGGCCTGATTACCGCATCGGCGGGCAATCATGCGCAGGGTGTGGCATTTGCAGCTACCCGCTGTGGGGCGAAATCCATCGTGGTCATGCCTACCACCACCCCGCTCATCAAAGTGGAGCGCACCAAGCATTACGGTGCGGAGGTTGTGCTGCACGGCGACGTATATGACGAGGCATGCGAGAAGGCGCTTGAGCTCGCCGAAGAGCATGGCTACACCTTCATCCATCCGTTCAACGACCTGACGGTTGCCACCGGTCAGGGCACCATCACCATGGAGATCGTCCAGGAGCTACCGCTGGTTGACTATATCCTGGTGCCCATTGGGGGCGGTGGGCTTGCCACCGGCGTATCCACCCTGGCAAAACTCTTGAACCCCCATATTAAGGTCATCGGCGTGGAGCCTGCGGGCGCGGCATGCCTCAAGGCATCGTTCGAGGCCGGACACGTGGTGAAGCTGCCCAGCGTGAACACCATCGCCGACGGCACCGCCGTACAGGAGCCCGGCGACAAGCTGTTCCCCTATTTGCAGGAAAACCTGGACGATATCATCACCATCGAAGATGACGAGCTGATCGTGGCCTTCTTGGATATGGTGGAGAACCACAAGATGATCGTGGAGAACTCGGGCTTGCTCACTGTGGCAGCGCTCAAGCACCTGCCGTTCACGGGCAAGAAGGTGGTCTCGATTCTCTCCGGCGGCAACATGGATGTCATCACCATGTCTTCCGTGGTGCAGCACGGCCTGATTCAGCGCGACCGCATCTTCACGGTGTCCACGCTTTTGCCCGATCGCCCCGGCGAGCTGGTGCGCGTGGCCTCCATCGTTGCCGAGAACAACGGCAACGTGATCAGGCTGGACCACAACCAATTCGTGAGCACCAACCGCAACGCCGCCGTGGAGTTGCGTCTTACCATCGAGGCCTACGGCACCGAGCACAAGCATCAGATCGTGGACGCGCTCGCCGCCGGGGGCTTCCGCCCCAAGCTTATCCAGGCGCACCTGTAGGTCGCGCCACGAGCTTCGAAGCGGAAACGCCCGAACGTCGCGAACCAAACGGGTCTGCGCCTTATAAATCCTTTCGTCGCCCGGCCGCCCCAAGCGGCCGTTGCAGGCGCCTCGTGCGGCAACGACGACCGGATTACCACGAGGACGCCTCTCATGCAGCCAGCAAACGCCCGGCACGACCGGGCCTGACAAGGAGGTACCTCTCATGACAGGAATGCCCACCCATACCAAATACCAGCCCGGATTCTACATGCCGCCCGAACCGTGCTATGACTGGGTGCAGAAGGACTACATCGAGCATGCGCCCAAATGGTGCAGCGTTGACCTGCGCGACGGCAACCAAGCCCTCATCATCCCCATGAGCCTGGAAGAAAAGCTGGAGATGTGGAAGAAGCTCGTGGCCATCGGCTTCAAGGAGATCGAGATCGGCTTCCCCGCCGCCAGCGAGACCGAGTTCGAGTTCGCGCGCACGCTGATCGAGCAGAACATGATCCCCGAGGATGTGACCATCCAGGTGCTCACCCAGGCGCGCGAGCACATCATCCGCAAGACCTTCGCCGCCCTGGAGGGCTGCAAGACCCCCGTGGTGGTTCACGTGTACAACTCCACCAGCGTGGCGCAGCGCGAGCAGGTGTTC
Source organism: uncultured Slackia sp. (assembly GCF_944321625.1). Taxonomy (GTDB): domain Bacteria; phylum Actinomycetota; class Coriobacteriia; order Coriobacteriales; family Eggerthellaceae; genus Slackia. The sequence goes on from NZ_CALUMA010000070.1 coordinate 6,313, forward strand.
AAGCGCGACCGCGAGCAGATCAAGCGGATCGCCGTTGAGGGCGCCAAGCTGCTCAAGCAGCTGACCGACGAGGCGGGCAACGACAACTTCCGCTTCGAGTACAGCCCCGAGAGCTTCACCGGCACCGAGCCCGAGTACGCTCTGG
>NZ_CALUMA010000071.1 GCF_944321625.1 uncultured Slackia sp.
GTCCTGACGGCCGCACGTTCGAGGAGACGGTGGAGGCGCTGCGCGGCGAGACGCTGATCATGGCTGACTGCGCCTGTATGGACGACGTGCGCCGCGCTGTGGCGGCCAAGGTGGATATCATCTCCACCACGCTTGCCGGCTACACTGACGACCGTCCCAAGACCGACGGCCCCGATCTGGAGTTCGTGCGTGAGGCGGTGGCCGAGGCGGGCGACATTCCCGTGTTCTGCGAAGGCCGCATCCATACGCCGCAGCAGGCGCGCGAGGCCATGGACGCCGGCGCGTTCGCCGTGGTGGTGGGTACCGCTATCACGCATCCCACGTCCGTCACGGGCTGGTTCTGCGACGCGCTGAAGTAGTAGTTCCGCTGTTCTGCCGAACAGCGGAACGGCTTGATGAGGCGCTACGAAGGCGCTTGCGCCGTTACGCGGCCGCCCGATGCCCCATCTAGCCCCCTGCTCCTCTCGTCGCGTGCGAAGCGCGCTCGGGATCGCGGCGGGGCTATTTGGGGGCATCGGGCGGCCGTTCGCTGTTTGTGCGGCTTCCTGCAAGTTTTTAGTGGGTCTCGCTTACGAGCTTGAGGCCGATGATGCAGCCGATAAGGCCAATGATGAGCAGCACCTTTGCTGTCGATATGGGTTCTGAACCCGTGAGCATGCCGTAGATGACGGTGATCGATGCGCCGATGCCCACCCAGACCGCATACGCGGTGCCGGTGGGAAGCGATTTCACGGCATAGGCAAGGCCGGCCATGCTGGCGATCATTCCAAGAATAAATACCACGGTGGGGACGAGTTTTGTGAATCCGTCCGATTTGCCGAGGGCGATTGCCCAGACGGCTTCCATGCATCCCGAAAGAACAAGAACGATCCAATTCATACGAATCCCTTCTCGACGGTGCGCGTCCTCGCGCGGCGTGCAGATGGTGCGTCGGGCCGCGTCGTTTGCTGCGCCAAGCAGCGAAGGGGCGAGGCGTGCCGAACGCGATATGCGCCGTCTTTTCCAACCTGGTACGGCTGCCCTCGTCAGGGATTCGCACTGCGAATCGGGATGAGTGTATCAAGCGGGGTGGCGACGCGCAAGGCGATGCGGGCCGCCACCCCGCTGATGGACCTCAAGGGCGTTAGAGGGGCTCTTCGCCGGCTTCGTCGTCAGGGGCGGCCGGCAGATGCTTCTCGACGCATGCGACGTATTCGTCCACCGACTCGCGCAGCCGCTCCATGAGCGCGCCGTTGCCCACCCTGTCCCGCATGCGGCCGAACGGGATGAATTCGCTCAGGAGATGCTTCTCGCCCTCTTCGGCGCAGAGCGCGCGATAGCGGCCGATGACCTCCAATGCCCACGGATCGTCGCACGTCACGCCCGATGCCAGAAGTCCGATTGTCTCCGCCGCTATTTCATGCCACGGAGTGAGCGCGGGGCGGGAATGTTCGGGTTCCTCGGCACCGCTATCTTCGTCCAATCCGTCGTAGCGCAGGGAGGCCTTTCCTGCGGAGTGCTGGCGGGCGTTACGAGGGCTCGGCCTCTTGCCGTGACCCGCGGACTCGCTCTTCTCCTCCATGCGCAGCACGAAATCGTCAACGCCTTCGTTGTCGATCGCATCGGCAATCTTGCCCCAATCGACCTCTTCGCCTTGCACGATTTGCTCCTTGAGCTCGCGTAAGGCAACCGCCCTGTGCATGAGGCGCGTGAGCTCGCGCCCGAGCAGAAGGGCCTGCTTGTCGATGAGGCCTTCGAGGCCGTTGACGTCCACGGTGCCGGTCTCTGCCTCGAGGATGGACCGGATGTCTGCCAGCGTGCTTCCTAGGAACTTGAGCACAAGGATGCGCTGCAGTTCGAGTTCGTTCTCCTTGGAATAGAGACGCCTGTTCTGAGGCCCCTTCGCCGAAGGGGCCAGCAGGTGCTTTTGGTCGTAGTATTGGACGGTGCGCACGGTTACGCCCGAGCGTCGTGCGAATTCTCCGACGGTCCAGTATTGTGTAGATTCCATCGCATGCTTCCTTTCCTAGCGATGTCGCCGCATGCTCTGCGGCCTTGCGGCGTGCGCTCCTCCTACCAAATCGGCGTTCCGCTTCGGTCGTCGTAGGCGAGTCGCACGGCACGTCGTGCCACCCTACGTGACGACGCTGCGTCGCTGTCAATACAGTGAAGGGCGCCTGTCTGTGTTCGGGTGCAGAATGGTCGATATCAGGTAGGAAAGAAAGGGAAAAAGATAAATGTTACTGTTATGGCAACAAATATTCACAGACGAAAATAGAGGATAATAGGCGCAACGATGCGAGGTGTTCTGCGACGTCGGGCGGTTGGCGTGATGCTGGCGGGCCGTGCGGGGAGGTGCGGTTGAGGCGAGCTGCGTGAACCGGTCGTTAGAGAGGTAGGTGCATATGAAGGTCCTCATTATCGGCGGTGTTGCCGGAGGCGCTACGGCGGCGGCTCGACTGCGTCGTCTGGACGAGACGGCTGAAATCGTGGTGGTCGAGCGCACGGGATACGTGAGCTACGCGAATTGCGGTCTGCCGTACTACGTGGGCGCTACGATCAAAGACCGCGCTAAACTTACTCTACAGACGCCCGAGAGTTTTCGGAGCCGCTTCAATGTGGATGTGCGCGTGCGGCAGGAGGCCGTGGCAATCGATCGCGCGGCGAAAACGGTTACGATTCGTAGGCTGGAGGACGGGTCGGAGTATGCGGAACCGTACGACAAGCTGATTCTTTCGCCCGGCGCCAAGGCGACGGTGCCCGATTTGCCTGGCCTGGACTCGAATCGGCTGTTCACGCTTCGCACCGTGGAAGATACATTTGCCATCGCCGATTTCATCGAGCGCGAGAATCCGCGAACGGCAACCGTGGTGGGCGCAGGATTCATCGGCCTCGAGATGGCGGAGAACCTGACCGAGCGCGGCATCAAAGTGACGGTGTTGCAGCGCGGCGGGCACGCGATGCCCACGTTGGATGGCGATATGGCGGCGCTGGTACATAATGCGCTGCGCGAGCATGGCGTGACGCTTATGCTGGGTGCGGGCGTGACCGGATTCGAGGAGCGTGAAGGTGGCATGATGCGTACGCTGCTCAAAGACGCTGCTCCGGTCAATTCCGACATGGTGTTGCTTTCGGTTGGTGTGACGCCTGAGAGCGACCTTGCACGTGATGCGGGGCTTGACCTGGGTTTGCGCGGAGCCATCAAGGTTGACGAGCATATGCGCACGAGCGATCCGGATACCTATGCGGTGGGTGATGCAGTGCAGGTGAAGAACTTCGCTACGGGCGATGCGGCGCGTATCGCGCTTGCCTGTCCGGCCAACAAGCAAGGACGCAGCGCGGCGGACAACATCTGCGGCATTCCCCGTGTATTCAAGGGGTCGCAGGGCTCTTCGGTCATGAAGCTCTTCGATAGGACCGTCGCATCGACGGGTCTCACGTGCAAGGCGGCGGAAGCGGCCGGACTTGACTTCGACTACGTGCTGCTTGCGCCTGCCAGCCATGCGACGTACTACCCCGGATCTTCGTCCATGACGCTCAAAGTGGTGTTCGAGCGGCCGAGCGGGCGCATTCTGGGTGCCCAAGCCGTGGGCCGCGAGGGCGTTGAGAAGCGCATCGACGTGATTGCCACCGCCATGAGAGCGCGCATGACTGCGAGCGACTTGACTGAGCTCGATTTGTGCTACGCGCCGCCGTACTCTTCTGCGAAAGATCCCGTGAACATGGCCGGTTACATCATCGAGAACATCCTCGAGAATCGTGTGCGCCAGGTGACGTGGGACGATGTGATGGAGCTTCCAGGGTTTGCGGAAGAGCCGCGCGAGAAGGGCGAGGACAATGCTGTCGAGCCGCCTCTCATTCTGCTCGACTGCCGAACTGCTGGCGAGTTCGCGCGAGGTCACATAGAAGGCGCGCTCCATATTCCGCTTGATGAGCTGCGTGATCGGCTGGACGTTCTTCCGCGCGATTGTGAGATCTGGGTGCACTGCCAAAGCGGCCTGCGCAGCTATGTGGCGTGCCGCATTCTGGCGCAGCATGGGTTCTCCTGCGCCAATGTGGCAGGGGGCTATGGGTTCTACGAGCAGACGGCGCTCGACCGCTGCGTGCGCACCGAAGGCGTGGGCCCGTGCGGCATGGCGGCGGAATAGAGGGGTATACTGGCCATCGTCGCCGCGCAACGCCGGACGCGGTGCGGCGACGATGGACGATTCGCGATGACGAGGATTAGAACGCCGATGCAAGAAGAGATTCTGACCGAAGACCTGTTGGCGCGCCTTTTGACGGCGGAAAAGCCTGAAAGCTATCTGGACCAGGGCGAGACGATCGACCGCACGCTGCCCGATTACCTGTTCGAGCTTCTGGCGGATCGCGGCATGAAGCGTGCCGAGGTGGTGCGCGGCTCGGGCGTCAACGTGACGGTGGTGTACGACATCTTCGCCGGCAAAAGCGTTCCGGGGCGCGATCGCGCAATCATGCTGGCGTTCGGCCTGAAATGCGACCTTCGCGAAACGCAGCGTCTGCTGCGCCTTGCGGGAGCGTCTGAACTTTGGCCCAAGGTGCGGCGCGACGCCATCATCATCTGGTGCATCAACCAGGGCATGACGCGCAGCGAGTGCGACGACGAGCTGTGGCGTCTGGGCGAGAAAACGCTGTTCGGCACCGGTAGTCTGCGCTGACGGCTAATTCAGTGGCCAACTGAAGAATTATCCTTCAAGGTTGATTACAATTCCCATTTGGCGCACAGGCGCTTGGGCGTTGAACGGATTGCCTGGAGGTTTCCCGGAGGCGGCCGCCATGCCACGGGACCGCGAGTGAAAGGGCGATTCGAAACCGCATGCCTGATCAGGGTACATATCCTCTGAACGATGAGCAGCTGATGCACGCGATGAGCGTGGATGACGGCTATCGCGTCGAGCGCGTGCTGGGCAAAGGCGCGGCAGGCGTGACCGAGCTGGTCACTATCGAGGGCTCGGGTCCTTTCGTGCGCAAGAAGATTCCTCGTGAGCAGGCGCGACGCGCGGTATGGGCGGCGCTTGCCGATTGCGAAAGCCGCTATCTTCCCAAGGTGTGGGCAACGTACGAGATGCCTGAGCGCTTCGTAGTCGTTTTGGATTACGTGGCGGGTGAGACGCTCGAGCAGTACGTGAAGCGACTGGGCCGGGTTCCGGCCGACCAGGCTGCCCGTTTGGCGTCGAACATCTGCGATGCTCTGGGGGAGCTCCATGCGCACGGCGTGATTCATCGAGATATTTCGCCCGTTAATATCATCGTGTCTGCGGACGGGGCGCATCTTATTGACCTGGGGATTTCTCGCATCGGCGGGAAGGGTGTCGCACGCGATACCGCGCCTTTCGGCACGCCTGGGTTCGCGGCGCCCGAGCAGTACGGGTTTACCGAGACCGATGCACGGTCGGACATCTATTCGGTAGGGAGGGTACTGGGCTATATGCTCACCGGCATCAAGCCGGGCGACGACGGATTCGAGCTTGCACTTTCCCAGGATGATTCCATTCCGCTGCTAGTGCGTAACGCGGCGTTGAAGGCGAGCGCGTTCGAGCCGAGCGCACGGTTCCAAAGCGCAGCCGATATGGCGGCGGCGCTCGGTGATGCTATGTCTTCGGGCTCTGGTTTGACGGCGAGTTCTGCTGCTTTGCGGCGGGAGTTTGGTGGCGTCGATGCGGATGCGTCATCGGCGCGTCGCGATGTCGCTTCGGTGCCGAATGTCTCTTCGCATGCAGGGGCTGCCAATGGTGATGCGGGTTCGGTATCGAGCCGGTCGGTAATTTCCTCAACAGCGAACCCTGAGCCGGGTTCGGTGGAAGATTCGGCGTGGCATCCCGGCGGCGCGAAAAGCAATGAGAAGAGCAAGGCATGGGGCAGGGCGCGTATCGCGGCCCTCGTTGTCGCCCTCGTTCTGGCCGCGTTGGCGTCTGTTGCGGGTATCGCTCTCGCGCTTCGCGGGGGAGGTCTATTGCTTTTGCCTGGCGATGGTTCGTCTGGCGATGCCCGTGCCGACATAGTTGCGACCGATTCTTCCAACGGCGCCGATGCTGGATTTGGCTTGTCGGATGGCTCCGATGGTTCGGGCGCGGGTTCTTCGAACGGTGTCTCCTCGGGCGCTACGGCGGGAAGCGAGGGTGCTTCGGAGGCGTCGCTCGACATCGTGGAGTCGGGGTGGCATGCGGATTCAAACGGATACGTGTGCTATGCATTCGCGTTGCGCAACACGAGCTCCGACGCCAAGGTTGATTTTCCGGCGGTCGAGATTACCGGGCACGACAAAGACGGCGCCGTGCTTTTTACCGAAACACAGGTGCTGAATGCGATTCTTCCTGGTGAGATTCTGTATTACGGCGGGCTGGCCGGCAACGGCGGAGGCGAGACGCCTGCGACCGTCGAGTTCGTTCCGGCGAATCCGGACGAATGGAGCGTGTCTGCCTACGATGGCGCGGAGAATTCGTTTGTCGTTTCGGGTCTGAGGGAGCAAGACGATGGCCTAGGTGCCTTGGTATTCACCGGCGAAGCGACCGCGAAATCAATCGGCTACACGGGATCCGGCGGCGGATCGGGGAGCGTGTGTGTCTCTATCGTGCTGCGCGATGATGCGGGCAGGATTGTCTACGGCTGCAACGGTTTTGCCGCCATGCCTGCCGAAGGGAAGAGCGTTCCCTTCGAGATTCCCAGTTTCGGTCTCGATGTGCCGCCCTATGCGTCCATAGAGGCCCATGTCCAGGTGTGGTAGCTGATTTGCGGCTCTGCGGGTCGGCTTAGTAATTGGCATAGATGCTTGAAAACTCGTGATGTACATCAGATTTCGCTGAGAACGCCACTTTTTTCGACTTGCGAACATTCCGTGCAAGGTGATCTTGCTTCAATTGCTGTATTCGATACGCTTCTCGATTGCCCTTTGGGAAAAGGACGCGATGGACGATACTATGACCTGGGGAAACTTTCACATCTCACCAGCGGGGTTGCTGACGGACTGATTGACAGATGCCGAAACGGACTTCCTTCTTCTGGTTTGCAGTGACGAACAGTTCGTAACTCGATAAAAATGGCGTTTTTCGCGTTTCTGAATGTACAAGAGGTTCGCAACTCGAGTTTTCTGCCATGGGTTGGTTTCGGTTGCATTCCGGGATTCGCATGGGCAGTCTGTTCTATGCACGAGCGTTACTGTGCGTGGGGCGGTCTCATACTGTTTTGATTTGCAATCCGCTCTCCGTCTATCCAGAAATCGGGCCAACCAGCGAATTGGAACCCAAAATTCAGTTGGCAACTGATGAAACGATTCTTTCTCTTCCTCACACTGAGTACCGTCGTCGATATCGCGAGGGCGGGATATTGGTTACGTGTCGGATTGCATTGTTCGTATGCGGTGCCTTCCATAGCGCTTCGCGGGATTCGGGGTAATCAGATGGTGTCCCAATGGAAGGTGGAAGCATGGAAAACCTTAACGAAACAAAGGAAGAGGCGGAATCGCGCTCTTTGCCGATTGAACATGCGGCGGAGGTGGAGGAGACTGTAAAAAAGACACCTCTATGGAGGCGTCCTGTTTTGCCTGCTACGATTGCTATTGTCGCTGCAGTGATTCTGGTTGCATCGTTCTTTTTGCCGTACGCCTCTGCGGTGGAGGAGTACCGCGAATCACTCGAGGCGGTTCCGGACGCATGGCTCGATGAGTCGTTGGGGATGACCGCCTCTGACATCGTTGATCTATCCCTTTTCGAATATGCCAATGCGTATGCCTCCATGGCCAGCAACGGATGGGGCGATAGTTGGATGATCATCGCCGGTCTTATAGCTTCGGTGGGGGTATTCGCCGTATTAACTCTGCTGTTTGCATTGCTTCGAAAGGCGACTCCGACTGCTTTGTTCGCCGCGTTGACGCTGGCGGTCTCCCAAATTGTTAGCTGGGACTTTGCCGAAAGAGGGGTCATGCCGAGTAATTCGTATGAACCAGGTCTTTCCACTATGCTGCTCATCGTCGCGTCTGTCATTGCTATAGCGGCAGCTATCTGGCTGTTCATCGCCAAATTCAAAGCAAAACGAGAAAACTCTTAGTACGGTCACACGATGAAAAAGGAGGCACTGATGAAAAAGATTGTCGCTCTCGTCTGCTCCGTTTGTATTGTGGCGATGCTCGCATCATGTTCGGCGGGAGAAAACCAGGAACCGCAAGAAACGTCACAGGCAAGTTCCGAAAGCGTTCAGGGCTCTGAGGAACAAATGCCTGTAGCGAACAATCCGGAAGACATCCTTAATAGCATCCAAAGCGATTTCGAGTCCACTATTACTGAGCTCAATGGGAGCCTGGACAATGTGAAATCCGCTATCGGGGAAACCTTCGACGGATACGTGGAGAATGAGCAGATGCTGCTTGACTGGTACGAAGAGGCGGAAAACGCGACGCAAAGTCTTGGCGAGAGAACCGTAGAAAATGGTCGAGCTTACTTTAAGGCGGTTGCTGCCACAATCGACCATGAGGATTCTCGCGCGTTAGAAGATGCATTGGATTCGTATTACGACACCGTGTATGAAGATGCGTACGAGATGTACTACGACGCAATCTATGAGGATGCGTACGAGGCGATATACGATGCTTATTACGACGGCATACTCAGCGACGCGTATGACTCCATGTGGGAGAATAATTACGACGAGTGGTCTGACGTAAGCAGCGGCTGCTACAAATACTGGTCGAGAAGTATGTCCGATGTCTACAAGCATTGGTCTCGGTCGAAATCTGATGTGTATTCCGATTGGTCTGACGTCAATGGCGGTTTTCTGTATAGCGACGAATTTGACGTGGATGTCCTCCTTGGTGGCGGTTCGAATAGCGAGCCATCCGAAGAAGGTGCGGATGACGCCGAAGGAGCGGATGCTTCCAGTGGATCGAAAGATGCCAGTGAAGGAGAAGTCGTTGAATCTTCGGCCGAGGGCGTAGATCCTGAATTCAAGTCGATGATTGACGAATACGAGGCATTCTTTGATGAGTACGTTGAGTTTATGAACACGTATCAAGACAGCGATTCCTCTTGGGAGATGTCTGCCGATTACGCCAATATGATGGCTCAATATTCCGACACCATGGAAGCAATGAGCGAGGTAGACGGCAGCTCTTTGTCCAATGAAGAGCTTGCGTATTATACGGATGCCCAGCTTCGCATCAATGAGAAGCTATCTGAGATTCAGTAAGTACATCGTTCTGCGCCATTCGAATCAAAAGATTCGATATGCCTTTGCGTGTCATGAGATTGCCCGTTGTCATATGATGACGGGCAATTTGCGCTACGATAGCCCAGAAATCATTGGACAATGCAAAGGAATCTCATGAAAACGAATCGCGAATTGGAGAGGGCGTTGGCGTCGGTCGATCGCAGGGGGTATCCAGCGTATAAGTCGTTGCGCGGCGCGTATGATTTCGGCGATTTCGTGCTCTCCATCGACCATGTACAGGGGGATCCTTTCGCGTCGCCGTCGAAGATGAGCGCGCGCATTCCTGCGCGTGTCACGGGATTCGAGCCGCAGATGCATGACGCGCCGCATCGCCGCGTAGCGCTTGAAGATTGGCTGGTTCGCCGCTTCGCCGCGGAGTGCGCCCGCGTAAACTTCAAGGCGGGCGGCTCGGGCAAGAGCGGCCTTATCGGCACGAGCAGGCCGGGTCCTGAGGTGCTTGCGCGCTCCGCTTGCGAAATCGCGCCCGATGGCTCGCTGGTGCTGAGGCTTGAGGCGGGGCTGCCGGCTCGCGGCCGCACGATCGACGCGCGTGCCGCCGCGCGCATGCTGCTCGAGCTGGTTCCTCAATGCGTGAGGAGGGCACTGCCGCACGATGCCACTGCAAAAGCAGAGGCGGGAAGCGCCGTGCGCCTCGCCGACGATCAGCGCGCCGTGCGTCGGGAGCTCGACCGGTTTGGCCTGGTGGCATTCGTGGCGAACGGCTCCATCCTTCCGCGCGAGAGCGGCGTATCGCAGCGGCCGCTCCAAGGCGCGCGTCCGTTCGCTTCTCCTAGCGCAATGCGTGTCGAACTCGATTTGCCGCATCGTGGCCGCGTGTCGGGCATGGGCATCCGCCGCGGGGTGACGCTTATCGTGGGCGGCGGCTATCACGGCAAATCCACGCTGCTCAAGGCGCTGCAAGAGGGCGTGCATAACCATGTTGCGGGCGACGGGCGCGAGCTGGTGATAACCGACGCGACCGCCTGCAAGCTGCGCGCCGAAGATGGGCGTGCGGTGCATGACGTGGATATATCGCCCTTTATCGACAACTTGCCCGACGGGCGCGACACCCACGTTTTTTCGACGGCGGATGCGAGCGGCAGCACCTCCCAGGCGGCGTCGACGGTCGAGGCGCTCGAAGCGGGCTCGCGCGTGCTGCTCATTGACGAGGACACTTCCGCGACGAACTTCATGGTGCGTGACGCGCTTATGGAAGCGGTGGTCGCCGCCGAACATGAGCCCATCACTCCGTTCGTGGAACGCGTGAGGGAGCTGTGGGAGAAGCATGGCGTGAGCTCGGTGATCGTGGTGGGCAGTTCGGGCGCGTTTTTCTCCGTTGCCGATGCGGTGGTGCAGATGGATCGCTACGAGGCGCACGACATCACGAACCGTGTGCGCGAGGTATGCCGCGAACGCGGGGTGCCGACGCTGGACGCGAATGCGGGCGAGGGCTCGAGCGGCGAAGCGGGATCCGGGGTTGAGGCATACGAATCGCCTGATGAAAGGGTGGCAGCGCGGGAAACATTCGCCGAAGGACGGCGAATTCGTTTGGCTGCGGGGCCGCACGCGGAGCGCCGTCGCAGGGGCGGCGGGAAAAGCAGCGCTTCGGGCAAGGATGCGCGTAACGAGCGTAATGCGCTCAAGGTGCGCGCTCACGGCCTTGACGAGTTTTCCGTGGGCACCATCTCAGTGGATGTGCGCCAGGTCGAACAACTGGTAGATGCGGAGCAGGTCGCGACGCTCGCCCAGATGATGCGCATGGCGCTAGAGCTTGAGTTGTGTGACGGCACGCGCGCTCTTCCCGACATCGTCGATGCGGTGTACGCGAAATTCGAGAAAGACGGCTGGCGTGCACTTTCAAGCCGTGGCGAGGCGGTCTGCGGTCTGGCCCTTCCGCGCAAAGAGGAGCTGCATGCGTGCCTCAATCGCTGGCGAGTGCGATAGGGCGGAATGCGAGTAGGATCTTTTGCGTAAGGGTTGCGCAACGGATTGCATATGCGGCGGTTCCGGCGATGCGCCTCTGATAAGGTGGTTTCAACGACTATCACTGCAGCGTTTCGATTGCGAGGTTGTGCCATGGCTGCCACACCGACGAATTCCTCCGCATTTCCCGAAGTTTCGGCCGCATCATCCTCCAAAACCGATTTCGATGTGACCCCGGACGTCCATACTTCTGCTGCCTGCGAGGCGTCGTCTGCGCCGCAAACGCCCGATGCGGCGTTGCCATCTCACAATGAGGGCAAGGCTTCCGTTTCCGCTGGTCAGCGGGCGCGCGGCGCAGCCCAGATGGCGGGAGGTGCAGCATTGGCGGTAGCGGGCGTACCCATGCTCGTGCTACCTGGCCCAGGAGCGGTCGCCATCGTGGGCGGCGCTGCTATGGCGAGCAAGGGACATCGCGTCATGACCGGGCGCGAGGCGACCCCCGTCGAAGCGAAGCTCGACGCCGCTTCGGAGAAAATGGTCGAGGTGACGAAAGACCAAGCCGAAAAGGCATTAGACAAAGTCGCGATGAACGGCCCCGATGTGGTTGCGCGCGCCCGCGAAGCCGCGCCCATGGTGGCAGGCAAGGCGGCGGTGGTGGCAACGAAGGGCGCGGGCATGGCCGTCAAGGGTTTGGGCGTCGTCGTCAAAGGTGCTGTCGCGGCGGGCAAAATAGCAGGCAAAATGGCAGGCAAGGCGGGCGCCAAGCATGCCACCAGGCGCAAGCAGGCGAAAAAGGCGAAGTGAGCCGTGCGTCGACATTCCTGCGACAAAGCCCGCGGAATCTATTCGTTTGGCGTAAACGTCTGAATATCAGGGTTTATGGGCGGGTTGCCGAGTAGCGCGAAGAATTGCTTGATATCACCCCAGGTCAGAGGCTCGCATATTTTTGCTTACTTAGCGAAGTTCCGCTAAACCCTGATATTGAGCCATTTACTCGCTCGGGCGAAAGAAGCGGCGGGCGCGCGCCTTTGCTGAACGTCAGTTTTCAGGGCGATTTCCCTGTGCCGAGGCGTGGGATTGCATCAGCCGCTATATCTACTGTGCTTTACGGGGTGGTGCTATCATGCGTGGTTGGACGAATAGTGATCGCATGATGATAGCGTGTTGCAACGACGGAACGCGCCCGGTTATCTTTCGCATCGAGCGCATCGATATTTCCGAGACCGAGGACGAACGCGCCTGGCTCGAACGCCAGGATTTCTCCAATTCGGCGGAGGATGCGTACACGGGAGCCTAAGCTCGGACCGGTCGGAGCTTAGGCGCGAGACGTATGCTGGCTTGTTGGTGACTGGGCTGCAGCGAGACCGGATGGGTTCAAGGCGTATGCCGGCCTCGCTGCAGCCCAGTCTCATTCCCCCACAAAACGGTAGCCTATTCCCACGTCGGTTGCTATGAAACGCGGGCTTGCGGGCGTGTCGCCCAGCTTGCGCCTCAGCGATGCCATGGTTACGCGGAGCGTGCGATAGCTGTCTGTCGAAGGGTATTTCCAAACGGCATTCTGGAGAAATCGATGGGTGAGCGCCTTTCCGGGATTTTCCATCATGGTTTTCAAGAGGTCAAATTCATGAGGTGTCAAGTGTACGGTTGCGCCGTCGAGTGTCACGGTGCGTGCATCGAGGTTGACGGTCAGACTGCTCACGCTATAGATTCCGGCGTTTTCTGCAGTCTTTGAGGCATGATGTCTGAGCGCCACTCGAATGCGCGCAAGAAGCTCCGCCATGCTGAAGGGCTTTGACACGTAATCGTCCGCCCCCGCGTCAAGCGCCGCCACCTTCTGGGCATCCTGGGTTCGTGCAGTGAGTACGATGATGGGCGTGTCGCCCTCCTTGCGAATTTGCGCCAGCACTTCCATGCCGTCGAGGTCGGGAAGTCCCAGGTCGAGAAGGATAAGGGCGGGCGCATTGGCATCGTTAAGCGAGAGCGCTGTAACACCGCATGCGGCTTCATATGTCCGGTAGCCTTCGGCGCGAAGAGCCACGCGCAGCATTCTTCTAATGGTGGAATCGTCTTCGACGATAAGGATCTCATCCATGGCGCTCCTCGTCTCGTTCTCCGTCTTCTGCAGTAGGGGCGGGGGCATCGTCTTGCGTCAGGGGCAGAAGGAATTCGAAGGTTGCTCCGCCTTCAGGGTTGTTGCGCACGCGGATAGTTCCGCCGTGCGCCTCTACGATAGCTTTGCAGATGCTCAGACCCAGGCCGATGCCGCTTTTGCCTCGGTCTCCAGCATTCTCGCTCACGAAGCGTCCGAAAATTTTATCTAAAAGCTCGGGGGCTATGCCGCCTTTGTCATCGGTCACTCTGAACGCGGCGAAGGAACCACGTTGCCTTGCTGAAACGCGGATGTGCGAATCGGGGGCGGAATGCTTGATGGCGTTGTCAATGAGGTTGATGAGCACCTGTCGAATGAGCTTTCCGTCCATGGGAACCACCAGTACGTCATCGGGCAGATCCATTGAAATCTCGTGTTCGCCGCGGCGCGAAGCCAAGTGGGCAACGGCATCCCCGATAACGTCGTCAACTACCTCGGGCTGAAAATTCAGCGGCACATCTTCGTCTTGCACGCGCGTCATGCTCAGCAGGTTGTCTATCATGTCGGAGAGCCAGCGAGCATCCTCAGAGATGGAGTTCAGGAGCTCGTCGCATTCGCTTGGCTCTATGTGGCTTCGGTTTTTCGCCAAAAGCTCCGCATTGCCCTGAATGCCGGCGAGGGGCGTGCGCAGATCGTGGGATACGCTTCGCAGGAGCGTGGTCTTGAATCGTTCGCGCTCGATTTTAAGATCGTCGGCGCGGGCGCGTTCTTCCAGGTTGTTGCGTTCCACGGCGACGACGGTTTGGGCTATTACGGAGTCGAGGAACGTTTTGGCATCGCGGTCGATGCTGCGCTCGCCGCACTCCACCGCCACGATGCCATACGTTTTGGTCTTGGCCGCAAGGGGCAGGTAGCGCATTTTGCAATTAGGGTAGCCAGCTATGCCGGCACCGGTCTGGTAGCCTTGGTCGAAGCATTCCAACGAAGCTTCGACTTCGGCGTGGGAGGCGTCCGGGTTGTCAGCGTGCGGTCTGCCAAGCGTGATTGACACGGGCATGCCCAAGATCGAGGTCAGTGCTTTGCTCGTGGAATCGCATGCGGCCTGCGCGGACGTGCTGTCGATGAGTCCGGCGCTTATCTTGTTCAGTCGCCGGAGCGCCGTGGCGTTTCGCTCTGCGATTCCGATCTGGCTTTTGAGTCGGTTAGTGAGCGCGGCGCATACGAGCGCGACTACCGCGAATATGAACAGCGTGATGACATCGGTTTTGCCGAATACGAGCAGCGAGAAGTGCGGCGCGGCGAAGAGCAGATCGTAGGTCAGAAGGTAGAGAACGCCCAAGGCGATGCCCCACGGCCCGGAATCGGTTTCTATGACGGCGATGAGAATGCCCAGCACAAAAAGCAGGAAGCTCGCCTCGGACTCCATGCCCAGGAGCCAGAATCCATAGGATGCCGCTATGCCGACAACGTACAGAGCTGCTACGATGCCCGCGTTTTTGAGGTTTGCCCTAACGGTGCGCGACATGCCTCGCCTCCTCGCCGATGCTCTTCAGCATCCATTTTAGTCCGAAAATGAGAGGGAATATTTCCAAGCGCCCGAATAGCATGGCGATTGATGCGACAATGAGCACCGCATCGGGCGATCCTGCTTGGATGAATCCCACGCCTATTCCCGTGTTGCCCAGGCATGATGCCGATTCGAATAGGGCATCGCCCAACGAGGCGCCGAACAGGGAGAATATGAAGCCGCACGCTATGAGGAGCAGCAGGTAGACGCCTACGAACGTGCGAACCGAAGCGATCTCTTCTGGGGTGCATTCGATGGATGCCCCGAAGCGATTGATCTTATTGCTATACACGCGCCTGCGATGCCCGAACTTGTCTCGTAACGCCCAGATGAGGCTTTTTACGCACACGACGAGCCTATACACCTTGATGCCGCCCGAGGTTGATCCCGCCTCGCCTCCGATCACCATCAGCAGCATGAGGATATACAGAATGCCGGGCGCGAGTGCTCCGAAGCTCGGCACGGTCTGGAGTCCTGTCGACGTCATGACTGAGACCGCTTGGAACACGCCCGCTCGCGCCGCATCCAAAAGGGAACCGGCCTGCCCCGAGGCATAGAGCAATCCCGCAATCATGACGGAGGTCCCTGCTGCGATCGCAAGAAACATCGGCGTTTCCGCGTGTCGGAGGAAGGTGCGGAACTTTCCTCGTAAGAGCATGAAGTTCAGGAGAAAATTCGTGGCGCCCGCGACCATGAGCGCCACCGTGATGGCCTCGATGGCGGGACTGTCGTAGGATGCCATGCTGTCGGGGCGAACGGCGAAGCCGCCGGTCGATACCGCTGAAATGGAGATGTTTACCGCGTCGAATGCCGGCATGCCCGCCACAATATACGCCACTGTGCCCACGGCGATGATGGCGGTGTAAAGCACGAGCACCATGCGCGCCGAGCTTGAAGTGCGCGCCAAGAGGCGCTCGGTGTGCCCTTCTGCACTGTAGAGCTTCAAGCCGTGGGAATCGCTCACGATGCAGGCGAGCATAAGGATGAGCCCTACACCGCCCACGTAGTGCATCATGGAGCGGTGCAAGAGGAGCATCATTGGGCATGAGGCAACATCCACCACCGAAAGACCCGTGGTGGTGAGTCCGCTCGTGGATTCGAATATCGCCTGGGATGCGTCGAGCGTACCCGAGCACACCAGGGGCACGGCGTAGGCGATTATGGCGAGGACCCAGATGAGGAGCGTGGTACCGGCTGCTTCAGCTCGGGAGAGCGTGAGCGCCCGCCCGTCTTTCGCGAGGAAAAAACAAATTAGGTAGCCTGCAAGCATCGTTGTCACGGCGGGGAAGATGATGCAGGGCGCAAGGGGTGCTTCCTGCGGACGAAAGAGGAGCACGACGAGCGGGACGAACATCGTCGCGCCGATGAGCATGAGCGCCGTGCCCGTGTACCGCGCAACGGTATGGGCGCTGTTTCGGTGCGCGCTAGTCATGGCCGCCCATTGCCTCCATCGAGGCCTGCTCGATCAGGCGCGACACCATGTACGTAGCGCTTATGGCCGAGGATATGCCCAATTTTTTGAATACGGCGACGTTGCGGGGATTGTACACGGTACATACCGCGTGATCGATTCCGAAATACCGTCGTGCCATGTCGCACACCACCAGGTTGTCGGCATCGTTGTCGCACATGGCTATGACCAGGTCGAACCCTTCGATGTCGGCATCGTCAAGTACGTATCGTTTTGTGGCGTCGCCGTATACCACGGCTGCGTCATGGCGCGAGGAGAGGTATTCGCACCATGGGCGATTCCCGTTGACGGCAACCACGCTGTTGCCGCTTTTCATGAGCGATTCGATTAAATAGTCGGTGCGGGATCGTCCGCCCGCGATGAGGATACGCATGGGGTGTCTCCTAGCGAATGCCGGCGAGTTGTCGCAATTCATTGACGCACAGCTTGTGTGGGCAGATGGCTTGGGCGGTGCCTTCTTCCAGCATGGAGGCAAGATCCTCGTCTTCGATGCGGGCGAACACGCGCCCAACGCCGAAGATGTCACTTGCTATGCGCGCTATGAGGTAGTTGGTCGAATCGGCGTCGGTTGACGCGAACACCAGCGAGGCGTCGGCCAGGCCGTGCGCTTCAAGCGCCGCGATGTCCGAGCCGTCAGCTATCACGGTTTGCCCGCCGAATCCTATGTCGAGACCCGCGAAAGCGGAGGGGTCTTTGTCGATTGCCGTCACCTCAAACTTGGCATCGGAAAGCATGTTCGCCGCCGAAAGTCCGAGAGCTCCGCATCCTATGACGATGGCGGTCTTGATGCTTATGATGCCCATGGAATCCCCTTGCGTGTGTTGCCTGCCAAATGTCTTCAGTATAGGAAAAGCCGTATTAAAACGGTCTTAAGATTTTGGAGCGTCCAATGCCGGGCCCGCTCGACGGCTTCATCGAGGCATGAGCCCGCTTATTGCCGTGGCGATGCGTTTCTGTTTCGGCGATAGGGCACGTCCTGTCGGCGAATTTCGCCCTCGGTTTCGCGCGCGACGCGATACACTCGCAAAAAATGATCCCAACGGAAAGGGCATGCAATGACGATTTCTAAAGCGGCGATTATCGGCAGGGGTGCCGTGGGGCTTTTGTACGGCAGCTTGATTGCGCGAAATATCGGGCCTGACGCGGTTGAGTTCGTGATGGACGACGGGCGCTATGCGCGGCATGCGGGCGAGGTCGTGACGATAAACGGCGCTCCGTGCGGTATCGCGACCGTTCCTGCGAGTGAAGCGCAGCCTGTTGACCTGGTGATTCTTACAGTGAAGGCACCGGGTCTCGATGATGCTATCGACACGATGGAGCATCTGGTGGGGCCGCAAACGCGCATCGTCTCGCTGCTCAATGGCGTTACAAGCGAGGAGCGCGTGGCGGCTCGATTCGGGTGGGAGCGCACAGTGCTCTCCGTCGCCCAAGGAATGGACGCCGTGTTCATCGGCGCCGATATGACTTACACGCATCCCGGCGAGATTCGTTTCGGTGCAGCCGATGGCACGGCGCCCGGCGTGGTGGAGGATATCGCCGATTTCTGCGCGCGCGCCGGCATCGCGCACACGGTGGAGCCCGATATCCGCCACCGTCTATGGACAAAACTCATGCTCAACGTGGGTATCAACCAGACGTGTATGGCGTATGACGGCACGTATGGTTCTGCGAGCGAAGCGGGAAGCGAGCAGAACCGCTGCTTCGTCGCCGCCATGCGCGAAGCGCTCGCGGTTGCGCAGGCGGAAGGCGTCGGCGTGGCCGAGGACGACCTGTCGCAGATGGCTGCGCTCATCGCGTCGCTCGACCCCGACGGCATGCCCTCCATGGCGCAGGATCGCATCAATGGAAAGCCCACCGAAGTGGAGGAATTCTCCGGAACCATCATTCGCCTGGCCGACAAACACGGCATCCTCGTGCCGCAGAACCGCTGGCTCTACGAGCGCATCCGCGAGATCGAGGCGGGCTACGCGCGATAGTGCGATGGGCCTACAGCGGGCACCCCTCGGCTTTCCGCGTCTCATCTTGCTGTCCGTCCGTCGTTGACGCTCGGGCAGCGCGTGGCCGATGGCGGATCGCGCAATATCGCCACCTATGCGAACTCCGTCCTTGACGCCCGGGAAACGCGTGGCCGACGAAGCGGTGCCCTTTTGCAGCGTGCGGGCTATAATGGTGCGTATCGAAGTATTCCAGGCGCCGCAAGGCGCATGCGGTGACGGACGCATCGCTTCGGCGCCGCGCGAGGGAACGGGGGCCGCCCATGCTCGTGACTACGAAGGATATGCTCGATAAGGCGTTTGCCGAAGGGTATGCCATTCCTTCGCCCGACTACGTTGATTCGAATTCGGTACGGGCATATGCCCAGGTGGCGGGCGAGTTCCATGCGCCGCTCATCCTGAGTTTCGCTGAGGTACATCTGGAGCAGATGGGCATCGAGGAGGCGGCGCTTCTGGGCAAGTTCTACGCCGAGCGCATCGACGCCCCCATCGCCCTCCACCTCGATCACGGCGTGCACATGGACGTCATCGAAGAATCCATCGCGCGCGGATTCACCTCCGTCATGATTGACGCCTCCAGCGAGGACCTTTCTGAAAACATTCGCCGCACCAAGGCCGTGGTCGATCTGGCGCACGCCCATAACGTGACCGTGGAGGCCGATATAGGCCACGTGGGCACCGAGGAAGAAGGCAACCCGCATGCGCTTTCCGAGAACGTGTACACCGAGGTGGCTGCGGCGAAAGAGCTGGTAGAGGTCACGGGCGTGGATTCGCTTGCCGTGTCTATCGGCACCAAGCACGGCGCGTACAAGGGCGAGCCGCATATCAATTTCGAGCGCTTGGCCGAGCTCAAGGCGGCACTGAACATTCCGCTGGTACTGCATGGCGGTTCCGGCTCGGGGGATGAGAATCTGGCGCGTTGTGCGCAGGGCGGCGTCGCCAAAGTCAATCTTTATACCGATTTCATCGTGGCGGCGCGCGACGCCGTGTATGAGCAGCATCCGGACAACTGGGTCAAGCTGCTCAACACGGGAGACGAGGCCATGAAGGCAGTGCTGCGCCATTACTACCGCGTTCTGCGCTGTGTGAAATAGAGTGCCGAAAGCCGAGCGGGCCTGCGGGGCCGGTCGGCTTTTCTCTTGTAAAGGAGGCGTTTGCTGTGATTACGAAAGACGAATTGGTCGCGCGTTTGAAGAACGCATGCGCCGAGGTGCGCGCCGCGGAGGGCGAGCTCACTGAAATCGACTCGCATTTCGGAGATGCCGACCACGGGTTGACCATGGTCAAGATCGCCAATGCCATCGAGGGCGCCGTGGACGAGGCGGACGGTGGCATCCAGGAGATGCTCGACGATGTTGCCATGGCGGTCATGGTGCTCAACGGCGGAAGCGCCGTGCCTCTATGGAACACGTGGCTCGACGGCCTGCAAGAGGAAGCGCCCGAGGCAGATGCGGCTGATGCGGCGCAGCTCAAGGCCATGTTCGCCAACGCGCTCGAGGAACTGTCCGATATGAGTGGCGCAGCGGTGGGCGACAAGACCATGATGGACGCCTTCATTCCCGCATGCGAGGCCATAGCGGCGTGCGAGGGCGATGAGGCGGCGCTGTTCGAAGCCGCCGCAGTCGCCGCCGAGGAGGGCGCCGAGAATTCGAAGAACTTCCCCTCGAAGTTCGGCCGTGCGAAAAGCTACGGAGGCAAGACCATCGGCACGCCTGACGCAGGTGCCGTGTCCATGGCTCGGTTCTTCCGGGGTCTCGCGAAGGCATAGCGGCCGATGCTTCGTGCGAGCGGCGCGTTCGCAGCGTTGCCGCATGAGGCGCATTGCACTGGTACGGTCGGGCTCGGCGTACGACGTGCGGGCCCGTAGGAAAACGGCGAAAAGGAGCCAAGCATGATGAAGAAGTTCATCAACAGCCAGGAGACCATCACCGACGAAGAACTCGAGGGGTTCGGCCTGGCGTATGGCGACATCCTGGAGGTCGACGGCCACACCGTGGTGAGCAAGGCGCTTGCCGGCGCCGACCGCGTGGGCATTGTCACGTATGGCGGCAGCGGCCATGAACCCGCCCAGAAGGGCTTCGTCGGCGCAGGCATGCTGGACATCCAGGTAGACGGCGACATCTTCGCCGCCCCCAACGGCGCCGCCGTGTTCGAGGCCATGAAACTGGCCGACAAGGGCCACGGCGTGCTGCTGCTCACGCTCAACTATGCGGGCGATCAGCTGGCGGGCAAGCAGGCCATGAAGCTGGCGAAGAAGGCCGGCATGAACGTGCGCCAGGTTGTCACGGGCGAAGAGATCAAGTACGACCCCGAGGGCGAAGACAACCAGCGCGGCCTGGCCGGTTGTGTGCCGCTGTACCACATCGCCGCCGCCGCTGCGGCCGAGGGCAAGTCGCTCGACGAGGTGGCCGACATCGCGCAGCGCTACGCCGACAACATGGCGTCCATCACGGTGAAGTCCACCGACGCCACCCACCCGCAGAACGGCATGAGCTTCGGCGATCTGGGCGAGACCGACCAGATGGAGATCGGCGCCGGCCAGCACGGCGAGGGCGGCGGCGTGCGCGTGCCCATGGCTTCCTCCAAGGAAACCGTGGAGCTCATCGCGCCCAAGCTGGTTGAGGCCGTGGGTCTTGAGAAGGGCGACAAGGCGTTCGTCATGATCAACGGATGTGGCGCCACCACCATGATGGAGATGCTCATCCTGTACAAGGACGCCGTGCGCTATCTCGAGGGCCTGGGCGTCGAGGTCGTGGCCAACATGGTGGGCGAGATCCTCACCGTGCAGGAGGCCGGCGGCTTCCAGATGAACATCGCCAAGTGGGACGACGAGTTCGTGCGTCTGTGGAACACCCCGGCTCACACGCCCGTGTTCTTCAAGGAATAAGGGAGGCATTCATGTCTGCTGAATACATGCACGTAGGGATTCCCGTGCTCAATAAGAAGCCCAATATGGTCTACAACGAATGGGGCGGCTTCTGGGTGAACGAGAGCGTGGACGAGTACGACTACAGGATCGAGTACCTCAAGTTCGAAGAGGGCACGCGCTTCCCCGAGATCCTGTCCAAGCAGCCGCATGTGGCTTACAGGGTGGACGACTTGGATCCCTATGTCGAGGATGCTGATCGCACGATTTTCGGGCCTGAGGATTTGGGTGGCGGCGTGCGCATCGCATTCGTGGTGAAGGACGACGCCATCATCGAGCTTTACGAGGAGAAGTAAGGCGTTTGTTGTGCACGCTTCGATAGTTGGGAGCGTACGGAAGGGTCGAGACTAGAAAGGGCGCTGGCATTGCCGGCGTCCTTTGCGTTTCTTGGCGTTCTTGGGTCTTTTGCATATGTCAGACTTCTTCCGGTTCTTCGTCAGTTTTTAGAATCTCTCCCGACCATTCGAGGAGCAGGTCAACCATGGCTTGGCGCTCGATGTCTGTTGCGGGGCAATTCGCTTTCCAGCTGCGTCCAATCTCAAGAATACGTGCTTCGTTTTCGGGTCCGTTATCTTCGAGGTGCTGGGCAAGTTCGGCTTTCGTGCGAGGGTAGATGCCCGTGCGCGCGAAGTGGAGCGCCTGCAGCGTGAAAAACGCGCCTTTGAACAGCGATTGGAGGATTTCGTCAATCGCATCGCCGTCGAATACGGAGGCATGACATGCGGCGTGGTAGATGCCTGATGCGCCGATGCGGGCGGCCTGGATGGCGTCGTCGCGCGTGAAGCTGCCCACGATGGGCGCGAGGTCGCCGTATATTGCGTGGGTGTCGTGCGCGAATTGGAACAGCTCGTGGCGCGGCCAGGCGGCGAGCACATCGGCGGCTCCTACGAATCCGCAGGCGAGCTCGGCGTGCGGCATGCTCTGGATAAGCGTGCGGTATCGTGCCAGGTCCGCGGAGCGAACATGGTCAAGCAGCACTACGAGGTCGATGTCGCTTCCTTTATGGGCTTCGCCGCGAGCCCGGCTGCCTTGGAGACCTACGAACACCAGGCGATTGCCGAATTCTTCTTGAAGTTTCACCGTCGCTTCATGCGCCCAGGCGAATGCGTCCATGGGTGGCTCCTCTCGATTGGATTTATGAATAGTGTAGCTGAGGAATGCGCGGCGAAGCCACTATTAAGAAGACGCGTGGTCCTACGCTTTCGGAACGTGCTGTTTCAGGCTGCCTGGTCGGCGCTGGCGAAACGGTGCTTGGGCAAGGAGATTGCGCCTCGGCCCGTTAGCCAAAAGCCCGCAAGGGCCTATTGCATGGCAGTTTTGTCGAGTATGTAATCCGGGAAGACGTGAAAAACGCAGCTCCTGTCAATTATTCGGAGTATGTAATCCATCGAGAAGGATTTTGACGGTCCTGTCTTATTGGTCTTGGGCCAATTTCGCCACATTGGCTCCTTATAAGTCGGTTTTTAGCTGCCTTTCTCGGATCTGCAAGGCGTTTATCGTCGTTGGCGCAAGAAAAAAGACACTGAATGGATTACATACTCGATAAAACTGTCAGCAATCCTGATTTGGACGTGAATCCGGATTACATACTCAAGAAAATTGCCAGCTTCTACCGCCTGAACTTCTCCAGTGCCGATTTTCTTTCACATGAGAGGGGCGGCGGCTTGCTTATGGGCATGGGGCAACGACGAGATTGCGACCCACGGACGATCTTCAGCGAGTCGCGACGCTGCTGTTTGCGAGCGACGGTACAACGGTGCAATTGCGAGCAGCGGGCTGGTGCCCGGTGGGTTGTGATGCCGCCGCTCGTGGGTTTGCCGCTGCTGCTCGTGAGCCGTGACGCAAAGGTGCAAGTGTGAACAGCGGGACCCCGATCTGCATTGCTGCATGCGAAAACGCTGCGACTGCTGGCAATTTTGATGATGATAGTCTTGCATAGCAGGTTATAATGTTATATAAAGAATATAACAAATAGAATAAAAGAAAGGAGTGAAGATGGCTGCCGATGTGAAGAGAGGCGAAGAATTTGCGGCGGACGAGCGAAAAGACGCAGGAGGGCGAATGGACGAGCGTGGGTGGAAGGACGAAGGGCCCATGGTGAGCGAGCGCATAGTCGAAAGGGTGCACAGCGGCAAAGGCGAGCGCAGCGCGAAGTGGACGCCGGGCAAGCGGGCGGCGGTGTTCGTGGGCATAACGTTCGGCCTTACGTGGGCGATTGAGTTCGGTGTGATCTGGCCGCTGGCAACCGGCAGCGCGGGACCGATCTCGGGTTACGGTATGGGCGGCATGAGCATGCTGGTGTATGCGCTCATCTCGCTCATGATGTTCATGCCCATGGTGGGCATGCTGCTTACGCGTCTGATTACGCGCGAAGGCATGCGCGACGCGTGGTTCAAACCGGTGAAGTTTCGCCGCACGTGGAAGTGGTGGATCGTCGCGTGGCTGGGCACCATCGCGCTTGCCGCAGTCGGTGCCGTGGTGTATTTCCTGCTGTTCCCGGGCGACTTCGATTCGTCCATGAGCGCCATGGTGGCTACCACGATGGAAACCGTCCAGGCCCAGGGTCTCTCGCTTCCCGAGGACCAGGTGCGCATGGCGCTTTATAGCCAACTGATCACGATGCTGTTCGTGCCGTTCATCAACATCGTTCCTGCGTTCGGCGAGGAATGGGGCTGGCGCGGC
This sequence comes from uncultured Slackia sp., assembly GCF_944321625.1. Taxonomy (GTDB): domain Bacteria; phylum Actinomycetota; class Coriobacteriia; order Coriobacteriales; family Eggerthellaceae; genus Slackia. The sequence continues at coordinate 23,848 of NZ_CALUMA010000071.1, forward strand.
TACCTGATGCCTAAGCTGCTCGGGCGCTTCCGTGTGGTGCCGGCGCTGCTCATCATGGGCGTGATCTGGGGTTTGTGGCACATGCCGCTCACCATGCTGGGGCACAACTACGGCGTGGGCTATGCGGGGTATCCGTTCCTGGGTATCGCCGCTATGTGCTGGATGTGCTGCAGCATGGGCGTGTTCCTGGCGTTCCTCACGCTGAAGACGGGTACGTGCATCCCGGCGGCGCTCGCGCACGGCTTCTTCAACGGATGCGCGGCGGCAGGTACGCTCTTCTCGGCTACGGGTGGCAATGCGCTGGTGGGCCCGGGTGCGATGGGCGTGCTGGGCGTTGTCGGCTTCACCGTCGTGGCGGTTGCGATGCTGGTGGCGCTGCATCGCCGCGAGCGCGCCGGCCTGCCGCTTTCTGTGCGGGAGGAATGCGATGCGGGTGACGAATCCGGCGGAAAGGCTGCACGCGATAATGGGCTGCCTCAGCGCCCCGATTCTCCAAGTGGTGCATAGATTTTGCGGAACCGTTGTTGCGGGCGTGGTCTATGGCGCGGACATCGATTTTACGATGTGGCCACGAGCCTTCGACGTGTGAGTCGGTTTGCGGGTACAATGAATTCGACGGCTTCGGCGGTCCGGGGTTTTGACGGTCGGAGGCCATGATTGACGAATGATGAAAGGCGGGCAGGATGTCGAGCGGATGCGAAAAAGGCGATTCGTCGCTTGAGACGAGCGCTTCCGCATCGCGCCCGCCTCGTTCAGTTGCGCTGGTGAATGCCGCAGGCTGCATTGGCGCGGGTAACGATGCTTGCAATTCCATAGAGTTTCTTCTGGACGATTTCGAAGAGGCGTATCGCGCCTATGCCCATGAGATGGCGCAAATGTTCGGAGTTTCCGATGACGTAACCACGCCGCGGTTCGTGCGCATGGCGCCCCAGGGAGATGACGCCTTTGCTGCGCATGCGGAATGCGGCTCCGTGGTCATCGGTTATGCGCTTGAGGCTGACGAAGATGCCGCCGGGTCTATCGCCAACGCTGTTCGGCTGCTGTCTCCGGTCGATGCTTCGCGTGGCATGCGCGTTTACGCAATCGCCGTTGACCATTCCTACGATGCGGAAAACGCCCTTGTCTCGTTGGACGCTTTACGGGTTTCCTGCAGCGAGGCGGGGCTTCTTTTTTCGGGCGGCGTCTTAATCGGCGGCGGGGCGTTGTTACCGCGTCTGGTGAACAAGCCGCGGATGGGTGCGGCGCGGCGCCGCGTGTCCGAGGCGACCGATGAACTCATCGAAGCCGTGCGCGAAGGCCGCGATGCGGGCATCATCAAGGCGAAGCCGCCTATGCCTCGCTTTTTATATAACAGGCTGCTTTAATCCGCAGCTTTACTGACGCGCTGGAATGCGGAGTGTCACGCGGGCGCCGGCGATGCGTCCGGATTCGTCCGTGCGATTTTCTAACGTGAGCGTGCCGCTGTGCGCGCGAGCGATGTCGGATGCCGTGGCGAGTCCGATGCCGTAATGTGGAGCCGAAGCGCGCGGTACGGATGCGCTTGGGGCTGGGGCGCTTATAGTGTTTTCGCATGCAGTCGGCTCTTCACGGTTGTCGCTTTCCTGCCTCCCTTCATCGGTGGCTGTTGCGTCTGATTGGCTACGTGCGTCGTCGTCGCGGAAGAATCGTTCGCAGCCGCGCTCGAGAGCGGCGGGGGAGAATCCGGAGCCTTCATCTTCGACGGTGATGCGAAGGCGGTTTTGCTCGTGTGCGTTGATGCGCGTGCCGCGTTGGATGCCATCGTCAGTTCTGACGTCCTCCAGTTCGAATGCAAGGCGCACGGTTCCGCCGATGGGCGAGTGCTCGACGGCATTCGTCACAAGATTCATCACGGCGCGTTCGAGTTGCACCCGGTCGGCATCGAACGCCGCATCGCGCGGTAAGGCGATTTCCGCCGATATATGCACCCCTGCCGTCCTGGCGAACTCTTCCGCCTGGTGAGCTATATCGGCCGCAAACGCATGCGCATCCACCGAGGCGAATCGGGGCTGCGCCGCATGTCCCCGCGCTGCCTCGATGACGGCCTGCACGGCATCGTTGAGCCTGCGCGCTCCACTTGCCACCGCGTCGGCCGCTTCACGTGCATCGGCTTCCAGACGTTCGTCTTCCGCTAGATAATCGGCGTTCGCCTCCACCACGGTGAGGGGCGTTTTCAAGTCGTGCGCAAGCGCTGCCACCTGAGCACGCTGCGCTTCCTCGCCGCGCCACTGCGCCTCGAGCGACGTGGCCAAACTGACGCGCATGTTTTCCATGGCTCCCAAGATGTCGTTGATTTGGCGTACGTTGCTGGTTCCCACCGTGAAATCGAGCTCCTGCCGGCCGATCGACGACGCTGCATCCACAAGCGGCTGCATCTTGCGCGTGATGACGCGGCTCGCGCGCACGGCGAATAGGATGAGAATGGCAATGCCAAGAAGAGCGGCGAGCGCGATGAGCATGTTCTGCGGGTTGGGCAGCGCGTCGCGAAGATCGCGGGACGTGAACTGGGGCGCAAGCTCGTAGCCTAGGGCGCACCACGATCCGTCGGCCAGCTGCTGCGGCTGGATGGCGGTGTAGAGGTCGTAGTCGCTTGCGGGCTCGGCCGTGCCCAGGTCTTGCCCCTGCCGCACGAGGGTCAACGCAGTGGACAGCTGCCGCTCGTTCATATCGGTGGCAAGCACCTCGCCGTCGGCGCTTATGTGGGCGTACCAGTACGCCGAGGGAATGGCCGACGCGTCGAACGCGGCTTGGCTGCTGACCTGGTCCAACGTTTCATCGACGTGGTTGGCTCCGTAATTTGCCGGATAGACTACCTCCATGTTCATGAAGATGCTGAACCCCAGGATGAGGGACAGCGCGAGTGCCCCTATCACGACGATGCAGTAGATGAAGTAGCGCACCACCACAAGCCACAGGGGCATGCCGCGGCGATATGCGCGCTCTGGGGTGCCCGTGGCTTGGCTGTGGTTCGCCGCCGTGCTTTGCAATGATTGAACGGGATTGTTTACATCTGCCATTTGTATCCCATTCCCCAGACGGTTTGGACCGGGTCGACGCCGGCGGCCTTGAGCTTGGCGCGCGCCTTGCCCACGTGTACGGTTACGGTGGCATCATCGGAATCATTCGTCCAGCCGAACACCGATTCACGGATCTGCGAGCGACTGAAGGTCTGGCCGGCATGGCGTGCTAGAAACTCGCAGATTTCGTACTCGCTGGGCGTAAGGGGCACGCGGGCATCGTCCACGAACAGCTCGCACGCGCGCAGGTCGATGCGCACGCGTCCGAACGTAAGTGCGTTTTGATGCTCGCGACGCTCACGGCGCAGATGGGCGGCCACCTTGGCGCGTAGTTCGGCCGCGCCGAAGGGCTTGCGCAGGTAGTCGTCGGCACCCAAGCCCAACCCGTACACTGCATCCTCCTCGGCCGCCTTGGCCGTGAGGAACACGATGGGGCAGTCAGCAAGGCCGCGGATGCGGCGCACCAGCTCGAAGCCGTCGAGATTCGGCATCATCACGTCGCACAGGATGAGGTCGAAACGCGCCAGATCCATGTGAGGCACGTTCTCGGGGCACGAAACTGCGGTCACGGAATGCCCGTCGCGCTCAAGGACCCGGGCAAGGGTGTCGAGAATCGCCCGGTCATCGTCTATTGCGAGGATACGTGGCATGCGCGTTCCTTTCTATTCGCTCGCATTGTCGGCCTCGATGGCGGCACGCGCATCGGCGGGAACGTCGTTCGCTTCCACTGCATGATAATGCACGCCTGAGCTTCCTTTGACATCGAGTTGGAAGTAGCCCTCGCCCGATGCCTTGCTTCCGAAGGAAATGATGGTCACGGTTTTGACGCGGCCCTGGCTGTCGGCGGCCTGGACGTCGTAAACATAGTTTTCGCCCTGACCTGTGGCGTCATCATAGCTCCCAATGTAGGTGTCGGGCTGGGGTGACGCCGCCCACATGGTACGCCAATCGCCCGGCAGCACCCGTTCGATTACGGATTTGCCGACGGCTACCGTGCCGGAGTCGCAGCTTGCGAGCGTGAGAGGGAGGGCGATGAGCCCTAAGGCGATGAGTACGGCAGCGAGTGCCGTCTTGAGTCGCTGGGAGGCGCATTGCGAAGGCTGGGGGTCGCGGGTCATTGATGTTCCTTTCTCTTGGAGGACCTTTTTACTCTTCGTGCCGGTCGAACCATGCGAGCAGCGCGACGAGTGCGGCGGCGGAAAGCGCGAGGCAGAGCCCAGCGGTGAACAACGTCTGGGTGTGCACTTGCGCGGCGGCGTCCATTGCGATGCCTTCGATTCGGCCGCTGAGGCCGGGGGAGACCATGCCGTTCTCCACGCCGAGCGACCCTAGGCGTGCAGACCACGTGAGGGGGATGTAGCCCAGGATGCTGGGGTACGCACCGGTGAGCTCGCCGGTCATAAGTCCGTGCGCCAGGCCACCGATGGAGAAGAACGCAAGCAGCAACCCGACGGCTCCCACGCCGATTGCCGCGTTGCGTCCGAATCGCAGGGCGAGCCACGAGGAAAGGATGTAAAGCGGCGCGCTGCCCAGCGTGAGTCCGGCGATGCACCATACGTAGGCCACGGGGCTCAGCGCGCTCCGCCCAGCCAAGGCGAGGATGAGGGCGAACAACCCGATGGCGAGCGCCAGGGTCGCTGCGCCCATGAGGAACAGCATCGTTATTTTGGCTGCGACCGCCGTGGGCCGCGATGGAACCCCTGTCAGGTTCGCCATGCCGCCCGCTTCGCGTTCTGCGTCAAAGGCGAGGCCGCATACGATGCCGGCCATAAGCGGCATGAGCGCGCCGAGGAACTGCGCGTAGGCATCGGCTCCCTGCGCCGGGTTCCACGGGGCGAAGGCGAAGTACGCGCCGCATGCCGCGCCCGCCGCCAGCGCGCATGCCAGGTGCGCAGCGACGAGGGGAGACGTGCGCATGCGAATAAACTCCGACCGCAGAGCGCGAGGGAAAGTCATGCGAGGGAAGGCGGGGCGATTCGTTTCGCTGTGGCTTGCGCGTTTTCGAGTCGGCAAAGTCTGGGTTGCCGGCTTCTGTGCGCCGTCGCCGTTTTGAGCATGGGCATTCTTGCTTCCTTCATGCGTCATCGGTATCACCGTCTCTATCTTTCTTCCGCGCGATTGAGCCACGCAGCTCCTGCGGCCGTGAGGACGATGAACGATGCGGCGGCGACGCCTAAGGCGATAGCGATGTTCGCTCCGGTAAGTCCCAGGGCCTGAGCCACCTCTACGCCTGCGGAAAGCGGTTCAGCAGTAGGCAACACCGGAAGAAACGCCGTGGGAGCCACGACGGTGGCCGTGGGCGGAAACGCCGGCCAATACGGCACGAGCGACCAGCAGAACGCGCCGGCGATCTGCACCACGAGGGGCACGAAAATGCCGGCCAGCATGCCGAAGCGCGCGGTGAGGAAAAGCGTTGCAGGAATCATCCACGAGCTGGTTATCGTGATGACGATGGCAGCGGCCAGCATGGTTGCCACGCCTGCGGCGCTCGCCTCGCCGGTCACGACGGTCGCCGCCGCGTAGATGGCGAATACCACCAGGTTGGATACGAACGAGAGCGCCAAGCACCATATCGCTTTCGCCCACCAGACGCGCGCGGGGGAAGCGCCGGCGGAGAGCAGTGGGTGCAGCTTAAGGCGCGCGTCGGCGTTGGCGACACACGCGCCCATGAGCGAAAGCATGACCGCCAGAAGCAGCGCGTACCAGTAATTCCAGGGCGAAAACGATACGCCGAACTGCGGGTTCACAAAGGCATTGACAAGGGCGAGCAGCGGGAAGGGAAGCGCCATGATAACGGCGAGCCGCACGGGCGCCGCGTGCCGCGATTTGAGGGCTTCGGCGCGAACGGCGGAGGAGAGCGACCCTCCGTGCGCGAGGGATTCAAGCGCGGGTGTTTTCATCGCAGCGCACCTCCCTTGCGGCAGACGTCCATGAATAGGGCTTCCAAATCTTGACCGGGTTCAAGCTCGCCTTCGTAGGCCAAACGTCCGTTGTAGATGATGCCGATGTCGTCGGCGGTCTGCTGCACTTCCGAAAGAATGTGGCTAGACACCAGCACGGTGATGCCGCTTTGCGCGAATGAGCGAATGAGCGCCCGCAGGTCCTCGATGCCGATGGGGTCGAGGCCGTTCGCGGGTTCGTCGAGAATCAGGAACTTCGGGCGAGCGAGCAGCGCGATGGCTATGCCCAAGCGCTGCTTCATGCCCATGGAGAATTTTCCGGCACGCTTTTTGCCCGCATCCTCCAGGCCTACCGTGTGCAGCACCGCATCGATGCGCTCCTCGGGAATCCCCAGCATAGTGGTGCGCACGCGCAGGTTTTCACGCGCTGTCAGGTTGGGGTAGAGCGGCGCCGCCTCGATGAGCGATCCTATCTCGTAGAGGTCTTCGCGCGTCCAGGGGCGTCCATCGAAGACGATTTCGCCTTGAGTGGGTTGTAGCATGCCCGCGATCATCTTGAGCGTGGTGGATTTGCCTGCGCCGTTGGGGCCGAGAAGCCCGTACACGCGCCCGCGACGTACGTGCAGATTCACGTCGTTCACGGCGATCTGGGCGTTCTCGCCGCGTCCGAACCGCTTGGTGAGCCCACGCGTTTCCAGAATGCAGTCCATATATCAACCTCCTGCTTCGTTCAGGTGGGGCGCGTCGCTCGCGCCTCTCGTTCCGTCTGAGCACAAGCATGAGGCGAGAATCTAAAGAACTGCTAAAGGTTGAGAAAAGCTTGCGGTGGCGTGAGACGGAGATGATATTTGCGAGCATGCGGCCAGGGGCGCTGCAGATCGGATGCCGTCTTGTTCGAATTAGGGCTCGAACCGCCAGACGGAGTAGTGCTGCGGGTGGTCGTACACCTTGAATGATCCGCGCACGAGGGGTTGGGCCGCGGGCGCTTTCGGCATTGCGGCCTTCGACGCGCTACCGCTGGGCGGATACTTTTGAAACTCTCCTTCGTCAATCAGGCTCCACCCGGTGCGGCCTGTGTAGAAATACGTTTCTCCGTTGTCGGACATGTGCACGAGCGTGATGGGGCGCGTCGCTTCTGCCTCCACCATGGCGAGGAACTTCAACAGTACGGCGGTGGCGAACGGGTTGAACAGGTAGAAGTGCGAGTAGGGAGCGAGCGGGACGTTTAGAACGTCACCGCAGATGACTTGCAGGTTTTTCTTGTCTTTCGTCCAGGCGGCCGCGAATTCCGCCAGGGCGGGGTCGAGCTCCACGCCCGTCATGCGCCCCGGCAGGCCTGCCTCGGCGAAGTACGCCAGCGCGCGTCCCATGCCGCAGCCCACGTCAAGCACATGCGAATCAGGCGTGAGGTCGAAGTGCGCGAACAAGGCCTCCAGCACGAAATACGGCGTGGGCGTGGGGTCATGCGCCCCGGCGCTTGCGAAGCGCGTGTCCTCGAGCCGCATGAGCGAGCGCCCGCACGTCGCGACGTCGCGTGCCTCATCCGCCGCCATCAGCTGCTCTTTGGACGAGATGGCCGCTTTCGAGGTATTCGGTTTGCGGTTCGCTCGCGTTTGTCCGCCCATAGAATCACCGTCCGTTGCCCTTCGCGTCGTTGCCGGGTTCCATCCTCGCGCCTTATCGCTACGAATGCAATTCTTCTGCCAGAAAACGGGAAACTCGTGGACGTTTTTTCGAGTTTCCCGGGCAAATTGGGCGCACATTTGCGTCTTTGGACATGAAGGTGGCTTCGATTGCCCGGTATGGGGGGGTAGGTGGCTGCGGAGGACGTGAATTCGCATTCTCGAAACGCCTGGCCAGGGACTTGTCTGCAATCGCCGTCATGTGGGGATTACCGGAACGCGTCGGGATTCTCCCGGGAAAATCGAAACTCTATGTTAAACCACCGTTGACACGTCGGCGAGCTGCCTGGTCCAGTAGACCATGGCGTCGCCGAATTCGAAGTGCGTGAACCTCCTCGTCTTCCAGTACCGGCCCTCCGCCTCGTGCATGAAGAG
>NZ_CALUMA010000072.1 GCF_944321625.1 uncultured Slackia sp.
CGATCCCGTATTGGCCGCCCAGCGAGTGCGCCACGCCGTGGACGTAGCCCACGTAGGACTTGGTGAACGCGAGGCCGGCGGCATACGCGGCGCGCAGCATGCCTTCTCGCGCCTCGGCATCCTGGCCGTTCTCGTAGGCGCGGCGCAGGTAGCGGCGGATGAGCGTGGTAGCCTCGATGGCGCGGGCGCGCGTATCGGCGGTGGTGGAGCGGCCGATGAACGCTTCCACTGCGTGCACGAGCGCGTCCATGCCGGTGGTCGAGGTCACGTGCTTGGGCAGGCCCAGCGTGGTGCGGTAGTCGAGCACCGCGTAGTGCGGGATGAGGCTGAAGTCGTTGATGGGGTATTTGTAGTGCGTGGCGTCGTCGGTGATGACGGCCGCCAGCGTGGTTTCCGATCCGGTGCCGGCGGTGGTGGGCACGGCGATGAACAGCGGCAGGCGATGCAGGATCTTCAGTAGGCCGCGCATCTTGGACACGGGCTTATTGGGACGCACGATGCGCGCGCCCATGGCCTTCGCGCAGTCCATGGCGCTGCCGCCGCCGAACGCGATGATGGCGTCGCAGCCCTCGTTCAGGTACTGCGTGCGAGCAGCCTCCACGTTGGACACGGTGGGATTGGGCACCACGTCGGCGAACACGCGGTATTCGATGCCGTGCGCTTCGAGGGCGCTCTTGAGCTCGGAGGTGAGCCCCAACTTCTCGATGGTGGCGTCGGTCACGATGAGCGGTCGCTTGGCGCCTTTGCTTGCGAGCAGCGCGGCGGCGTCTTCGAACGAGGCCAGCGGCTCGGGCTCGCGGTAGGGGAGCACGGGCAGCGCGATGCGGAAGCAGGTCTGGAAGATGCGGCAGTATGCCTTGCGGAGAGGATTCATGGAGCGGCTTTCTTCGAGGGTTGATAATGCTTAGCCATTCTATTATTTAGACAACCAAAGTAAAATCCATGCAAAGAAGGATTCGCGGAATGTCCACGTGAGAAGGCGCTGGCCGGCCTTCGCCCCTGCGCTGAAGCGTTTACAGCAGGCGACATTCCGTATGCGTCGGGCCGGGCGAGAGCTCGAGGAATCGCGTGCAGCAGGCGGTAAGGAAGGCGTCGTCGTGGCTTACCAGCACGAGTGCGCCGGGGAATGCCGCGAGTGCGCGCTCGAGCGCCTCGACCGAATGAATATCCAGGTGGTTGGTGGGTTCGTCCATCACGATGAGCTCGGGCGCATCGAGGATTCCGCGGGCGAGCATCAGCTTGCGCAGCTCGCCCGAGCTTACCGTGTCGCCTGCCAGGATGCGCTCGGGGCTCGAATCGAGCTGCGCCACGATGGAGAGCAGCTTGCCGCGCTCCGCTTGCGGCATCAGACGCACGCTGTCGAGAATGGAGCGGGCTTCAGCCTCGTCGATTTCCTGGGGCATGAAGAGCGTGCGCACGCCGACACCAGCTGACTCTCGCTGGGCGAGTAGCGTCATGATGTGGTGCAGCAGCGTGGTCTTGCCGGCGCCGTTCGGTCCGCGTATGCCCAGGTGGTCGACGTTTCCCAGGTACAGATCGGGCAGCTCAAGCATGCGATCGGGGCCGCAGGGGATTATGCCCGGCTCCAGATGGAGCAGGGTTTTACGCGGATTGGGCGCGGCATCCATCCACAGGTCGCCTTCGTAGCGTTTCTCCACGCGTAGGGAATCGGTTGCGGCGTGCGCTCGATCGACACGCGCCTCCATGCGGGTGGCCAGCTTGCCCGCCACGCCGTCTTTTCCGGTGTACACGGCGAGCTGGATACGCCCTTTCGCGTCGTGATCTTTCGGGTCGAGGTGCCGGGCGCTTCGCTTGGCTGCCGACCGCGAAGCTTCTTCCGCCCGCTTGACGTATTCGGCGTGGAGGCGCTTCTCTTCGGATTTCGCGACGGCGCGCGCATGTGCGATGCTCTCTCGTTCGAGCTCTGCCTGAGCATGCGCCTGCGAGTAGGTGCCGGGACGCATGACTGCACGCCCCGCTTCAAAGCAGAGGCAGCGTGTGACCAGGGCGTCGAGCAGCATGCGGTCGTGCGACACGAGCAGGCCGATGCCTTTATAGCTTGCAAGCGCGATGCGAATCTGCTCGCGGCAGGCGGCATCCACGTGATTGGTGGGCTCATCGATGACCAGCAGCTCGGGGTTGCGCCACAGAGCTACGGCTACCTGGATTTTCTTCTGCTCCCCGCCCGAAAGTTCGCCGAAGCGCCATGGCATGTCGTCATCGATGTTGAGCATGCGTCGCAAGCGCGTGGCATCGGGCGAGTAGTCGCAGGCGAAGTCGTAGAGCATGTCGGGTTCAAGGCCCGCATCCTGGGCGCAGAAGGCGAACGTGAGGCGCGGCGTCACGCTGCCCGCGTCGGGCGCGATGAGTCCGCACGCGATGCGTGCCAGGGTAGATTTTCCGCAGCCGTTGTCGCCCACGACGCCAGTCCATCCGGGCGGGAACGTTGCCGATACGTCGCTAAACACCGGAGCGGGCGAGTCGGGGTATGCGTAGGTAATATGCGAAAGCGTGAGCGTTTGGATTTTGGCCATGGATGCCTCCGATTGGGTAGGAGGCTACGCGAAAATGGAGGTCAGAAGCGAAATGATTGAGATTGTGACGATGCCATAGCGCGCAGCCGAACATGCCGCTTGGGCGGCCGGGAATGAGCGTGGTGGCGCAAGGGGTGCGGAATGCGGGGCACACCGCGAAAGCGCATCGTCTAGAACTTCACCGAACCTCGACCTTTCTCGAAGCGCAAGCTTGGCATATGGGCTCGCGCAGAACAATCCGTTGCGCAGTGTAGCAAATGGTCGCTTCGTCCGGCAAGTGAGAAGCCGGCAAGAAATCGGCAAGATTTCAGAGAAAAACAGACTGAAATCGCCACGTAAATCAGCTTGGATCAGAGGGGGTTATCTCAAAATTTTCTTTATGACGTGTTAGTAGAACGGCAAGAATTGAGGCTAAAAGGCAAGAAGCTTCGGGAAAGGCTTTGGCAAGGTTTTCAGGCTACGATTGAATGCATATCGCAAACGGAGTAATGGCTAATTCATATATTTCGTCTTATAATTAAGTAAGACGAAATTCATGGAGGTGGATTTCGTGGAAAGGGTGGAGGTGAACCCTCGCGTTATACGGCGACATCCGGAAATCTGTGCTGCCGATGTGGTTCATGCGTGGCGCAATGCAATTATGGTTGTCGAGCGTCTGGGTCAAGACACGCCGGACCCGATTCTGGTTGCTGTCGGGTTTGACTCACGGGGGAGGCTTTTAGAAATGGTGGCGGTCATGACCGGTATTGACTCGGTGCATGTCTTTCATGCTATGACGCCGCCGTCAAAAAAAGACCATGAAAGAGATGAGAAAAGGCAGGTGAGAAAATGAGTGTTGTAACGAAAAATGGCACGGTGCTTACCGATGAGCAACTAGAGCGCATCGCTGAACAATTCGAGGATGGCGAGTGGCCCGAGGGGGAAACTCGCATTGTGCGTGGCAGGCCCCAGCTTTTTGAGGAGGCACTCAAATCCGTCACCTATAAAGACACGGCAAGCGAAATTGCTGCTATGGATGCTCGAGCGGCAAGTCTAGGATTGAGCAGGTCTGAGTATCTTCGTGCGCTGGTGCGTAGGGATTTGGCCAAAATAGCCAAAGCGTGAGATTGCCTTGGCTATTTTGCGATAGAGAGAAGCGGCGAGCGACGCCCACTTCTCTCTATCGGGTCTCCGGATGCAAGCTAGGAGGGGAAGCTTGCAGTAAGCGGAACGTGTTTTACCAGATGTCTGGCTCTTTTAGCGCGGCGCTTGTATCCTCCCAGGCTATTGTGCCTGCCTCGCGATAGTAATCTTCGACCTGTTCGAATGTGCAAGGGTTGGACGGAGTGGGCTCACCGCGTAGTGCGCACAGAACCGTATAACGTCCAGAGGTGAAGCAATGGCTGTTGGAGAAACCTCCCGGCATGCCCCAATTGATGCCACCGCATACGTTGTCGGCACAAACGCCTGCCCCCCAGAGGTGGGGAATCGGATTTCCCTCGGCGTCGATTGCTTGATAGTTATTATCGACGGTGAAGCCGCCGTTGATAGCTGCAAGGCCAAGCTGGTCTCTAATGCAGTAGAACGGAGCGGATTCGATGGCCTTGAGCTGAGAGCCTTCTACGCCGAAATCGTCATCTACGCCTTTTGCCGCAAGCTCGTTATAGCGCTCGATTGACTGCTGAACGGTTTCGTAGGGTAGACCAACCTGTTCGCAGAGCTCTTCAATGGTATCGGCACGATGGAATGCATTGTGGAAGTCATAGACGGAGGTGGGATTGCCTTCGTCTATTGCGGGGTCAAGCAGTGCATCCTTTGGAGGAATAGGTTGAGTTTCGGCGTATTTCGTCTCGTATTCCGAGTCGAAGAACCGGTAAAGTACTACCTCTTCACCGGCGGGGTACTGCGAGGTTGCTGCACTGTTCCAAGAGGTCATTTTAATCTGTTCATTGATAAATCGTTCGCCCTTGGAATTAAGCATCAACAAAGGTGTTTTCATAAACCAAGGAATGACGCCATGAACTTGGCGCGCGTGGCAGGGCGGCGCGATGCGTGCCCCGGCAAGAATTCCGAGAATCTGGCCATCGCCGGTGCGGTTGTCCTGCAGATAGAGGTAGCGCTTGTATACGTCTCTCGAGTAGCGGTTCATGAGAGAGTCGTTATTCATATAGTCACCCGTGGCGAGAACGACTCCCTTAGTGGCATTGACTTTGATATAAGAGCTTTCACCCGTTTTGCCGATGACGCCTGTGACGGTGCCATCCTCATCCTGGACAAGTTGAACCGCCGGAGTGTCGTAGTAGAAGACTGCGCCTTGTTGTGCGGCGTAGTCGGCAAGCGCGGTCATCATCTGTGTGTTTCCGCTTCCAACGGAGATGTCAAAAACCGCTGCCACCTGGTTGTCGTCATACGCAACGGTGCTGGTCGTGGAATATGTTATTCCTTCGACGCCTGCTTCGTTTGCACGTTGGATTATCCAGCTAAGGGTTTCGCCAGAATGGTCGAGATGATGTTGAAAAAGTCCCCTGTTGACTCGGTCGTCATCGGTTTCGCAGAAATCTTCCATCCAGCGTTTAAGTCCAGCGGAGGTAGACCCCTCGAGGCAGATAGCGCTCGAGCCATACCCATTCGCCGCGACGGATCCTTGCTTCTGGAGGCATGCAACCGTTGCTCCTTCTTCCACGGCGGTCAGCACGGCGGGCACACCTGCGCACCCGGCGCCCACGACAACGATGTCGTAGGTCTGTTCGTCTTCGAACGATGTAATAGGATCTAGCTCGACGGAGCTGTTTTCGACGTCCGACATTTGAAGATCGATTGGGAGCGTGCTTTGTTCGGCGGGCGATTCGTCTTCTGTCGTACTGGGCGAGCAGCCGGCTAGACCGAACAACGCGGCTCCGGAGGCGATTGCGGCACCACCTTTCATGAAGTCACGTCGATTCAAGGTTCCCATAATCTCCCTCTCCTTTCCGAGATCCGGCAATACTGCACATTGCCTATAAAGGCGGGAACAATGATGGGGCTTGCCTAATATATACGCACGCCATAAAACATATATTATTGGTATTTTTGCTGCCATATTTTATGGTAATGACTATATGAACTGGGAAAACGTTGATATTGGCATGCATTATTTCTTCTAGATATCATGCATTAATTGTTTTATGCTCCTATCGTCAAGAGATTGCAAGACGCCTCATTGCTTATGCAACATTCCTACGGGGAGGGAAAGGGATGAGTGGAGAGAGTAGAAGCGTTGCTTTTATTGTTGGTTTAGCTCTGTATTGGCAAGCGATTATCAATCAAATATTTCCACCGTCTCTTTTTGGGACGATTGCGGGAGGGTTTGGTCCTCATGCGGGATATACAACGGGCGTCTGCTTGATGATTGCAGCTTTGGGTGTTGTCTTTTTTGCCGGACGGAAACATCTTGTACGTTTTTGCCAGAACCTTTCTTTAACTCTCGTCTGTCTTCTCGTACTTTTTTCGTTAAGTGTTGTCGTATTTGCTTTTCTAGATGAGGGAACGATGGGGTACGTGTTTGCGTGCTCGATTAATGCGTTTCTCTATTCGCTACTCATTTTTGTTTTGACGTTCCTTTGGGCAAGGCGATTTGAGTCGTTTTCTGGCTCTGGACCGTTATTTGAGGTCGCCTTATCGTTTGCTTGTTCAGTTTTGATTGCGTTTGTAGGGTCGCAGGTTGCATCTCTTTTGAGCGTCCATGAGGGGCAGTTGCAGATTATTTATCCCCCTCTCTCTGGGGCCCTGTTGCTCACTACGACGGGTGTGCGACGCATAGCTTGGGTTGATTATCGGGAAGGTCTCGCGTGCGTTACTGATCGTATCGGGAAAAGTCCACAATTTATGGCATGCGGCATACTGGGGATGTACCTTTTGTTCAGCAGCGCATACTGGAGCGTCAATACAGAAGGAATGGGCGAAAGCGTGTCCTCAATAATGAGGGAGCCTTCTCACAAGCTGCTGCTATTGCTGATGGCCCTGGTTTTTTCTGCTGCTGTTTTAAAACGTCCTAGCATTTTAACTAAGCATTCGTATTTCGTGCCATGCTTTGTGGCGCTTTGCATCGGCGTCTTGTATGTCGTTGCATTGTTCTGGGATTCCCTTGTTGGGGTGTGCAATGCCGTCGTTCTTCCCACACGCGCTTTCTCTATGCTTCTTCTATGGTTGCTTCTTATGGTGATGGCAAAGGATTACTCAATATCGTTTTCGATGCTTGCTGCATCGTTTTTCCTACCAGTGATATCTATCACTTGGCTGGTTGCGTATGTGTTTTATGGAACGTGGGGGGCGATTAGCTCTATTATTCCTTCGCAAACTCTTATGCTTGCTCTTGTCTTAGCGGCGGCATTTGTATTAATGGTGCTAACATTTAAATACTTGGCGCTTCAGCGCAATTCCACATTGCCAGCGATCTCGTCTGACTCGCATAACAATTTATCCAACGACCGTTCTCAAGCTTGCGTTCGTTTGGGAGAGCGTTTCTTGCTTACTGAGCGAGAAATGGATGTTCTCATGCTTCTATCTGAGGGGAACACGAAGAAAAAGATAGCAGAGGAGCTTCATGTTTCGGTGGGAAGCGTCCAGACGTATTCCAAGGGGCTCTATGCGAAGCTAGGAGTCCATAGTAAGCAGGAGGTAATCGATCTTGTTAAATGCGAGATTCTTAAAACAGAACGCAGCGAATAGTTTCCTCGGTGCTCTCCCCTAGAAGCGAGCGAATAATAAATGGATGTTCGTTGGATTCGGGGGGGGATGGCATGCGCGTTGTCCGCTTCTCTAGCCGTTGATTTCACAGGGGTTGGCGGCTATCTCGTCGGCTTGCTGCTGGGTGAGGGCGCCGTATTTCACCATGGCGCGCAGCACCTGCATCTGGCGTTGGCGCGCGAGCTCAGGATGCTCCGTGGGGGCGTAGGCGCTCGGCGCGTTGGGGATGCCGGCCATGAGCGTGGCCTCGCAATCGGTCATCTCGGATGCCGCTTTGTTCAGATAGCCCGCGCATGCCGCGCCGATACCCTCATAGCCGTCGCCAAAATAGATCGAATTTACGTACAGCTCCAGGATTTCGCTTTTCGGCAGCTTCGATTCGATGTCGAACGCCATGAACGCCTCCGCCACCTTACGTTCAATGACCTGCTCCTGCGTGAAGAACTCGTTTTTGGCCAGCTGCTGGGTAATTGTGGAACCGCCCTCGACTATCTCGCCCGCGCGGATGTCGTTCACGAGCGCCCGCCCGGTGGCTAGCACGTCAAAGCCGGGGTGTTGCCAGAAGCGATGATCTTCCACGGCCACCACGGCGTTCGTGTATATGATCGGCAGTTCGTCGAGTTCCACGTAGTCCGCCTGCGATCGGATGTCCTCCGCCATCTGCTCGACGCTCTTCTCCTGCGACGCCTGCTCGTACAGCGCCCACCCGCGCACGCCAAAATACGCGGCAGCGCCGGCACAGGCGAGCAGCACGAGGATGAGCGTCCACTTCACGATGCGTCCGATGATGCCGCCCGCCGTGCGCTTGCGTGATATATCGTTGGTGTAAATGGGCTTCTGCATGGCTGCCCCTTTCGGTCGCGAAAAGGGGCGCGGGTCGGATGATTCGTGTCAGGGCCAAATGGTGGTTCGTATTGGCATTCCGCGCCCCCTATCCTGTATACCGCACGGTGCTTGCGATGCGTTGACGGTCAGGTTTCAGCACGGTGACGCTCAGTGACGGTTTGGTCACGGCGCTCCTTTGGGCTCGGCCTGGGTAGGCCATGGGGCCCTCGCAGGTGCAGCGGGGATGCGTGCGCGGGGGTCTGATGGGGAAGGAGGCTCCATCGAGCGAGCCAATGCGCGAGGCTCTATAATGGGCAAGATTCATAATGAGCAAGCCTCACGATGGCTATGCGCGGCATTCGAAATGACGTGCGCGACAATCACTGCAGCGCGTCTCATCGTCTGCGCGCTTTCACGCGAGAGAAGGAACGTACGTGGCGTTTATGTTTGGGTGCGAAGGCGCTTGTTTGGAATATCCCACTAAGAAGGTCCTGGACGATGTGACGCTGGGCGTCCACGAGGGTGACCGCATCGGCATCGTGGGCCAGAACGGCGATGGCAAGTCCACGCTTTTGGGCGTGTTTGCCGGCACGGTCGAGCTCGAAGGCGGCCTGGTTCGTCGCACGCGCGGCCTGACCATGGGTCTCTTGGGCCAGACCGACGATCTAGCCGACGACGAAACGGTTGAGCATGCCGTGGTGGGCGATATGCCTGAATATCTGTGGGCGGGCGACGCGCGTATTCGCGAGATCATCTCTGCGCTTATCGCCGACATTCCCTGGGACGCCAAGGTGGGCACGCTTTCGGGCGGCCAGCGCCGTCGCGTTGACCTCACGCGACTGCTCATCGGCGACTGGGATGTACTGATGTTGGACGAACCCACGAACCACCTGGACATGCGCGCAATCGCATGGCTGGCGCGCCACCTGACGTCGCGCTGGCCCAAGGGGCAGGGTGCGCTTCTGGTGGTTACGCACGACCGCTGGTTCCTCGACGAGGTGGCCACGAGCATGTGGGAGGTTCACGACGGGCAGGTCGATCCGTTCGAGGGCGGCTATTCCGCCTACATCCTGCAGCGTGTGGAGCGCGAACGCGTGGCGCAGGTGGCCGAGCAGCGCCGCAAGAGCCTGGCTCGCAAGGAGCTCGCATGGCTCTCGCGCGGTGCCCGGGCGCGTGCCACCAAGCCCAAATTCCACATGGAGCGTGCTATCGAGCTCATCGAGGGCGAGCCGCCTGCGCGCAACACGCTCGAGCTGCGCGCAACGGCCATGCAGCGTCTGGGCAAACGCGTGGTGGAGCTCACGCGCGTGACCGAGAAGTTCGGCGATAAAACGGTGCTGAACAATATCGATTGGATGATCGGCCCGGGCGACCGCTACGGCATTCTGGGCGAGAACGGCGCCGGCAAGACCACGCTGCTCAAAATCATTCAGGGCGCCATCCAACCCACTTCGGGCTTTGTAAAGATAGGTAAAACGGTCAAATTTGCCGTGCTTTCACAGCGTCTCGATGAACTGGAGGAGATGGGGAAGTACCGCGTGACCGAGGTGCTGTCGCGCCATAAGACGCGCGTGGTGGTGGACGGCAAGGAGACCACGCCCGCCAAGCTGCTCGAACGTCTGGGATTCTCATCGAAGCATTTGTACACGCGCATCTGCGACTTGTCCGGCGGCCAGAAGCGCCGCCTGCAGCTTCTGCTCATCCTGCTGGAAGAACCCAACGTGCTCATCCTCGACGAGCCCGGCAACGACCTGGACACCGACATGCTCGCCGTGCTGGAGGATTTGCTGGACACGTGGGCAGGCACGCTGGTGATGGTGACGCACGACCGCTACCTGATGGAACGCGTGACCGACGACCAGTTCGCGCTCATCGACGGCAAACTACGCCACGTGCCGCGCGGCGTGGACGAATACCTGGAGCTGCTCGACGAGCGCGATGCGGCTGCGCGTTCCTTCGCCGAGGTGACGGGCCAGACAGGCGCGAATCAGGGTGAGGCGGGCTCCATATCGGGCGACGGGTTCTCTCGGGCCGTCCCTGCGCTTTCCAACGCCGAGCTGCGCGAGCTTAAGAAGCGCCGCGGCAGCCTGGAGAAGCGCATCGCCACGGCGGGCAAGCGCGTGGAGGAAAAGCAGGCCGAGATGGCGGCCGCCGACCCCACCGACTTCATGGCGCTGGGCCGCCTTCAGGGCGAACTAAATGATCTCAAGGCTGCCAAAGGGGCGCTCGAGGACGAATGGCTCGAAGTGGCTGATGTGCTGGGTGAGCTCTAGGCACATGTTGGGCCGGCATTTTTAGGCTGCGTCTCGTCGCCGCTCTCAGCTCTGTGTTCGCGCTCAGAAGCGTCCACGTTGCTGACGGAACTACGGATGCTTTCGTCGTTGTCGGCGTCGTCCTTGGCGTCGGCATCGTCGTCCTTGTCGGCGTGCGCTTTTGTCGCGGCTTCGAAGATGCTCCCATCGAATATGACGTCGCCGTCATGCTGGACGGACGAAGAGTTCGTGTCGCGATCTTCGGGGTCATCGTCCCACTTGTTCTCGTGCTTCCCGCGGGTCCTGTGCCATTTGAGGCAGAGGTCCTCGAGCAGTTCGTCGTCCTCGTCGGTCCATTCGCTCTCTTTCTCGTCCTCGGCATCCAACGCCGCTCCGATCTTCTTGAACGCGATGGTGGCCAGATAGGCGACACCGATCGCGACAAGGATGAAGCCGCTCAGCGCTGCCACCACGGGCGAGAGGCACAGCCCCAAGGCGGCAAGCGGGCCGGGGTTGTTCTTGGTGAGTGCGGCGATGAGGACGTAGACGACAATGCTCAAAACGATGTAGGACAGCTGCACTGCAACGCCCCAGTCGCCCATGGGAAATCCCAGATGAGATGCTATTTCCAGCGGGAGTCCGGCGTTGCTGGCCGACATGAAGCACCATGCGCACACGGCGCTGCCGAGCCAGTATACGCCCATTGCCGTCTCGCTCCAGCCTGCCCAGGGACGGCGCATCAAGCGTGCGAAATACGGCTGACCTGCGGCGAGCATGCATGCTGCGAGACCGATGAACGCGAGGTCCATGAACCCCGATATATCGAGCGGCATGCCGAAGCTCAGGGCATACCAGCTCCACTGCCGCTCCAGATAGCCGAACAGCTCTTTGAGGAACTGCCAGCCTGCGAAAAGCGTGAGCGCCGCCAGCACCACGGCTGCAACTCCCAAGACCTCGATCTCGGCTCGCTTTGCGTTGTCTTCCTCGGTGCACAGTGCGGGTATCTCGACTTCTCTGTAGTCGTCGCTTTGATAGATGGGTTCTGACATGGCTCCTCCTTGCTATGCTTCGTCTGTCTTTGCGGGGCTATTCTGCCGGGGTCTCGTCTGCGGGGGCTTCGTCCGCCGAAGCCGCACCCGTTGGGTCGGCGGAACCCGGCGTCTCTTCCGTGGCATTGCTGTCGGACGCTGCGGGCTCATTCGACGCGGGCACCGTGGCCTTCGAGGTGTCGATGGCGGCGGGCATGAAATCTTCAAGCGGTCCGCTGAAGCAGTCGTCCCAGGTCGCAGCTCCGTATTGCTCGTAGACGAATTCGTAGAAGCCGGCATCGTCGTTGCTCGGGCTGTTTTGGATGGCGTCGCGGAAGTCGGAGAACGCTCCCGTTATGGTAAGCATCCCGATAAGCGCCACCATCGCGGCGAAAACGAGGGGGGCTATGCGCGCTGCAAGAACATCGCCCGCAAACGATACGGTGGTGTTGGCGGGAAGTTCGTTCGCTGTGTTTTCGGAGGCCATGACGGTTGTCCTTTCTTGATGCCGAGCGTGCTTGTCGGAAGGGCGGGGTGATGCCCGATACGTGGCGGGCTGGTCGGACGGGTTGATACATGGTGGGTTGACGGGGTGGCTGATGGGGGTGCCATGCGCGGCGCCAGCGTCGGTGCCGCGCATGCACCAACTATCGAAAGATGGCGCTTATGATGCCGAGGATCAATGCGATGGCCAGGCCGAATAGCGCGATGGTGATAATCGTGACGATCGCGTACGCCGCAACCACGCCGGCGGTGGGGGCCAAACACATCGCGCAGGTCCCGGGAATGCTCTTGGAGCTGCTGGCCCACCATGCCGCGATCGCGAATGCCACAATCGCCGCCGCAAGGTAGATTCCCTGGAGGAGCGAGGGGTCGAAGTTCTGCACGTCCAGGCCGACCGCTGCGGCGGAGGGCAGCCAGCTTACGGTGAGCGCGAACAGGCACACGGCGCAGAGCGTCGCGCCCGCCCAGAACAGCACGGCGCACGGGCCGCGGCGCACGCGCGCTTCGCCCTGCGTGTACGATGCGCACGAGCGCAGGTGCGCATCGACCCCCAGCGTGGGAGGCATGTCCGTATCGAGGCGCTTGAGCATCTGGGTGGTTTCGTCGATTCCGGCGTTGATCTGCTGGCCTTCCTCTGCCACGCGCGCGGCAAGCTCCATCGTCTCGTTCGCCATGCTTCGGTTGCGACCGAGCGTCGCGATGTCGGCGATGCGGTAGCTCATGGACACGCACACCGCCACGAGGAATCCCACGAACGCGAGCACGCTCAGGGTGAAGGTTTGCGCGATGGGCTGCGAGAGGAATCCGCCCACGTTGTGCTCGATGTTGCCGACGTGCAAAGTCATGGTTATGTGAGGCCAGATCGTCGCCAGCATCAGGACGAACACGACGGTCAGCACGATTGTCGCCACCGCCCAGGGCAGCTTCCTGCCGTCCGACGTCCGTGCGACCGATTGCTTCGCGGCCTCCTCGCGCAGGCGGCCGGCGGCCTCGTGCGCCGCCTTGGCCGCGTTCGTGCGTTGCCCAACCTTGGCCGAGCCCACGTAGTTCCTCTGCAGCTGCATCGCCGCTTCGGGGTTCGCCCAGGAGGCATCGACCATCTCGCGAATGTAGCCGCGCGGCAGGAGGCGGTCCTGGAAATCCGACGTGAAATACGCGTCCGCGTTGCGCGCGAAGATGTCCTCGTTTTCGCCCGCCAGGCCCAAGCGCGCCATATAGGGGCTTTCGGCCATGTGCGCGCGGACGTCGAGCACCGCGTTTTCGGCCGCAGTCAGCGTTTCGATGGCCTGCGCCACGGGCATGTGCGTGCAGTCGGGGGCCGCTGCGGCGCGCATCAGCAGATTGCGGGCGGTTTCGCTGCGCGCCTCGTAGAGGGCCGTGTTGCGGGCCATCCAGCCCACATGCCCCAGCGGGCCGAAGTGCGCGTTGAAGGCGCGCACAGCGTCCTTGTCGCTGCATGCCTCGTCGAACAGCGCAAGCAGGCGGCCGGCGCATGCCATGACGCCTCCTTCGTCGAGCGTGCAATCGAGCATCTCCGCCTGCGAGAACAGGCCCGCGGCGGCGAGGAACCCCGTGAGCTCATGCATGAAGCGGGAGCTGTCCACGATCGCGTAGAAGCCGGCGGGCGAGGAAGAGATGCGCGCGAAGCACTCATCGACGGTCTTCGCGCCGTAGAAATCGGGGTCTTTGTCCGAGAACTTCATGCGGCAGAACTGCAGCGCGAACTCGGGCTGGCTTTTCGTGTCCGATTCCACGGCGCGCAGCACGTCGGCCGCGTCGTTGGCGCCGTGGTCTTGCGCCCAGCGCGACATGATTCCCGACGAGAGAAACGCCAGCGCTTCGGAATCGCCGACGGCATGGGAGAAGTCGGCGAAGCCGTTGAGCTCGAACGAGCGCCCCTTCCAGCGGAACGCCGGCCCCTGCGGGTCGATGAGGGAGAGGGCTCGGGCAAGGCCCAGATCGTGATCGGAAATGGTGGTCTTATCCATCTCCACGATGTCGTTGAGCGCGACGGCGAGGTCGGTCTCGCCGACGCCGCGGAAGTACTCTTCCAGCGCATGAGTGTAGAGGTGGCGCTTGGCGCGTTCCCACTGGGTGCACAGGGCGTCTGCCAGCGAGGTGCGGTCGAGGTATTCGGCGCCTTCGAACTGATAGCCGCGGCGCGCATGGGGCTGCGCCGTGCCGTCGAGCACGGGATCAGCGTAATGGAACGCGGTGGGGTCCTCGCACCAGCGCATCACGTCGTCGTAGCCCAGGCGGCCCGCCGCGAACGCGTACGTGAGGCCGAAGATCAGCTCGCCCAAGGTCTCATGGGCGGGTTCGTGGGCCGCGAACGGCACGGGCCTTCCGCCGGCGAGCACCGAGGAAAGGTCGTCGGCGTTGATGAGCGCCTGATGGGGGTGGCGTCCACCGTTGTAAAGCGTCCAGATGGTATAGCCCAGCGAGTACCAGTCGTTCTCGCGCTGCACCACCGAGGAATGAGGCGAGTAGCCCGGCGTGCGGCGGTCGATCTTGGTGGAGCCCGTGTCGCGTCCGGCGTCGAGCACGCTGGAGATGCCGTAGTCGCCCAGCACCAGATTGCCGTCGAGCATGTAGAGATTTTTGGGCTTGATGTCGCGGTGCACGATGCGGTTCTCGTGCAAAAGGTGCAGGCCCGCTGCCGCCTGGGGCAGGATGAGCGCGCGGATTTCCTCGAAGCTCACATCGGTGCGGTGGCCGAGCGAAGGGTCGCAGACGGGCATGATTGCCACGTCGTAGGTCGCCTCGCCCATGCCGGGTACCTCGTCGCGCACCTGGCCGATTGCGTAGACCGGCATCAGATGGGTCTGGGTGAAGTGGCGCTCGTGAAGGGGATGGTCGGTCATGAGCGAGCGCAGGAACGCGAGCACGGCATTGCGGTTCATGCGGTCTTTCGCGCTGCGGGGCATCCAACTGATTTTGGCGGCATAGCGCGCGCCCGTCTCATCGGTGGCGCGCACCACGGTGCCCTGCGCGCCCGAGCCCAGGATATCGCTTGTGTGCAGCAGGTAGGCCTTTCCGTCATCGCCCATGAAGGGGATATCGGTGCCGGAAAGGCAGGGCGAATCGCCCGACTGGTCCAAGGTTTCGGCAGGCATGTCAAGCGTCGTGGCCGTGGAGCTGTAAGGCGTGCCGCCTGATGCGTTATGCGTCGTTTCGCCTGGTGCGTTGTATGCCGCGGTGCTCTTCGGATGGGGTGCCGTGCTGCTTTGCGCATTGGCAAACGTGTCATTTGGCATGCTGAGCAGCGTATCGCTTGGCATGTCGAGCAGCGTATCGCCTGGCATATCGACCAACGTGTCGTCCTGCATATCGAGCACTGTGTCGCTCGGCATGTCGAGTAGCGTATCGGCCGCATATCTGCGCGGCGTTCGATCGATGGCCATCTTGAGCCCCTTTCCTAGTTTATGCGCCTGCATTCCTCGACGGCGCGCTTCGGGAGCGTTTCGCGAAGGCGAGCTTCGCGTCGTATCGTGATTCAGATTCTAGGAAGAGCGTGCGAATCGCTCATGTTTCGCCGGCTTTTGCGCAAAATCGGGGCTCGATACAAGGCGTTTCTTGATTTCGGACAAAAAATCGAGAATGTTTGTGGTTTGGCGTTCGAAAATCGCATGCCTTTCTTTCGTAAAAGATTAAAACCCCAGGTGGCAATTAAGAAATAAGCTTCCACGGGAGGTTTTCACCCCGTTTTTTCACAAAGATTCTCGATTTTTTGTCCGATTCTGGGATGCACCTTGTATGTAGGGCGGATTTTGAGTCCCTTGGCGTGTTCGTTCTGCTCGGCTCTGGCCGCGCTAGGCGATGCGCACGGCCACGATGGTCGCGTCGTCGTAGGATCCCCGCTCGCGCGCTTGCGCCGCGATGACGCTCAAGGCGTCTGCCAGGTCGGCAGGCGATTCGGCATCGGAGAAAGCGCGTTCGAAATCCTCTTCGGAGGTGTATTCCCAAATGCCATCCGAACAGGCGATATAGACATCGCCCGGCATCGCTGGCGTGGGCTGCTCCATCTCGAACGGCCAGGCTTCATCGGCTGTATGGGCATCTGGGGCGGGATGTCCCAAGCTTCGGGTGATCGTATGGGCGATGTCGCTGGGCGTGGGCTGTCCAGGGTGCTCATCACGCCATTGCTCGGCGAGCGAGTGGTCCTTCGTGACCCGCATCGCGTAAGGCGAACGGAAACGATAGACGCGCACGTCTCCGGCGTGAAATACGTGCACATTGCCGAATTCGTCGAGCGCGAGACCTGCCGCAGCGCAGAATCCCAGGCGCTTGCCCCAGGCTCGGCCCGCGAGTATGGCGTCGTTGGCCTCTTTGAGGCAGGTGGCGAGCGCCGCGCGCCACACGACGAGCGGGTCTTCTGCGGGCGGAGCGTCTTCAGCATCGGCGGCGTCATCCGCAGTGCGACCAGGCTGGATATGCGCCTGCGCGCATGCGGAGCTGAATCCTGCGAGTGCCTGCTCGGCCGCTTGGGCGCCGCCGCCGTGTCCGCCTACACCGTCGAACACGGCAAACACACGCGACATCCTATCTTTGCCGCACACGACAGCGCCGCTTTCGGGCGGCAGCGACCGCATGCCCATGAGCGCGCGATCCTCGTTGAACTCGTGGTTCGTTCCGGTCAGGCTGATGGCAGCGTACTGAAGTTTCATGGAGGGGTCCTTTCTTTCGGAGCGCGTCAGGATTTCTGCGGTTGCACACGGGTAGGGCGCGTGGGCGCGCGCCGCGGACGTAGGTGGGCGCGACGAGGCGGGCGCGTCGGGATGCGCAGCGGGCGCTGGCGAGCGGGCTGTGCCTTGCTTGCTGCGACCGGCGGTAGGCCCCCACGCATCCGTGGACTCGTTTAAGCCTTGCTGAACACCACGCCGCGCTCGGTTGCGTCGGCACGTACGGTATCGTCCTGCCTGCAGGCCGCATCAAACACGAAGCTCGCCAGCGGATTGAGGAAGCGTGCCTCCACCAGATTGCCTACGCCGCGGCCGCCTTTTTCGCGCACCTCGGGCGCGAGCGCCTCGCGGCAGAACCACGCAACGCACGGATCGGACACCTCCACGCGTATGCCGCTGCGAGCGGCCACGTTGGCGACGATCTTGCTGAGCTGCGCCCGCACGATGAGCCCGCTCGCTTCCTCGCTGATGTAGTCGAACACCACGATGTTCTCGCCGATGCGGTTCAGAACCTCGGGCTTGAAATGCACCGCCATGGCGTCCTTCACCTTCTGTTCGATCTGGTCGTAGGGCTCGCCGGGCTGCACGATGTTGCGGCGCCCCACGGCGCGGCCATGCTCGTCGAGCACCTCCTCGGAGATGCCCACGTTGCTCGTGAAGAAGATGATTGTCTCGCTGAAGTACACCGTGTTGCCCTGGCCGTCGGTCATGCGGCCGTCCTCCAGAATCTGCAGGAATTTGTCCATGATGGACGGGTGCGCCTTTTCGATCTCGTCGAACAAAAGCACCGAGAAGGGGTT
>NZ_CALUMA010000073.1 GCF_944321625.1 uncultured Slackia sp.
TGGCACAAGCGTTCCTGGAGGGCGCGCAAGCGGGGGCCTCGCTGGGCACCGACTTCATCCAGGCGGGGCGCGCGCGGTTGCGCGCAGAGCGTGAGCGCGATGAGAAGGCGGCTGGGGGCGTAGAGGGGGCCGCGAGCGCGAAAGCCGCAGGCGCAAGGGCCGCGGACGAAAAAGGCGCGAGCGCAGAGGCCCCGTCCGCAGCGACGCCCGCCGCAGAAAGTGCCCTCCCCGCCAGCGACCAGGCCAAGCACGCTGCCGACCTGCGCAGCAAGATGCCCTCCGGCGCCACCATCGCGGTGGTGACGGACATTCCGGCGGCGCTGGAGGCGGCGCGCATCTACGGCATACCTGCCTTCGGGCTCGACGACATCGCGCCCGTGTGCGATTTCCTCGTGGAGCACCACGTGCGCCGTCGCATCACCGTGGCCATCCAGGCAGGCGGCGAAAGCCGGCGTATGGGACGCAGCAAGGCGACGGTGCCGTTCGCGGGGCGTCCGCTCATCTGCCGGCTTGTGGAGCGCCTTGCCCCGGCGGCGGACAAGATGCTCATCACCACGAACGAGGCAGAGAACCTGGCGTTCCTTCACGAGCAATACCCTGACCTGGGTATTTGCCTGGTTCCGGACATCTGCGACCACCGCGGGGCGCTGCCGGGCATCTACTCGGCGCTGCGTGCCGCGGAAAGCGAGTACGTGGCCATCGTGGCGTGCGATATGGTGTGCGCGTCCTCTGCGCTGGTGGTGCGCGAGGCGGCGCTCATGGCGGCGACCATGGCGGACGTGGTGGTCCCGGTCAACAAGCACGGCTTCGAGCCGTTCCACGCGCTGTACCGTCGCTCCACGTGCCTGCCAGTCGTGGAGGCCGCCGTGGCGGCGGGCGAGCAGCGCGCGCAGGCCATCTTCGATCGCGTGAAGGTGCAGCCGCTGCCGCAGTCGGAGGTGCTGAAGGTCGAGCCCATGGGCGGCTGCTTCATCAACGTGAACACGCCCGAAGAGCTCAAAATCATGGAGAAGGCGTTCGCAGAGGAGTAGAGCGTGCCGAACCTCAATGACATTATGGAGATGGCGGAGCTGCTGGAGACGAAGGCGGTCTACGTCACGCCCGACCGGTGCGTCACCGTGCGCAACCGCAACGCGTCGTGCCGTCGGTGTCTTGAGGCATGCCCGGTTGACGGCGCGCTCACGCTGGGCATGAACAAGCTCGACTTCAACTACATGTTCTGCGTGTCCTGCGGCGCTTGCACCACCGTGTGCCCGACCGAGGCCCTTGCGCCCACCAAGCCGCTCGACCGCGACCTGGCGCAATCCATCGTCGAGGCGACGGAGAACGCCGGCGGCCACGCGGTCTTCGCGTGCGCGCGCGTGTCCTCGCACGGCAAGGGCAATCCCGAGAAGTACGCGGAGGTGCCGTGTCTGGGGCGAGTGGAGGAGTGCCTGCTCCTGAACGTGGCGGCGGACGGCGCGCGGGCCATCACGCTTGTGGACGGCAACTGCCACACCTGCAAGTACCGCTTCACGAGCGCCGGCACGACGGACACGGTCGATTCGGCGAACACCCTGCTGGAGGCGTGGGGCAGCCCGGTGCGCGTTGAGCGCTCGAGCGCATGGCCCGAAGAGGCCGTCTTGCGCGACGACGACACGCTGGCGCTGGGCGAATCGCGGCGCGCGTTTTTCATGCGCGGCAAAGAGCGCGTGAAGAAAGGCGCTGCGTCCACGGCGCTCAAGGCGCTCAAGCACGGGGAGAAGATTCCGACGCTGCGCGAGCGGTTGCGGGTGGCCGAAGACGGCGCGCTGCCGCATTTCGAGGCGGAACGGCGCCCGTCCACGCTCGATGCGCTCGACCGTATGGGCCAGCCGCAGGAGGACGAGATCTTCACGCGCCTGTGGGGCAGCGTCGAGATCGATGCCGAGGCGTGCAGCGGCTGTCGCATGTGCACGGTGTTCTGCCCCACGGGCGCGCTCAAGATGAGCGAAGAGAAGCCCGAAGGGGAGGGCCAATACCTGGAATTCTCCGTGGCCGATTGCGTGCAGTGCGATTCGTGCGCCGACATCTGCCTGAAGAAATGCCTGACGGTGGAGCCGATGGTGCGCACGAGCGAGCTCATGGACTTCGAGCCGCGCTTTATCTGGATTCCCGAGATGCAGAAGAACAACCTGCTGGGCCGCAACCTGCTGAACCGGAATAAGAAGTAGGGCCTTTCGCGCGGTCCGCGGGCTCAGGGGGGCGCAGCGAGAGGTCGCTGCGCCGCGCCGCCCCCTCGCGGAAAAAACACGGGTTGAGGGTGGACAGCGCCCGTGCCCTCCTTTACACTGCAGCTACTTTAGTTCAGTAAAGTAGTAAAGCGCGGACAAGGCAGACCGGGCAAACCGGGCGGCGTGGAAGCCGGCCGGCCGGAGCGGCCTCGTTCGCCGACCACAGGAGGGAACATGAAGAAGAAACTGCTCGCGATCATCGGCGTGGCATGCATGCTGTGCCTGTCCGCCGTCCTGCTGGCCGGCTGCGGCGGCTCTTCCGCCGAGTCCACCGCCGAGGAGAGCACGGCTACCGAAGAGACCTCTTCGAGCGCTGCTTCCACCGAAGCGACGGACGATTCTGCAGAGATCACCGACTTCATCGTCGGCTTCGACCAGTCTTACCCGCCGTACGGCTTCGTGGGCGATGACGGTGAGTTCACCGGCTTCGACCTGGACCTCGCTCAGGCTGTCTGCGAAAAGAACGGCTGGAACCTGCAGCTTGAGGCCATCGACTGGGATGCTAAGGACGCCATGATCGACGCAGGCACCATCACCTGCATTTGGAACGGCTTCACTATGGAAGGCCGCGAGGACAACTACACCTTCTCCGACCCGTACATGCTGAACGGCCAGGTCATCGTGACCACCGCTGGCAGCGACATCAACAGCCTCGAGGATCTGGCGGGCAAGACCGTCATCACCCAGGTCGACTCCGCCGCGCTTGACGTGCTCGAAGGCGACAAGGCTGACCTCGCCGCCACCTTCGCTTCGCTCGACACCATCGCCGAGTACAACACCGCGTTTATGATGCTGCAGTCCGGCCAGGTTGACGCCGTGGCGTGCGACCTCTCTATCGCTGAGTACAACATGGCCGCCAACCCGGATGCCTACAAGCAGCTCGAGGAAACCCTCTCTGACGAGCACTACGCTGTCGGCTTCAAGCTGGGCAACGAGGCTCTGGCCGAGCAGGTGACCGAAACGCTCAAGGAGCTCAACGAGGACGGCACCGTCCAGGAGCTGTGCGACAAGTACGCCGAGTACGGCATCAGCTACGAGAACTGGCTCATCAAGTAGCAAACGCTGCGGGCGGCGTGCCTTCCAAGGGCAAAAGCCCGAACGAAAGGATGTAAGCGGGCGAACGCGTGCCCTCGTCCGCTTTTCCGTGCGATAGGGGCATAGGCTCTGAAGGCGCGGATGGACGAAGGTGCCTTACGGCAACGCGCCTTTGTCGAAAGAGAGCTGAAGTATGGGGCGCTTTTCGGCGTGTTCCCTCCCGAAGGGACGCCTTTGCTTCGCAGCACTCCGGCACGAACGGAGATGCAGACCGGAAAACGAAAGGACGACGATGGAACTCTCGACCATGCTTGGCATGCTGGGTGAAGGCCTGCTTGTCAGCGCGCAGATTTTCTGCATTGCGCTGGTAGGCTCGCTTCCGCTGGGCGTGCTGGTGGCGCTTGGGCGCATGAGCAAATTCAAACCGCTGGCGCTGCTCGTGCGTTTCTATATTTCTGTCATGCGCGGCACGCCGCTCATGCTGCAGCTGCTCGCTATCCAGTTTGGCCCCTGGGGCCTGTTCGGCATCCAGACGGATGCCGACTGGAAGTACATGGCGACCTATATTGCGTTCGTGCTGAACTATGCTGCGTACTTTGGCGAAATCTACCGCAGCGGCATCCAGTC